>NZ_CP071462.1:2548994-2867619 GCF_017352155.2 Haloterrigena alkaliphila
GCGAAGAACTTCAGTCGCCAGTTGGGCTATCTACATATTTGTACTACTTGTATACCAACGTATGTTTCTGAGGCAGAGATCCAAATGCGCTTGCTAGGCAGGACAAGCTAGCTATAGTACGTTGGTACTAGCTGGTGATCGGGAATCTCTTGCAAGCGCTCAATCGATAATTCGTCAGCTGCCGAGATGTCCCATACGATGTCGAAGAATTCGACTGCGGCATCAACAAACTGCGTTCGTTCGGTGTAGATCCCACATTCGGGGTTCCAGTCGTAACTGTTCTCCATGAAGTTCGCAGACCCGAGGAGTGCTGCCCCTTCCTCCGGTGCACCGACCGTCTGGAGTTTGCCATGAATCCCGATTTCATTGAGATCGCGGAAGTCCATATCGGGCGTCACACGCTGGTGTTCCTTGAACCGCGAATAGGAACGCACCGTCACTCGATCACGATGTTCTTTGATCTCGCTCAGCAGGTTTCGTTGAAGCCGCCGCCACTCCCAGGGTTCCTTCGTATGGCGAGTGAGCAAACGAAGCTCGAAGCCATGTTCGAGAAGACGACGAATTTGGGCCACGTACTCGTTGAACGTGTCGTCGTCGAACGGTGTCATGATGCGCAAAACCTTGTCCTCTATGTCGCGCTCGAGGCCGAGGCTGAACAAGCGGTCGGTCATTGCAGTGTACGGTTTCAGTCCCGACGAGCGCCTCTCATGCCAGCGGCGGAGACGTGCCCGTTCTCTACCGAGTCCACGTGAATCTCCGACGTAGGCGTCCATCTTTTGCTCTCCGAGAGCGTCCGGATCGACGAGCGTGTAGGTGAAGTAGGTCGGTGCGATCGCCCCGCTGTCGATCGACTCGTAGTCCTGAACCACCATCGACTCGGTCGCGACGGGGTCAGGCGGGAATGACACCGTCTCTTGAGAGAGGGTGTCGATGCGACTCTGAATGTCCGAACAGCGTTCCACGAGGTGTTTCGTATATTCGTCTCGTACAGCCTCGACATCGACAGCTTCTGGCACGGTCTCAAATTCGACGAGGCCGTCGCTGACCTCACACTCGACTCCCGGAACTGATGAAAGTGCTTGGTAGAGAGAGTACGGCGTTACGCTCGGCCACCGCTCAGTAACGAAGTGCACGTCGAACGTCGCCAGAACGGGGTATGCCGCAACAGTGGCGACGACTTTGAGAGCTGCCTCCCGTTCATCAGCGCTAAGATCCGCATCTTCCGATACATCGTCGAGTCCGACCGACTGGTCCGTGTTGACCCTCTCTAAGTCGGCCTCAGTTGATGGCACCAGCAGTGATCGCACTTGGTCGAATTCGTCCTCGTATTCCTGCCGCTGGTTACGGACTGCGTCTTCGACTTCCGTTTCATCGACTGTGATCGCTTGCGTACTGGCGAGGTTTGCTACCTCGGCCATCTCCAGTTCTCCCTTCGTCGGAGTTGTTCCAATTAATCGCTGCACGAGGTCTTCTAGACAGGCTGCGTCCGCAGATTCGACGACGCGAGAGAGGATGTCGCGATAGGCTTCTGCAACAACTGTCTCGGTAGACATTGTCTGCTGGGCCGACAGCGAACTGTCGATCCGTTCTCGATTGAGGTCGACGCTATCGGGATAGATAGTCATGAACCCGAGCGACCCTAAGAGGGGAGCAAGAACGGTTTCATCCCACTCGTCGGCGAGCAGGCTGTCGAGTTCGCGTCTCGGGACGTTATCCTCCTCGATTTCGTTGCACGAGCGAAGCACCATCTCAGCTGGCTGAAGCCGAGCGACAGTAGCTGTTCGGATGAACGGCTGTGGCTCGTCCGAGATTAGCACTACCATTCCCAGTAGCGAAATGGTGCTGTTGTCGACGAGACCGAGTTCGTCGAGCAGCCACTCGTGTATCGAGACGACGGGATCGCGGCCTCGTTCGTCATTCGTTCTGATAATTTCAGTCCGAACATGCGGTTCGAGGCGTTCCTGTATGGGCTCCCCAGTTGCTGTTGCGGCGAGTGCAGAGTACACGCTCTCCGCTGAAAGCGCCCAGAGGCGCTCAGGTGACTGCGTTCGGAGTTCGTTCGCGGCGTTGAGTGGATTACTCATCGTTCCTCGGTTCGAGGTGAAGCTCGTGAGATAGCAGGTCTAGCAGTTCGTCCTTTGCAAACGATTCGGGGTCGTTCTGCTCTACACACCCATACTGGTAGAGGCAGAACGGACATCCGTTCTCGCAGTTACACTTCGACTCGTCCGGTGAAAACGCCTCACGCATGAGTTCGACGGCGCGTTCGAATTTCTCTCCGTCATCTTGAGTTAGCAGCACGGTGATGCCGCTTCCGCCTTCGTCGGAATCGTAGACTAGTGTTCCTTCGTCCTCGATGGATTCTGGAACCTGCCTGACGCTAACGCCGCCGATGTACTGGAGTGCGACTCGGAGGCCGTGAGCGAAGCCGTGTTCGAGTTCTTCGCTGTCGAAGCGTATCCGGGCCGCCTTCGTAGAGAACTTCGTTGCGGGCCGGACAGCCTCGCTCTCATCGACGGGATGTTCGACGTTGTTCGTACAGTATGCCGAGTCTCCGGTTTTCGCGATTGCTCCGTTACATCCGTCGACACCGCACATCTCGAACACGTTCGGTAACGGGTCTGCTCCACCGTCCTTGTAGGTCGCCCAGTATTTGCTCGTCGAGGCGAGTAGCGTGACGTCACCGTACTCGAACTGTCCGTGGACGGTCCCGTTTTCGTCGACGATGTCCCGGGAGAACGTCGCCTCGAACGAATCGCCGGCATCGGTTTCGACGGGAGCGTACGTGCTCTGGGGTTCCGTATCGTTCTGGTAGACCGTCGAGGGTTGAAGTTGCTGGGTACTCGGCGTCGAACTGAGCGGGAGATCGTGCTGGTACGCAATCACTCTTTCCGGGACCTGAGTGACGAGCGGCTTCAGTCGCGTCCCGCACGACTCGCAGTTGGAAGTGTCGCTATCGTACTCGGAAGCACACGTCGGACAAATAGCCGCATCTTCGAGGTCGTCAGTGATGCGTGCGGATTCCAGCGGCTCCCAGTACACCTGTGTCACGACGTAGGTCTCGCTGTCGTAGAGATACGCAGCGCCAGGATGGAGTTCAGAGAGAGCGATGCGGCGCTCGCGTGACCCGTCGCTGACGTGCTCGAAGTCTTCACCGACGAGTTGGTAATCGACCGAGCTACCAACCGACCGCAATCCGAACGCAGCAGGACTCTCCCGGTTCAGATAGCTACCGAAGTCCATGTCCTCAAGTCGGTCGAGATAGTCGTTCAGTTGGTCGAGTTGACGCTCGACCTGCTCTCGCTGTTCTCGTAGGCGGCGCTTTTCGTCGCGGTCGCGAGTATTCCGTTCTTCTCGCCGTAGATCGCTTACTTCCTCGTCAAGTTCATCGATGTCGTCGTAGATGTCGTCTTGCTGGTCGCGATAGAGATCGACGATAGTCTCCTCGAAGCTCTGTTTGTCCTCGGTTCCGGCGAGGATCCCTTCGACGAGGTCCCCATGCTTATCGAGAACCGACTCGACGACACCGTCACAGTCGTTACGCTGACACTCCCCGCCGTAGCCAGCGGCGTGCTTTCGGCCACACGCTGAACAAACGCTGAACGACAGGAGGTCCTCCAACCACTGCTCGATTTCGTCCCGGTTCTCGTCGAGGAGCCTCCGAAGTGCTTCAAGCGGAGCATCATCGTTCCAACTCTGGACTTGGAAGTTCGTGGACGAAAGCACCCCGGTGAACGTCATCACGTCGTTCGGTCGGGGCTCCGTTCGCGGTACTGGCTCGTTGCCACAGACGATGAGGTCTTCGAGACCGCTCTGTTCGCGGCGCCATGGGACCCATCGGGTCGTCGCAGCCCAGTCGAGGACGGCCCACGAAAGCGACTGGTGGAGCACTTCGTGGTTCACCTCGTTGAGCGGAACCTGCTGGGGGTCGGCCGCGATGAGTTCCTCTGGGTGTTCGTGGTAGTAGTAATCGATGGGGTTCCGCTGGCTGACCGAGTGAATGAGGGAATTGCCCGAAGCCCGACCCGCACGTCCGATTCGCTGAAGATACGAGTTGGCGTTCGGCGGGGTCCCGTACAGGAGGAGCGTGTTGAGGTCGCCGATGTCGACACCTAACTCCATCGCCGGCCCAGACGAGAGGAAGTGTGGATACCGCCCCTGTCGGAACTGGTACTCCAGTTTTCGCCGCTCGTCGCGGTCGGTCTCACCGTAGTATGCCCGCGCGAGCAACATCATCGGGTCGGACGTCGAAACCTGTTGAGCAGTCAGGGAGTAGTGGGAGTGAGAGAACTCCGACCGGTCCTCTATCGTCGTTCCGAACTCGATGACATCATCCGGTGCGAGCCCTAGAGTGACTTCGAGCGAGGTCGCGTATTCCTCTTGGCTCGGACTGTAGTTCGTCGGCGTCACGTTGTCGACGACCGCACATTCGACCGCATCTTCGTCGACCATGACGAACCGACTCCCCTCCTCTTCGACGCGACGTAGAATACCGCGATCGACGAGGGAGTCGAGATGGTCGTGTCCGTTCTCGATCTCGTCCACCAGATTCGGCTCATAATGGTGGTTCTGACCGATTGCCTCTACGAGTAACTCACGCTCGCCCTCGCTGAGCTCGTCAAGTCCGGCGTCCAGCCGAACGTCGACCAGCCCCTCGTCGCTAAGCTGGCTACTGCGGTAACGCTGACTGTACTTACCTTCAAAGACGCGAGATAGCAATTCTTCTGTCAGGTATTCGTCGACCGACTGGTCGTAGCCGGTCAGATGTTCGTACATCTGCGGGGCGTTACCGTCCTTACCGACTAATTGCCCTTCGTACTGGTGTGCATCGTCTACTCCGCACTCCACGACGTCGGACAGTGTTGCCCAACCCGATTCGTCAGCCTCCGAGCTGACGCTATCTACGAACAACTGGTCGAAGAAGAACGACTCTTCGGGTTCGCGGAAGTTCCGCTCGAGTTCCTTCATGTCGGACTGGCTGTCCGCGAACGAGAGCATCTTCGATTCTCCGAAGGTACTGGGATCGTCACGATCTGCCAGTGAACGCAACAAATAGCGCCCGCTCGTCACAGCAGCATTGGCCGGACCACGGAGCATCGAGTCGTATCGCCGGTTCTTCGCGTAGGTTTCTCGCCGATCTTCGTGGTAACACGGCAGTCCGCCGGAGAAGTTACTCGCTTCCCTGATTCGTCCGTTATCGTCTACCATCCGAAAGTTCCCGTAGCCCTTCGCCCGGCGGCTAATCTCGGGATCGTCGCAGTTGCAGTTGTGTGGACCGTTAGGAAGGAACTCGTGCCCGCAGGACTGACACTCGTCGACCATGTTGATGTCGAACAGCGCGGATCGAACGAGTTTCCGTTTATTGCAACTGCACGACGCGGGTGGATTACCGAAATACACTTCGTCGCACCCGGGGTCGCTGCACGTCCATCCGAGGAACCGTTTGGGCGTGAGTTCGCCGTCACAGTCGTCTGTAGTGCACTCCTGTCCCTCCGGATCTTCATAGACTTCTCCACACTCGGTGCAATACTGAACATCTTCGTCTGCAAGCGGCTCTAACGCAGTGGAACGGCAGGAATGACATTCGGGTTCCCGTGCTTCCTCGACCGTGAGTTCGCCGTCACAGTCTGGGTTGGTGCAAACGTGCTTCTCCATCGAATCGTCGAGGACCATCGAGGCGTCGCAGTCGGGACAGTCATGCTGATGGTCAATCTTCTGACGCTCGCCACAGTCCGTACACTCGTAGTACGGTCGCCAGTAAACTCGAACCATCTCCGGTGTTTCGCCGTCGATGGTCTCACACTGACATTCTCTCCGTTGGAAATACTCGAAACGGCCTTCTTCCGACGTGACGGTATGAGGTGCGAGGCGCTCACAGTTTGGACAGAACCATGATTCAAGCGACTCTTCACCACACTCGTTACACAACGAGAGTTTCGTCACGAAGTGGTGGCCGCACTCAGTACAGGACGACTGCGGGGTGTCGTAGACTGTCCCACAGTTAATACACGTGTAGTAACCGTCGAGCGGCCAGCTGAACAAGTGGGCGCGGCGCTCGAGAATGCCCGACACCTCGCCGATAGTCATGAAGTTCGCTACGACTGTCTCCGCCTGGGACTCAGAAAGCCCAGCCTCGTCGATCAGGCGGCCCCGAAGACCGACTGGCCGAAGTGGGGTCTCACGGAGCGCCGCGTAGATCCCGCGGACGAACTCAAGGGGCCCACCTTCGTCCTCGACTAAATGTTCGTAGAGCGCATCATCAACGTCCTCACTACCATCCTTTACGGCAGCTGCGTCAAGTGCTTGCCTCGCGGCATCGGTGTCCCCGGCACGTAACTCCTCTTCGCTCATTTCTGCCGAAACAAATTCGTCGGGGATGTCGACGGGGAACGGTGCGTCGAGGGTACGCTCGTCTTCTTCGACAACTTCGATGTCAGGGTCGACGAACGGATTGATGCGCTGGAAGACCGTCCGTTTGTTCTCCACGGTCGCCGACGCACCGACGATGGTGAGATCGTCGTCTGCCTCACTCTCGTACCCGTTGAGTTCCTGCCGCTCTCGAATATACCGGCGCATGAGCGTCGACGTGAACGAACCGAAGAGTTCGGAATACTCGTGGATCTCATCGAACACGAAGTATTTCGGCTCGGCGACGAAGCGCTGCTGTTCCTCGTCACCGTTGACGTTGAAGAGCCTGTAGTTGATCGTGTCTGGGTTCGTCAACAGGATGTCCGCTGGCGATTCGACGATGGCGTCACGAGTGACCTTGATGAAATCGAACGTGAGGTCGTCCTCGTGTTCCACCATCGGTTCGACGACGAACGAGTCGTCGTCACGCTGCCTAACCGTCAGCGACGAATCACACTCGTCGCACGGGCAGTCGAAGTATTGGAACGTGGTCTGGAGGTACGCGAGTTCGTCGGGGTCGCGACGCTTAGTGTCACCGTCGTAGATACCAACGGTCACTTGCTCGTCCAACGATCGATCTCGATTGAGCGTGAAGAGGTAGTCGATCAATCGCTTCAACTGGTCCTGTGCGAGTGCTTTTGTCGGGTATGTGAGGACGCACTTGACGCTGTCTGGTGGATGGTCGCCGTGCTGACCCGCTTTTGCCTCAGTAATGAACTGAAGGATAGGGATGAGCCATCCCTCGGTCTTTCCCCGACCCGTACTTGCGGTCAGGAGCGTGTGGTGGTCCTCGAGAACCGATTCGACCGCTGACTCCTGAAATTCATACAGGGATCGGAACCCGGCCTCAGAGAACGTTTCGGTGACATCGTCGTGGAGGCCTTGGTTACTGGCGAACGTCTCCCAAGAGGTGTCGCTCATCCGTGGAAGGTCCAGCACCTGGAGGAAGGGGCCTTTCGTCCGGATGAACTCAGGAAGGTCCTCCTCCAGTGACTCGCCAGACCCGTCGTGGTACCGCGAGACGAGGTTCTTGACGGCTCGCTGTGGTTGGGAGCCGGCGTAGTGTTCAGCGTACGATTCGCGCATCGAGTTCGCGAGTTCGAGTGGGTCGAAATCCATCGGCGGCAATTTGTGTGGGATGTTGGTCAGTCGGTGAGCTGTTCGTCGATTTCGTGGTTCGTGATCGGCTGAATGATCACGCTACCGTTGGCGAGGATGTCTCGAAGACGTTCTCGGTCGAACGACCGCTGGTCGTTCCTGACGTCACAGCCGTATTGGTAGAGACAGGACGGACACCCGTTCTCGCAGTCACAGTCGAACTGATCGCGCATAAGCCCGACTGCACGGTGGAACGCCCGGAACTCTCCGTCCGTCCGTTCGAAGAGGAGTCGCGCGACGTCGGACCCGCCCTCTTGAGACTCGAAGACGTCTACGTGATCCTCGCCGACATATTCGGCGAGGTCACGAATGTTGACGCCGCCGAGGTATTGCAGCGCGACTCGGAGGCCGTGAGCCAACGTGTGCGACAGGTCGCGGTCGTTGAGGTCAACTCGGACACCCTGAGTGTCGTACTGGTATCCAAGGCGAATGAACTCGGAGTCAGCACCGCGGCCGTTAGGGAAGTGGTCAGGGTCGGCGCTGCACCGACGCTCGTCGTCATCGTCACGATAGATGACGCCTGGACAGTTCTCTTCACCGCATACCTCGAAGGCTGTCGGCCTCGGATCGACCTCACCGGACTTGTACTTCGTCTTGTAGCTCTTCGTGTGCAGCAGAACCGAGTAATCGCCGTACTCGATCGTCCCGAGAGGATCGCCATCGGCATCCTGAAGTTCGAACGTCCGTTCAGAGTCGAACTCGAGTATCGACGTCTCCCGCTCGGCGTACGTGTTCTGGATCGGTTTGTTCGGTTCGTCGTGGAGGTAGCGCGCTTCGTCACCTTCTGCGGTCAGTTTGAGGTTGTCGTGGTAGGCATCGACCGAATCGAGTACCGCCAGTCGGCGTCGCTTGAGCGGTACATCGTTATCGCAATCACACCCGTCAGCGTCGAGGTCGTGCGAGGTGTGGCACGCCGGGCAGACGAGTTCCTCGGCCAGGTGATCTCCGTCGACGGCTTCGCTCACGGTATCCCGGAGGTCCGAGCTAGCCTTGTCGTCGAGTCGGACGCGCGAGACGGTGTACGTCTCCCCGCCGTCAAGGTAGGCGGCACCGGGGTGGAGTTCTGAGAGCGCCATCTGCATCGCGCGGCCGCTCCCCTGATCGCCGACGTTCCGGCGGTTGTACCCTTCGTCGACCAGGGACAGACCTGCCGTCGTGGCGACGCTCCGCATCGAGAAGTCGTATTTGCTTTCACGGGACTCTCTGAGGAAGTCGAAGTAGCTCGCACCACCTAGATCAGAGAGGTAGTCCTCGAGAACCTCGATGCGGTCCTTGAGGCCCCGGCGTTCGCGCATGATGCGTGCTCGTTCGTCTGACCCGGCCCGCTGCTGGTCACGACGCAACCGAGAGTTACGTCGTTTCAGGTTGGACAACTCACTTTCCAGTCCCCGTTTGTATTCGCGGTATCCAGTGATGTAGCGCTCGTCAAAGTTCGCGAGAACGTCGTCGACAAGGTGGCCGAACTCGCTCTGAGCGTGCAGGATTTCTCCATCACAGTCACTGTTGGTACACGTTTCGCGGTCGTCGTCAGTAGCATACCGCCGCTCACATTCTTCGCAGTAGCGGTAGTCGAGGAGAGATTCAAGGTAGTCGGCGATGTCTCGTTCATAGTCGTCGACGACTTCGCCGAGTACGTCGAGTTTTGAGTCGTCGCCACCGAGCGATAGCGTGTCGGCACCGAGGGACATCACGTGGGTCAGTTTACTGGCGTCGTCACGTTCGCTCTCGTCGAGCATGCTCCGACGGTGATAGGTATCTCCACCATCGATCGACCGCGCGCGACCGTGTCGACTGACGTCCCACGGAATAGTGAAGTTAGCCGCCACGTAGTCGAAGATCCCCCACGACAGCGAAACGCGTAGGACCTCCTCGTTGTGTTCGTTGAGCGGTACTGGAGTCGGATCGGTGTCGATGAGTTCGTCCGGGTGGTCGTAGTAGTAGTAGTCGATCGGGTTGCGCTGACTGACCGAGTGAACCATCGAAGAATGGGAGCTGCGCCCCGCACGCCCGACCCGCTGGAGGTACGCGTTCATGTTCGGCGGCGTCCCGTACAGCAGGAGTGCGTCGAGGTCACCGATGTCGACCCCGAGTTCCATCGTCGGTCCCGAAGAGAGGTGGTGGGGGTAGTTCTCCTCGCGGAAGAGGTACTCTAACTCCCGACGTTTGCGCTTATTCGTCGCCCCGAGATACTCCTCAGAGATGAGAATCCGCGTCTCTGAGTATTCGGCACGGTGGGCACGCTGTGTGAACCGGGGATGGGAGGTCGAGGCACGTTCGGCGAGCGACGTTCCGGACTGAACAGTGGACTGCGTATCCAGACCAAACTGGTGCTGGAGCGTCGTGTAGTACCGCTCAGTATCAGGGTCGAACCGAATACCATCACCGTCGCCCGCAACCGTAACAGCGAGCGCCGACGGATCGAACGAGACGTAGTCATCAGAGTGCCCGTAGGAGAGGATATTGCGGTCAACCAGTTCGTCGACGACTGCTTCGGCGGGCCTGTCGGGACTCGGATGGTCGAAGTTTGCGACACGATAGTCATTGCCCTCGTCGGCGAGTTCGCGGACGATAGCGCGCTCATCACCATCGAGTTCGTCGAGACCTGGGGCAAAGCGGACATCGAGCAGTCCTTCTTCGGTGAGGGAGCCGTCCCGCTCGCCCAAACGCTGGCTGTAGGTGTGTTCGAGTGCGCGTCGGGTGAGTCGATCCCGAAGCGCGTCATCGTCGTCCCAGCGCTTTCGGGGCTGATCTTTCAATCGTGACTTCAGGTCAAACTCGACACTCCTCGCGACTCGCGGCGGTTCCAGTGCATCGTTTACCTCGTCGACGATGTTCGCCGCGTCCTCGAGGACCTGATTAAACGGTGTCCAGTCGTTCCCGTCATTACGGGACGACGCACTTTCGATTAACAGTTGATCGAGAAGGGTCTCGACCTCTGGTTCCGAGAAGTCACGACTGAGCTCCTTCATGTCACGATGAGAGTCAGCGAACGACAGGAGCTTCGCCGCCTGTTGGCCCTCCTCGTCGGCGACGCGGCGCAACATGTACTGCGAGGTGGTCACCGCGAGATTGCTCGGTCCTCGCATCAGTTCGTCGAACCGGCGGTCAATCTCGTACCGGGCATACGGATGCGGGCACGGGACAGCCGACGGCTGCGAACTCATCGTGTGAATCCGCCCACTGGTGTCGATCGTCTTGTAGGCCTGATGATGACCGGTCCGCGGATGGATGTCCGGATCGTCACAGTTGCAGCCCTCGTCGCCGAGGAATGCCGTCTCACACGAACGGCAGTGTTGGTCGTCGTAAATCTCGAAGAGTCCGCGCTTTACGAACGACGATGAGCCACAGTCGCATTGATCGGGGGAATCATCGAAGAGGATCCGGCTACAATCGTCGCTCCCACAGACCCAGGGAAGGAACCTCGTCGAGGTGAGTGAGGAACCACAGTCGACACACTGGTCAGAGGCCTGCTCGGGGTGTTCGTAAGTCGCGCCACATTCCGGGCAATCGAATCGACTCGCAACAGTAGCTAGCCCGAAGTCGGTCCCGTCACAGTTATCGCAGACTCGCTCAATCTCGTGAGCCGACTCACACTTCGGATTAACGCAGGTGAACGTCTCATCGTCGGTCCTGACGGTCTTGGAACCGCACTCGGGACAGTCACGGGTCGTCGTTCGCTCGGTTCGGAGTCCACAGTCGAGGCACTCGAGGAACGGCTGGAACGTCGTACGAACCATCTGGACGACATCGTCGCGCGCTACCTCACATCGGCGGCAGACGTGTTCCTCGTCTTGGTCGATCGTCCCGTGTTCGGTTGGCGTGTACGGCTCTAGTTGGTCGCAGCCTGGACAGTACCATCCGACAAGGTGTTCGTCGCTACAGTGTCGGCAGTAGGTAGAGCGCGTGACGAAGTCGAACCCACACTCGTTACAGTCGTCCTGTGGGGAGCGGTACGTTGCGTCACACGATGGACACGTATAGAAGCCGTCGATCGGCCAAGAGAACACGTGACTTCGGTTCTCCAGCATGCCGGAAAACTCACCGAGGGTCCGGACGTTCGCCACCAGTTTCGATGCTTCATCGGCGTCGAGATTCAGCGTCGTCGCTAACTCGTCGTGTAGTTGGGACCGCGTGAGTGGCTCATCGTACAACAACTGGTGGACGTAGCGAACGACCTGTGCGCCGGGGTCGTCCTCGGCTTCAGTGAGGTAATCGAAGAGAGCGTCACTCGCTAGCGTCTCCCGGCGGTCACGGTCGTAACTCGATGCATCCTCCAGCGTGTAGTCGAACGCATCGAGGCCCGGAACAACGTCGTCCGGCGCGGCCGTCGCACGCAGAATGCGGTCGACGGACAGACTGTGCGACGTTAGCTCTTCCGGAACATCGTCCGGAACCTCCCCATCGAGGTCGCGTGGTGACTCACTCACCTGTTTGACGTCGACGGCACCGCTAACCTTCTGGAACAACTCGACGTCGTTCTCGACGGTCGCACTGCTCGCGACGAGTTGTAAGTCGTCGAGGCCGCGTTCCTCGCGGAGCGACTGGATTCGCTTCATCAGCGTCGACGTGTAGCTCCCGAACAGGCCGTCGTAGGTGTGGACCTCGTCGAAGACGAGGAATTCAGGTTCGTAGACGAACCGCTCGTGCTCGTCTTCGGCGTTAGTGTTGATGAGTCGGTAGTTGATCGTGTCCGGGTTTGTGAGCAGGATGTCAACGCCGTTCTCGAGGATGTCGTTCTTCGTTAGCCGCAGGAAATCGAGCGGAACGTCGTGCGGATCATCGTCTTCACAGTGCGCTTTCTCTGGGATGAGTTTGAACCGAGCGCCGGTGTTTCGGATCCGAACACCACCACCGCAGTCTTGGCATTTGTCGAGTTCGTCATTGTACCCAGGGCACTCGAAGTGACGGAAGGTCGCATTGAGGTACCCTTCGGAGCCTGATTCGCCGACATTCCGCGGGGTATCACCGTCGTAAATACCGACGGTGATCTGTTGTTCCGACCGTAGGTGGTTGTTGATGAGGTAGAGGTACTGGAGGAGGCGCTTCAACTGGTCCTGTGCGAGCGCCTTCGTCGGATAGATGAGCGTGGCCTTGACGCTCGTATCGTCACCCCCGTCACCATGCCGTTTGTCTTCGAGGATGCGGTTGAGGATGGGAATGAGCCACGCTTCAGTTTTTCCTCGTCCCGTCGCGGCAGTAATGACGGTATCATCTCCCTCGAGAATGGCCTCGATACTACGCTCCTGGAAGTCGTAGAGCCGTTCGAAGCCGATCTTCGAGAAAGCCCGGCGGATATGCGGCTCGAGACGTGCCGACCTGGCGAACGCGTCCCACGAACGGCCGCTCCAGTTCGGGATGTCGAGTGCCTGAAGATAGGGACCGCGCATCCCCGTGATGTCGTCCTCGCCGTCCGCCAGGCGATTAGCGACGCTACGCGCAGCTCGTCCCCCACGACCGATAAAGTAGTCGTGGTATGCAGCCTGCATTTGTTCCGCGCTGGCGACGGGGTCCTTCATCGTTACAGGTTAAGCTCCACCGCCGATTCCAGTTCATCCACGCGTTTCATCTCCTCGAGCGAGTCGAGCGAGACATCAGCCAACGTAAGCTGTTGGGACTTACTGAGCGTCTTTACGTCCTCGATCGTGGAGTCTGAGAGGTCGTGTTTCTCTTGAAAGTCGTCGAAGCTCTGGAGCGATTGATGTTTCTCCCAGTCGCTGGTGGCGTTATCCCACTTTGATACGAAGCTCGTGGCGCTTCCGCTCGAGTCCATCAACTCTCGCGTCAGCAACGTGTGCATGTGGTTGAGTGTACGCGCGAAGTCCGAGTCCTGCCCACCGAGGATCTTCTGGAGTTCTTCCGCTGCCGCGACCTTTGTACTCCAATCGTTGCGCTTGCTGTCAAGTTGACTCTCAATGGTCTCGGTGACGTTCTTTACCTGCTTCTTCGCCGAGCGAATCTGCTCGATATGGGTCTCGACGTCCGGTGTCAGCTGGACTTCGAGGTCGCTCTGACCGTCTGCGCCAAGATCGTCGAGTTCCGCGTCTCCCTCGCCCATATCGTCGCTCTGGACGTTCTCGAGTAGATCCTCTTGAGTCACCTCGACCGCTTTCTCTGCCACCTGAACCGCACTACTGGTCATCGATGGCGCGGAACCGTCGAAGGCCTCCTCAAGCACTTTCTTG
This sequence comes from Haloterrigena alkaliphila, assembly GCF_017352155.2. Classification (NCBI taxonomy): domain Archaea; kingdom Methanobacteriati; phylum Methanobacteriota; class Halobacteria; order Halobacteriales; family Natrialbaceae; genus Haloterrigena; species Haloterrigena alkaliphila. Next base: position 2,562,743 of record NZ_CP071462.1, read on the forward strand.
TAGTATTTCAGGTCTCGAAGGCGCTCGGCGAGGTCGTCGAGTTCGTCGTTCACCTCGCTGATGTTGTGCCGCGCGACCGAGACGTGATACTGCGTGTTCTGTGCCTGCTTGTGTTCTCGAGCCTTGTCTTCGAGAGCGTCAACGGCCGTCGGTAGTGATTTCGATTCGCTCATTTTACAGATCCTCCGTCAGAGAGACGATCGACTGGCGCTTCTGCTCGTAGTTACTGTACTCGCTGAGTTGCTTGATGCGATGTTCGAGATCGGCCCCGGTAGCGTGTTCCTGGTCTTGGAGATCGCTGATCAGCGAGTCGAACGCCTCGTATATCTCCCACGCTGCTTGTTCGTCTTGGCTCCGGGCGAAGTCGTGAAGTCGAGCGATGAACGTCACACCGGTTGCGTCACCCATGTTACGGAACTGCTTGACATCATCACGGAAGGCCGTGAGCTTCACTTCCTCCGGCGATTCGGTGAGCAGTTCGTAGGCGTCCTCGTAACTCGACTTGATCGGAACGTCCATCGCACCTGCGCACTGATACAACGTCTCGAACCACTCTGCGAGCTGGTCGACCGTATGGCCGCTGTCGTACCACCGTTCAACGGGTTCAAGCGCGTCCTGGATGTGTGATGCGTCGTCGTTGACCGTGAGCCGCTGGAGTTCTGCTGCGTAATCCGAAATCCGATCGAAAAGACTCGATACCTTGGTATTGGCGTTATTTCGCGTCGTTCCGACCTTGTACGCGTCAGCGAGTTCGTCGGTATCGATGACCATCGCAGCGTCGACGTGTGCCTCGAGGTCTTCGGCAACCTCCCTACGTGCTTCAGACAGGCGCTCGTAGTCTACGACGTTCGATTTGAGGAGGAAGAACCCCTCGATGAGGTCACTAATATCCCCCGACGACACGGTGAGGTCGGTGAACGCCTGTCCAAACGCGCTATCTCGATCGAAGTTTTCGACGATCGGTTTACCGTACGACTGATTGCTGTCGTACTCCTCGAAGACGATTTCTGTGGGGATCTGATCGTCGTCGACCTCAACTCCACGGGCAGCGTTGATAAGGAAGAACTGTGCGAGGACCAGCGTTTTCTCTATCGTGAGTTCCTCGGGAAGACAGTCCTCGATCTCTTCGCGCATTTCATGCTGGAACTGGGCGACGTTAGTGTCTGCCCACGCACGGAGCTGATCGAAGTTCGTCGTCGTCGGGTCGAACATATCGAACAGTCCGTACTCCAGCATCGGTGTGTAGAGATCGGCGTGTTCTGCGCCCCATTCGAGTTCGATGTCGACGCTAGCTTGGCGTTGTTGGTCCCCTTGAATGGAGACCGGAATACTGTCGCCGCGAGCGTAGTAGATCCCACCGACCGACCGCGTCGAGGAGTTCGGATTACTCAGGCGCGTAGGGTTGTGCCACCGTTCGAGAACGGCGACTGCGCCGTCGTGGAGCGTGTCCGAACTGGGATACTCTTCGCCGCTCGTGACCCAGTCTTGGAACTCCTGGAATTTGCGCTGTCGCTCGCGTTCTTCCTCGCTCAGTTCTGGTTCGTCGATGACCTCAACCTGCTCGTCTTCTGGATCCTCGTCGTCTGCTGCTTCTTCGCCGTCTTCGACCTCAGAAGAGTTGCTTTCTGTATCGTCTCCGTCGTCCTCGGTATCGACCTCGTGATCCGGTACCGGCGGGTTCTTGATCTTATCGAGTACCGCACTCCCCTTGCCCTTGTCGAACACGACGTAATCGCCTTTCACAGCGGCAGTGTCGTCGTCCGGTAGTTCGATACCGAACGTTTCGAAGATGCCGACCTTGACCCCGACGCCGTCCTCGACAGGAACTCCGTACCAGCGGCTGACGTCTTGGTAGATTTGGTCGTATTTCATGTCGATCTCGAAGGTCGGCGTGTCGACGAACGAGTTCGACTTCATCGCTTCGTAAGGTGCCCACGTCGACTTGAGACAGTGCTTTACCACTCGAAGAAGCAACAGTCGCGGCGTCTTCCGGTTGCTTCCCTCGTCGTTTAGCTGTCGATAAGCGACGTGTATGAAGCGCTCGTTAAACGGGTATAAACCGTCGAAAGCTTCTGCAACGTCCTGAGGCGCATCTGCCGCATCAGAATTCCGTTCGATGGCACCTAGATACGATCGGGCGAGGGCTACTGAAGCATCGTCGTCGAGGAAGTACGCCTCGCCGTTCTCGTCGGTCATCGTTAGGTACCCCTCAGATCGGCCTTGCATGTACGTCGCTGCGTCTTCGCGAGCGAGGGCGTCGTCGATGTTGTCCTGCTCCCAACCGATCGTCCAACCGAGGACGATGTCGTAGCTGCTACTACTAAGTTCGAAGATGTGGTCTAGGAGTTGCTCTTTCAGGACGCTGAACGTCGTGAGGTCCTCACAGATGAGTACCGGCCGGATACCGCGCTCTTGATACATCTCCGAGTATTGCTGTAGCTGTTCCTTGAAGTCGCCCACGAGATTGCGGGAAAGGTATTCGTGAGCCTCGTTCTTCAAGACAGAGTACAGAACGTCTTTGTTCTCCGTGAGCTTCGTACTGAAGCTCAGTTGCAGGCGTAGAGTGCGGAAATCTGCGCGGGTTAGCAGATTGAAGTCGGGATTCTCGTCACGAGACTCGAGAGCTTCCTGATACTCCCTGATGTTCTTGGCGAAGATTTCTCGCAGGTCGCTATTATCGCCTCTGCTCTCGGTCAGTTCCTGTATTTCTTGGTCTGAAAAGTGTTCGGTCGACCAGATACCGCGCATATACTCGACGATGGCGCTCGCCGCATCGGCGGGGTCGAGATCGTCGATGTTTCTGACATCAGTATCGACGTCGAGTGGTTCAGTGAGGACGTCGATGATCTGATCCATTCGGGTCTGGCTACGGGAGACGTGCAAGGCGACGTAATCTTCGACGCCATCGTCATCCTCGCCGTAACCATTGATCTGATACTTTGTCCACTCACAGAGCTGGCTTTTACCCGATCCGGGTTCACCACGGAGGATGAAAATACGGTTCGGGTCGTCGATATTCGACGCAGTAATCGCGTCGAGTACGTTCTCTTGGGTAACGAAGTCGCCCGAGATACCGAGTGGGGTCAGCGTGTCTGCGTAAATCCGATCGATGTCGACGTGGGTCTCTCGGAACTGTTCGGGCGTCTTCTTCTTCGTATGGGCTTCCGACGTGATGAAGTGGTCGACTTCCTCGTCGTCCCAGTATTGGGGCATCTCTCCGCTGGCCGGTGAATCTTTGATTTGTTGGCTCATTGGTGAGTGAGAAGTTGGTCGAGAGGGTACTGATACGCCGTTTCGTCCGGTCGAGAATGAATCGAAACGTGCGTCACGCTTCGTCTGTTTCCGCGGACGTCATCGTCGAGGTCTGCTGGTGGCACTTCTACCTGGTTCTGCGCGTCGCCGGGTGCAGACAGGGACAAGACCCCATCTTCCTCCATGTTACGGAGGACGTCAGCGATTGCAGGGTGAAGCCGCGGCGTTCCAGTTCGTGCCTTGTAGACGGTGAACAAGTTGTCGTTGATCCAGTTGAGTGCGCGTCGGAATTCACCGTTTTCAACTGTCTCTCCGTCGTAGCCTGCGTCCTCTCCCGAACTAGTTGGGGCGAGTATGAGCGCGTCGTACATCATTGCCCGACAGGGGCTCAGCACGAGACCGTCCTCGGTCTCCGACACGAGACCCAGTTGCTCGCACAACGTCACCCACATGTCGATCTTCTCGTCGGTCCAACTGAAGTCGTAGTCAGTCTCGCGCTTCAGGATGGTTCGAAGGTTGTCTCGGCCAGCGTTCACCGTTCGGCTCCCCTCACTCAATAGGGCACGGTGAACATCCCCAAAGTGGGACTGACGACCGTCCTGCTGATTGCAGTGGTATAGCAACTGTGCTTCGAAAGGGAGGCCCTCGAAGTGCCGCTCGTTAATGGGTTCGACCGTATCTTTGATGTCTCCGGTCGGACTCTCGACGAGATCGACCGCATTCAGGAAACGAAGTGACCCTTCGACGTGATCGGTTTTCACCTCACCGCCGGTGGCTGGTCGACCGAATTTGCTCGTGACTTCCGAGACACTGGTGGTCCCCTGAAGTGAGCCGTAGATGTGTTTTAGCTCCGGTGCTCGCACCGAGATGAACCCGGTGAGTAGTTTGTCCGGCTTGTTGGTCGCCGGTGTGTATGTTGTACTCATATGTCCTCCTGGTGGCGATAACGATAACTGTCTAATCGATCTTCCTCGAATTCTACACGTTCGAGCATGTCGAGCATGCTGTTCGCGACTTTCTGCGTGGGCCCGCGCTCAGTCCACGAACGGAGCGCCTCTCTGATGCGCTCGGAGTAATCTTCCAGTACACGGTCTACGTCCTCTCGAATGAGGTAGTAGAGGGGTGCCCAGGCGGGACTTTCAGCCGGAATCTGCGTGTAATCGAAGAGTACCGGAATCGAGCCTGCCTCGAGACCCTCCTGTTTGTGATGCGCAGAAATCTGATGGAAGAACAGATTCTGCGTTGTTGATAGCGGTAGATCCGAGTCGAGGTTGTACTGTATGTACCGCTTCAGCAGTCCTTTGTAATCGGTGACCGTGCACTCGAACTCGTCGATGAACGACTTCCCCGGTTTCTTCGTATGACGGGGCATCTTCGGTGTACTCGTATCAGTGACGAGCACATATGGCAGACCTTCCGGGCGCTTCCGCAGCAGCCGCCGAATAACGTCTTGATCGTCGAACGTACTGTCTTCGTCCCGTAGTTCTCCCGTCAGCATCTCTTGGCTGACGTAGTGAACTAGTGGAAACTCGACACCATCCACCCCATTCTCTCGGAGATCCTCGTTCGGAAACAGTTCGTACTCGACGAGTCGCAACCCGTTGTCGTATATTTCGGGATGCGAGACTCTATCGAGGCCGAATTCGGCGAGGAACGGCAACGATCTGAGTTGCGCACGTGCTTGGGAACCAGTCTTTGCTAGTTGCGGATCCCGAATCACGAGAAACGAATCTCGTGTTCCGATGAAGTCCGCTAATGCTGGCGTCTCTGAGTCGGGTGGATCGTGCATCGTTCTGGTGATCGCTTGGGAGTTGGTTTCGGCGTCGGTGTGGGATGGACGCCGTCTGAACGCACCCATTGACCGTAGCTATCGCTACGTCGTTCTCGGCCTTCTCAGGCCGTGAACGTAGGGTGCGAACGCATAGCAGTCAGAGCGGAACCCACATAAAACTGTCGGGAAGGTTATAATTCCATAGATGCCTCTACTCGCCCCGTCGGCGAGATGAGCGAACACTTCACACTCTCTGTCGAATCATCATATAATTATCGGCGATGAAACAGTTAGACGTGAGTTGCGATAATGCGATACGGTAGATCGCGAACTAAACCAAGACATCGGATGTGCCAGTGATTTCTGGACCCTTCTCGTCGCTCCTGTTCGAATATAGTGCGCACTGTTGCACTATTCCGGAACAGTAACGATGCTTCGAGCAGATGCTATCGATATGCGCACATACCTCGCTCCATTGGGATTCGATAGTCGACGCGTAGTCAGACCAGTTTTGAGTGAAGGTATAGAGACAGGAGATCAAGTCGTATTACTGCAACCCGCAAGCAGTTCCGATCGAGGAGAGGATGCTTTTCAGGAAGTTCAAAATGTCCTGACGCAAGTAGTCCCGGACCTAGACTTAGAAACAGAGCATCTACCGTACACAGATTTTGTCGAGACAACGTTATACTGTGCTGATCTCATCCAAGCATCGGAAGGTGAAACCATCGTTATTTTGGGTGGTGGTGCGCGGGAATTACTGTTGCCACTAACAGTCGCGACATTCACTAGTGGTGAAAATATCGACACAGTGCTCCAAGTAGGCGATATAGATAGCAGTGTCCGACGGTTACCACGCTTGAATCTCCGCGGGGAAGTTTCGGACGCTGAAGCGACCCTTCTCGCCGACCTCCACGACCTGGATACAGTTTTATCAATAAGTGAAATAGCAGATGAGCTTGATAAGTCGAAGAGTACAATCGCACGCCATATCAATAGCCTAGAATCCGCGGGCTTCGTGCGGACCAGAAAGAATGGGAGAAGCAAAACGGTCGAAATCACCGACAGTGGTCGGATTTTCCTAAAGACAAGAGCTGCTAACGTTATCTGAAACGATCCGCTCTGTCCCTTCTGGCGGCATTATCACTATCTTGGAGAATAGACATCTTTGTGATGTTTATTCCAGACCTGCATTGAATTGTGTCCTATGGAAACGGTCAGAACCGAGATTTATGTCCCTGGACTGTCCAGTAAATCCTGGCGAATCGCAGGACAGCAGGGACCCCCGTTCGATAATCGAACGAAATCAAATGCGCGATCGGCGGCTCGTTTATAAACGATGTACCGCCGTCTTGCGAATGTGATCCGTTCGGAAAACGAATGGGCGCTGCAGGATTTGAACCCACGGCAACTTGGTCCGAAGCCAAGCACTCTGTCCAGACTGAGCTAAGCGCCCTCAGTTGAGCAATTTCCGTCGGGCCGTATAAGTCACTCGATTTTGGGCCATTCCGGCAGCCCTTACCGCGTCCACCATTGCCACTTCTCATTCGGTGAAAATTGCCGCCCGGGGTCTTTGTCGTGGGGGGTGAACGTCGACCCGTATGACGGTGAACGAGGCCCCGATCCCCGACGACGGCCAGACCGACGACGCACCGCTCGAGTTGCTCACCGACGACGAGGACGTCTGGACGGCCGTCCCCGCCGACGCTACCGGCGACGAACGGGTGAGCAAGTGGCTCTCGATCGACGCCGACACGCTCTGCGACCTCGAGGAGTGGCGCTAGCGATCCGACCCCCGCAACTGCGATCGACCGCCCGTTCGGTCCACTGAGCATTCGGTCTCGATTCTCCACCCAGTTCGCCGTCCGTTCCCAGCGTCGTCGCCTGCAGCGGCGGCGCCGGATCGCACCGTTTAACCAGTCCCGCTGAGCACTGCCGTGCATGACAGCGGGCGAGACGGGCCGCGGGTTGCTCGAGTTGACGCGGCCGGTGAACGTGATCGCGGCGAGCGTTCTGACGGCTATCGGGTCGTTCGTCGCCGGCGGGATCACCGAGGAACCGGTCGCGGTCGCGGCGGCGGTCGCCGCCACGGGACTCGCGGTCGGGGCCGGAAACGCGATCAACGACTACTTCGACCGGGAGATCGACCGGATCAACCAGCCCGACAGGCCGATCCCCCGCGGCGCGGTGAGCCCGCGCGGCGCGCTCGCGTTCAGTCTCGTCTGTTTCGGCGCCTCCGTCGCGCTCGCGGTCACGCTCCCGCTGGCGGCGCTCGCCATCGCCGGGATCAACCTCGTCGCGCTGGTGGCCTACACCGAGGTCTTCAAGGGACTGCCCGGGGTCGGGAACGCGCTGGTGGCCTACCTCGTCGGGAGCACGTTCCTCTTCGGCGCCGCCGCGGTGGGCCAGATGGCGCCCGCGGTCGTCCTCTTTCTCCTCTCGGCGATCGCGACGCTGACCCGCGAGATCGTCAAGGACGTGGAGGACCTCGAGGGCGACCGCGAGGAGGGGCTGAACACGCTGCCGATCGCGATCGGCGAACGGCCCGCGCTGTGGGTCGCGACCGGCCTCCTTCTCGTCGGCGTCGTCGCGAGCCCCCTGCCGTATCTCCTCGAGTACTTCGACGAGGCGTATCTGGCCGTGGTGGTGCCGGCCGTCGCGATCATGTGTTACGGCGCCTACGAGAGTTTCGCGGATCCGACGGCCGGCCAGCGATACCTCAAGTACGGGATGTTTCTGGCCGCTGTCGCGTTTATCGTCGGCCGTGCAGCGACGATGGTAGCGATCGCGTGACGTCGTACAGGCCAGTTACGGCCGGTTCAAGTGCCACAATCCATACGAATTAGTATTGGTTGTGGCCGAACAATCAAAAGTAATATAAGCTGGATGCCGCATTCTCATACTACACGCCGAAGTAGCCAGCGGTCCGCACGACGGCTGTATGGATGTGAGTATCTGGTATGTATGACCTCGCAGACGCCCTCCCGGACGCCGAAATCGATCCCGGGACGAACCTGCTCATCGCGGGCCCGCCGCTGACCGGCAAGCGCGAGCTCGCCTTCGACATTCTCGCGAACGGCGCCAATCGGGGCGACGGTTCGATCGTCGTCACGACCAAGGACAGCGCCGACAAGATCCTCGAGACCTTCACCGAGACGGTCGATGCGGGCACCGAGCCGGACGTCGGCGTCGTCGACTGCGTGACGAAACAGCGCGGGATCGGCACCGTCGACGCCGACCCGCGGATCAAGTACGCGTCCTCGCCGGTCGACATGACCGGCATCGGGATCAAGCTCTCCGAGTTCCTCCAGGAGTTCTACGAGGGCCGCGGACTGACCGAGAACCGCGTCCTGCTTCACTCGGTCTCGACGCTGCTCATGTACTCCGATCTGCAGACCGTGTTCCGGTTCCTCCACGTCTTCACCGGCCGCATCCAGAGCGCCGACGCCATGGGCCTGTACGTCATCGACTCGACGGCCCACGACGACCAGACCATGAACACGCTCAAACAGTTGTTCGACGCCGTCATCGAACTCGAGGAAGCGGACGACGGCGAGGAGCCCGAGATTCGGACCGCCGGCCTCTCGCGATAATCGATATCGACCGCTGGCACTCGTTTTCGCTGCGACTACTGTGTGATAGTGCCGGAATCCCGTCACTCACAGCCCATGGAGTCGAGAACACTACGAAAGCCCCTGCTGGCTCCGGTCGAGGGGCTCGCTGCGCGCGCTCACTCCTTCACGTGCTTGTGTCGCCCGTCTTCCCGGAGCCAGCAGCTCCTTTCATTCCCACCCGTAGCGGCTGACCAGTCGGACCTCCGCGAGTGGGAATGAAGGGGCTTTCGTGCTGTTTGTAGTCTCCTCAGCCACCGCTGTCTCCCGACTCGAGTCACTTCGTTCCCGAGATAAGAGACCCCGAAACGTTTCAGCGCCGAGCGCGTACCCTCGAGTACCATGCCGGTCGACACCACCGAAGCGATCGAGGACGTCCTCGAGTACGAGACCATCGCCGTCGTCGGCTGCTCAAGCACGCCCGGCAAGGCGGCCCACGACGTGCCGAAGTATCTGCTGGATCACGGCTACGACGTGATTCCGGTCAACCCCTACGCCGACGAGATCTTCGGCCGGGAGGTCTACGACTCGCTGGACGACGTCGAGGAGTCGATCGACGTCGTCTGTATCTTCCGCCCGAGCGAGGAGGTCGGCGAGATCGTCGACGCGGCCCTCGAGCGCGACGACGTCGCGGTCATCTGGACCCAGCAGGGGATCCGCGACGACGACGCCGCGGCCCGCGCCGAGTCGGACGGCCGGACCGTCGTCCAGGATCGGTGTATGAAGGTCGAACACCGTCGCATCGCGCCCTGACGACGCTTCGATTCGGCTTGCTGAACAGCTCGGCTTGCTGCTCAGGCGCTCAGACGCGTCGTTCGAGCGTCCCGAGCGCGTCCGCGAGCGACGTAGCCACGCGCTCGTCGATGATCGCCGCGGCGTGGGCGACCATGATCAGCGCGTCCGCGAGCGGGTCGCCGGGGAGGTCGGCGACGGCATCGATCGCGGCGTCGAAATCCACCGTCGCGGCCGCCGGATCGATCGGCGCGTCGGCGACGACCGCGGCGATCGCCGCTCGGCGCTGTTCCGCCGGGCCGGTCACCTGCGCGCGGAGCGCCCGCTGACGGTTCTCGGGGACGGTTCGCGCGACCGGCACCGAACAGACCGTCTCGCAGTACCACGACAGTGCCCCGTGGACGGCCGCGAGCAGTTCCGCGTCCGTCCCATCCAGTGTCTCCGAAAACTCGAGCGCCGCGGCCTCGAGCGCGGCGTATCGCTCGGCCAGCAGCGCCTCGAGTCGCGCCGGAGCGTCGGACGCGAGGAAGGCCTCGACGGCGGCCGCCGTCGAGTCGAACGCCGCGAGGTCGCCGTCGTAGAGCGCCCGCGGGACGGTCGCGACGCCGTTGGCGACGTCGGCCGGTAGGTCCTCGACGTCGTCGAGGACGGCGAGGACGACCATCCCCTCCGTCGCCAGCCGGTGGAGCGCCTCGAGTTGCGCGTCCGAGTAGCCGCCGCCGGCGTCGACCAGTGCGGTCGCGAGGTCGCCCCAGACGGCGCCGCGCGCGTCGACCCGGGCGAGAGCGTCCTCGAGCGTCGCTGACTTCGGGTCGACGCGCTCCTCTCCGAGTTGGCCCGCGCCGATCCGGCGGACCGTCTCGAGAACCGGTCCCAGATCCACGTCGGCCGGCAGTGCGGCAGCGGTCTCGACGACGTCGGTGAAGACGAGGTCGCCGAGCGTGACGTGTTCGTTCAGGCGTCGCTTCCGGTCGTCCCAGCCCGCCGACTCGTCGATCGCGTCGTCGTGGAGGTTGCTCGTCACGAAGAGGTTCGTCGGGATCGAAGCCAGCACTTCCGCGAGGTCGGCGTCGCCGGTCTCGAGGTCGACGAGCGCGTGGACGAACGTCCCGAGGAGGCCGCCCTGGTCGGCGTAGGTCTCGCACGTTTCCCGGACGGCGGGCGAGGGGTCCGCCTGACCGAGCGGGGTGTCCAGCGGCCGGCTCATACGATCACCTGCTAGCACCGCCTAATCAGTGTACTGGTCGCCGCTGTGCGCGCGGACGGTCCCGGAGTGGGGCCGGGGCTGTCAGTATCAGTGTCGTCGACCACAATTCCTATGTACGACCTCGGTGGCAACCCGAGTGCGCTATGGTATCACTGGACGAGGTCTTCGTCGCCGACGCAGTCACGCACGCCTACAACCAGACCGAGTCGAACTACCGCGTTCCGCGCTACGCCGAGCAGATCGCCGAGATCGGGGTCGGCCTCGAGTCGAAGATGCCCGAGGGCTACGCGCGGACCCCGGAGTCGTTTCTGGGCGATTGGCCGGTCGAAAACACCGAGAACGCGCTGTTCCGCGAGAGTCAGACCGACTTCGCCGTCTTCCACCCGCAGTCGATCAGGGTGTTCCACGATGGGCTCACCGCCGAGGAGAAGGCCAGGCAGTTCGTCGAGCGCAACCCCACGCGGGGTGCGGCGCTGGCGAGCATCGACGCGATCGGACTGGACGATCCGCAGGCGGAACTGACGCGACAGGTCGAGGAGTTCGACCCGCACGGCGTCAAGGTCTACCCCTCCTACTGGGAGGAAGACGGGAATCACCACGGGTTCCGGATGGACGACCCGGAGGTCGCGTTCCCGCTCTGGGAGCACGCCGCGGACCTCGGCCTCGACGTCGTCGCCGTGCACAAGGCGTTCCCGTTCGGGGCCGTGCCGATGGACTCCTACGAGGTCGGCGACGTCGAGGAGGCCGCGGCCAGCTTCCCGGATCTCACCTTCGAGATCGTCCACGGCGGGCTGACGTTCGCCGAGGAGACCGGCTGGCAGATCGCCCGCCACCCGAACGTCTACGTCAACCTCGAGCTCACGCTGACCGAACTCGTCACCACCCCCGACTCGTTCGTCGACACCCTCCAGGACCTCCTGTTCGCCGGCGGCGAGCGGGCCCTCGAGAAGATCCTCTGGGGCACCGGCGCGCCGCACTTCCACCCGCAACTGCTGCTCGAGCGCTTCTGGGAGTACGACTTCCCGGAGATGGAGAGCTTCTCGGGGAGCTTCGAGATCACGCAGGAAGACAAGCGCAAGATCCTCGGCGAGAACTGGGCCGAGGCCCACGGCTTCGACATCGACGACCTCGAGTCGGCGATGGAGGGCGACCAGTACAGCGACGCCGAACTGGTCGAGGAGCCGTGGGCGACGACGGAGTTCGAGGTGGCCGAATGAGTTCCGCCGGGACGGACGAGACGGTCGGGGCCGACCGCGTTCGCGAGCGCCTCCGCGAGATCGTCGACCCCTGCAGCGCCGCGACCGGCTCGAACCTCGACATCGTCGAGATGGGGCTGGTGAAGTCGATCGACGTCGACGGCGACCGCGTTCGCGTGGAGATGCGGCTCACGACGCCGATGTGCCACATGGTGCCGTACTTCAACAAGGAGGTCGAAGAGCGGCTTCGTGATCTGCCCGGGATCGAGTCCGTCGAGTTCGAGACCGACGGCGGCTTCGAGTGGTCCGAGGAGCTGATGACCGACGAGGCCCAGCGGCGCCGGCAGGCGGTGCTGGACGAGCACGAGTCGCGGTACCGGCGGGAGTGCGACGGGGCAGAGTCAGCTTCAGACGCGTAAGACCACCCCACTCCGCTTCCCCTCGTTGTCCGCTACCACAGTGTGCGCACTAGGAGGTCGCTCTGCGCAGGTAGCGTCCGATGATCAGTCGGAATACCCCACACGTGGGAAGACGATCAGTAGAACGTGGCACGACCCTTCTGGCAGAGTGACTCGATCAGTATACTTCCTCTATCGTTGGAACAACCTGTATTCAAGGGGGAAATTGGTGGTAACAAAATTAAAGATACTCGATCGACGCGTTTGGTCAAATGTCACCGACAGCTGGCGACCATTCTTATCGTGATTTCATCGACGTTCAGCAGCCGATGTATCGTTCTGACACTGAACTCTTGGACGAATTAACAGAAGGGGATCGGAACACACCATACGAATTAGCGAATGGCCGGTATCGAGAGAACGTTATCCGGTTACAATTGAAAGATCTACGGAGACTCGGGTTAGCCCGTCGAGCAGGTCACGAATTCTATGAAATCACGGAATATGGTGAGGATGTCCTTCGAGATGCCGAACCGCTTCCCTTGTCTAACGGATTATTCGATGTCGAAGCAATCGTGCCGGAGAAGTACCCCTCCGATGAGTGGAGGATCCAGGATTTCAGTGAGATCGATGGTCCCACGATAAAACGGATAAATTACGACATCATCGAGGATTCGACCGAAGTCTATGGCTGGGTTCGAGACTCGCCGGAACGAACACGAACGCGGATACGGGGTGTTGCCGATACAGATATCCATCGTCTCATCAGAGAATTCCCGACTCACGATCCGCTTCCCGCTCAATGCGCTCACTGGGTACGTGCCTTCACAGGCCTTCACTTCTTTCCGGATGCTAACCATCGAACTGCGACGAATACGCTCGAATATATCGTCGAACAAAACGGCGGGCCAGCGACCGATCTCATTCGACCGGAGATCCGACGAGTGGTACTCCTTTCGAAATATACGCGCACGTTAAAAACGGACAATCGGTTCAATACACTATGGGAACGCGATGAACACTTCTATCTCTGGTATCGATATTTCACGAGAGCACTGACGGATCAATTAGAACGGCGTCGTCCCGACGACCCACCGACGGAACTGTTAGACAGTTGCTTACAGGACATACGAGGGCGGTTAGCAGAATTCGGCGAATAAGTACGAGAGACGAAAAAACTATCGATCGATCCACTCAGAGCCGTCTTCATCCGTGGAACGGCCACTGCCAACACGCCCCATCTCACGATAGATTTCAGCGTTGCGCTGGCGGAGTTCGCGCATTCTGTCGACAGCCGCTTCGTTCATTGCGTTTCACGGTACGCCAGCAAAGGTACAAAATTGTATTGGTTGTGCCGATAGTTCGGGCTCGAATTCCAGTATGCGACCGGCTTACCCCTCCCACTCCTCGAACGAGCGGTAGATCCCCTTCGAGAGGTAGCGCTCGCTCGAGTCCGGGAACACCGTCACCACGCTATCGTAGGGAACCTCGAGGTCACCCGCCGAAATCTCTCGCGCCACCCGCTTCGTCGCGACGCTGGCGGCGCCGGCGCTCGAGGCGACCAGGTGCCCCTCCTCGCGAGCCAATCGTTTGAGTTCCTCGTGGGCGTCCCGGTCGGAAATCGCGTGGACGGCGTCGACGAGGTCGGGATCGAACAGTTCGTTAGTCGCCAGATCGTGGGTGCCGATTCCCTCGGTCTTGTACTCGCCTTCCTCGCGGTCGTCGCCGAGGGCCTCGCCGTAGATCGAGCCCTCGGGTTCGACCGCGACGACGTGGGTCTCGGGGTCGCGCTCGAGCGCGTAGCGGGCGATCCCCATCAGGGTCCCCGCGGTGCCACAGCCAACGACGACCGCGCCGACCTCGCCGTCGAGCGCCTCGTAGATCTCGGGCGCGGTGGTCTCGTAGTGGGCCTCGGCGTTGAGCGGATTCGAGAACTGCTGGGGGACGACCGCGTCGTCCAGTTCGGCGGCGAGTTCGTGGGCGCGATCGATCGCGCCGCCCATGCCCGCGTCCGTGGGCGTGTTGATGATCTCGGCGCCCAGCGCGGCCATCAGCTGTTGTTTCTCCACGCTGAACCGCTCCGGGACGACGAAGATCGCCTCGAGTCCCAGCTGTTCGGCCGCGATCGCCAGTCCGATGCCCGTGTTGCCCGCCGTCGGCTCGATGACCGTCCCGCCCGCCGAGACGTCGCCGCGCTCCAGCATGCGCTCGAGCATGTACCGGCCGATCCGGTCCTTGATGCTGGCCCCGGGATTGAACGTCTCGAGTTTCGCGTAACAGTCGACGTCCGGGGGCCCGTCCTGCAGGGCGACGAGGGGCGTCCGTCCGATCGTCTCGAGCACCGAGTCGACCGGCTGCTCGTGGCTCGTCATCGTGCTGGCAAAAGTTGCCCCTGCTGTTAGGTGTTACTCATCGCACGAGGGCCGACCCGGCACGACGCCGATTACTCGGCCGTCGCGTCGCTTGTTTCGGCGTCGGCGGTGGTCTCGTCGTCGGATTCCGTTCCGTCTTCGGCCTCGAGTTCGGCCTCGTCGATAGCCGCGTCGGCGAGGATCTGTTCGCCGTCGAGGTCGTGTTCTTCGGCGATGGCCAGCAGGAGCGCGCGCTGTTCGGTCAACTGATGGTCGAGTCGGTTGACCGTGTCGTTGGTCTCGTCCATCTCCTCTTCCAGCCCGATGATCCGCTGCTGGAGCTTCTGAACCTGCTTGTACATCGCCTCGGCGCGATCCGAGAGTCCCTGAATCTTCTTTGCAGTGCTGCCAAGTCCCATAGCTAGTCGATGTGTCGGGGAACTAATGGGCCTTTTCCTCCGTCGCACGCTCGTCGCTGGCACCACCGAACACCGATGGCGAGCGCGTCCGGCCGAGGGGCCGCTGAGTGACACCACCCACCTATATATTTCTTCGATATAGTGACACGAACGATGAAGTTCACGAGAGATTTGACGTTCGACGGCTCATCGGCGTCCGACGGCTCCGGTCGTCGGGCGCTGCTTTCCGCCACCGGTGTGGCGCTCGCGTCCGGGCTGGCCGGCTGTCTCGGCGACCTCGAGTCCGACGGCGACGGAGAACCCGAGGAACCCGATTCGAAGTCGACCCACGACACGGCGGCGCTTCGGGAGCGACTGGCCGACGCCGATCCGTACCGAATGGACCAGTACGGACCGGCCCACGTCGGGGCGACGGCCGACGAAGGGCCGACCGACGACGTCGAGGCCGTCTGGACGTTTCGCGAGGGGGAACTCGGGCCGGCCTACAATATCGGATCGCCCGCGGTCGTCGACGGAACCGTCTACGTCGCGGAGGGGCGATCCGTCGGCGAGGACGACGTGGAGACGGTCGTCTACGCCCTCGACGGCGCGACGGGAGACGTCGAGTGGGACCGGACCTACTCCGGGACGAACTCGTTCGGGTCGACCGCCGTCGTCGACGGCACCGTCGTTCTGGGCATCGGCGCGTCGGTCGTCTCCCTCGAGGCCGACTCGGGGACCGAACGCTGGCGGCTCGATCGGGACTTCTCCGACGCGATTACGGTCGCCGACGGGACGGTGTACGCGATCAACACGACGTACGCCGACCCGCCGACGCTCGTCGCGATCGACCTCGAGACGGGACGCGAGCGCTGGAACGCCCCGCTCACCGGCGACGCGCTGTACCGGCCGACGCCGCCGGCGGTCGTCGACGGGACGGTCTACCAGGGCGGGGCCGACCTCGTGGCGCTGTCGGCGGCCGACGGCGAACAGCAGTGGTCGCGGGACCTCGGAGAGACGGTCACCGGATCGCCGACGGTCGCCGACGGCGCGCTCTACGTCCCCGTCGCCGACGGCAGCGTCGCGGCGTTCGATCCGGACGGCGCGGAGCGATGGCGACAGCCGGTCGAAAGCGGGGGTCAGGGATCGAGGAGAGAATCCGTCACGTCGGCGGCGGTCGCCGACGGATCGCTGTACGTCGTGAGTTCGTGGCAACTGACCGCCCTCGACGCCGAGACCGGATCGGAACGTTGGACGACCGGGATCCGCGGAAACGATCCGCCGGTGGTCGCCGACGGCGTCGTCTACGTGAGCGGACTGAACACGATGGAAGCGTACGATACCGCGGACGGGACGCGCCTGTGGCGATACGGGTCCGAGGCGGAGAGCGGCAGCGGCGACCCGGTCGCGCCGGTCGTCGGTGGAACCGTCTTCTTCCCGAGCGCGGGACTCCACGCGCTCCGCGAGGCGGGCGACTGACCCCGCGCCGTCCGTCGATCGTGGAGACGAAAGGCCCTTAAGGTCCGGCCGTTTACCAATATACGGATAGGTCGGGCAGTTAGGCCCTGCTCGTAACCCGCGATATGGCCTTTAGCGGGGACCAAACACCGCGGGCGTCCGGTCAGACCGGCCGGGGCCCCGGGAGCCAACGCAGAAGCCTCGTCCGTCGGGGACAGCGGTCCACGGTGGCCGTCCGCAGGGACGTCCCATCGTGGTTAGTCGGCGACAGCCCATCAGGCGCGGAAGCGAGCAGTGGACCGCCGGACACCTGTCGCTCGACGGGTCGCGGGGTGGAGAAGGCAACCGGGATTCCCCCGGCCGGAACGCCGGGCAACCGTGGCTTCCACCATTCATACCGCATTCACACCCGATAGCGACCGGTTTTGCGCTCGCTCGAGTCCACTCCGCAATCTACACGTAGGTGGACTCCCAGACACCGACTGTGAGACGGAGGCCATGAGTTCGGTAAAGGGCGACTTCGGGCGCGGGCTGATCGTCATCGGCCCGATCCTGGTGACGCTGTTTCTCCTGCACTACCTCTACTCGTTCATCGCGGGTATCGTCCCCGACGTGTTCCTCAACGCCGACACGCTCGCGGTGGTGGTGCCCGGCCTCGGCGAGGGCGTCCGCGAACGACTCGCCGGTTTCCTGCGCGTGGTCGCGTTCGTCGGGATCATCGGGCTCTCGATGTACGTCATCGGTCAGATGACCGAGACCACGATGGGCGAACTCCTCGAGGGGATCGTCGACTACGCGGCGAACCGCGTCCCCGTGATTCGGGTCGTCTACAACGCCTCGAAGACCGCCACCGAGACCACGTTCGGCGCCGGCGAGGCGCTGCAGACGCCGGTCAGGGTCGAAACGTGGGAGAACATTCGGATGACCGCGTTCAAGACCGGCCGCAGTGCGGGCGACGGCCGGGTCACGCTGTTCCTGCCGACCTCACCGAACATCACGTCCGGGTTCGTCCTCGAGGTCGCAGCCGACGAGGTCATCGAACTCGACGAGACCGTCGAGGAGGCGCTCACGCGGGTCGTCAGCGGCGGATTCGGCAACGCAGATCAGGCGGAGGATCTCGAGGACGCGTCGCTGGCCATCGTGGGAGAGCTGAGTGGCGACGAGAAGCGGCAGCGGTAGAGTCGTCGAAGATCCGTTTCGTTACCTCGCCTGAGTTTTGACACTGAGGCGCCCGCTCCGATAATTGTGTCCGAAGATTGATTAGTACGTTCGAGATGAGAGGCGGTGAACTGGCGGGAAGCGTCCTGCTATCGTGGCACCAGGGAATCACCACACCCTCCCCAGCCGATTCGCTCGCTTCGCTCGCTCATCCCTCGCGTGAGTTCGCGCCGCGGTTCGCTTTGCGCTCACCCCGGCACAGCACGCGCCACCGCATGCCAGTTGATCGGCTGAGCGATCTGTTAGCGCCGTGACCGCTCGACGCGCTCGGGCACCTCGAAGTCGGTCGTCAACTCGAGCAACTGGACGAGAATCCGCCCGGTCGCGCCCCAGACGGTGTAGCCGTCGACGTGGAAGTAGTGAATGACGATGTCGCCGTAGTAGGGGTGATCCCGGCGCTCGTACTCGTAGTTGGCCGGATCGAGCAGTCCCGACAGCGGCAGGACGACGATTTCGGCGACTTCGCGTCCGTCGCCGACGTACTCCCGATCCGGGACGCGGCCGACGAAGGGCGTGACGGCGTACTCCGTGATCGTCCGGATGTCGTCCAACTGGCCGACGATCTCCGTCTCGTGGTCCTCGAGGCCGATCTCCTCGCGGGCCTCACGGAGCGCCGTCTCGAGGATGGAGTCGTCGATCGGTTCGGCGCCGCCGCCGGGGAAACTCATCTGGCCCGGATGCTCCCCGAGGTGGTCGGCTCGGCGGGTAAACAGCAGGTGCTCCTCGCCGTCGCGCTCGATGATCGGCGCGAGGACTGCCGCGTCGTGTTCCTGGTCGTCGATCTCGAGCGGGTCGTGCTCCGCGACCGCCTCGAGGTTCATCGTCGGCTGTGGCATGCGATCACACGTGAGCTGTCTCGGTGGCGCTCGGCGGCGGAGCGCGGGATACCGGATCGTCGGTCCGGATCCGAATGCTCGTTTCGGTTTCGCCGTCCGTTTCGGTTTTGCCGGCGGGTCCGTTCGGCATCTCGAACCTGTCTCCGTTTTTGTTCGAGTCTCGAGGTCGCCTCCGGGGTCCGGAGTCGAGCCCGGTCACTCGAGGGGCGGTTCCGATCACTCGAGAGCCGCTTCCAGTCGCTCCTGCTCGCTCGCGAGGTCGACCGGCGCCCACGCCTCGACGTCGTAGCTGACGTCGAGCAGGACGGCGAGGCGGTCCTCGTCGCCGTCGTCGACGGCCGTCTCGACGGCGGCCGCGAACTCCTCGCGGGCGGTCTCGCCGAGGGCGTCCCGATCGAGACGCCGTCTGTCGACGTCGAGGATGTGCGGGACGTCCTCCGCGTGGTCGGGGACCGACGGGAACGCCGTCGGGCCGGCGACCAGCAGCGGCCGGTCCTCGCCGCCGTCGTGTCGCTCGTGGCGCACGAGGGCGAACGACTCGAGGGCGTCGTCGATCGCCGCCTCGAGCGCCGCGTCGTCGACCGACTGCCCGTCGGCGCGAAACGCGGCCTCCGAGAGCGCCCGCTCGAGTTCGGGGCGCGTCAACCCGCCGAAGAGGTCGACGACGCCGGCCAGTTCGTCGGCGGTCGCGTCCATACGGGCCACAACGGAGGGTGGGAAGATTAGTCTTGTGCGCGAGAGTCGACGCGGTCGGCGCGGTGACGGCCGCCGCGTCGGTCCGAGCGCCAGGGCCGGGCCGCCGCGAGCACGTCGTCGGGGTCGAACGGCGCGTCGGTCCACCGCGGCAGGCGGCGGTCGGGTCCGGGGGGTGCGATCGAGTCGGCGTAGCGCGCCAGCTGGTCGCGTTCGTCCGCGGGCTCGTACGCGAGCCCGTTGAACGCCGCGTCGGCGCGGTACTGGTCGATCAGTCGGTCGCCGGCCGCGAGGTATCGCTCCCGCAGGGTCGCGTAGTCGGGGTCAACGCCCCGTTCCTCGACGACGCGTAACAGTTCCCCGGCCACCTCGCGGCTCATCCCCTCGAGGCCGGTCTCGCCGGCGACCGCGCGGTGGTCGTGTTCGTGGCGACCGAGGTCGACCTGCGCGGTGCCCTCGAAGCCGGCGGACGCGAACGCGTCGCCGAGGGTGCCGACCTCGAGCCCCCAGGCGCGGGGCGTACGGAGACGGCGAGCCAGGTCGGCGGTGACGGCGAACTCGCCGGCCAGGGCGTACCGGAAGGCGGCGAGGTAGTCGAGGATCGGCGCGTCGTGTGCGCCCGCGAGCGTGCGGACGAGCGGGGCGTAGAACAGTCGAAAGAGTCGTCCGTACAGTCGGTCGTCCTCGAGGCGCGCGTAGTAGCCCTTCGCGAAGTCGAAGCCCATCGTCAGCGGCGCGAGCAGTCGACGGACGTGGCCCGCCTCGTAGCTGCTGGCGTCGGCGTCGTGGACGACGACGGACGACCCGGCCGCGGCGGCGGGGCCGAGCGCGAGCCAGACGTCTCGCCCCTTTCCGAACTCGCCACCCAGTCCCGCGTCGGCGAGCAGGTCGTCGATCGCGGGCGCGTTGCACCACAGGACGCGGATCGGCAGGGAAAACGACTCGAGCCACGCGCGAAACGGCCCGATCCGGTCGGCGTCGGCCCGAACGGGGACGAAAACGGCCGCCGGAGCGGGCTCGAGGGACTCGAGTTCCGACAGGACGCGCTCGGCGGCCGGGTTCTCGTGTTCGCGGCCGGTCATCGGGACGACGACGGCCGCGTCGCCGACCGCCGTCGCGGCGTCGGCGGCGAGGTCGCGCTCGCGGCCCGCGGTCCCGCCGAACTCGTGGAGCGTCGCGATCCGCTCCTGTACGTACTCCATCGGTGGAGTGTTCGGCCGAACCGATAAAACGGCCACGACTCCGGCCAGAACCACCGGTCGTGACGGAGCACCGACAGTCGCACGCCGACAGCCGCATACGCACGGAGATGGCATAACTCGGATCGATAATACAGCTCTCGATAGAGCACCAGTCTTTTTCTCCCCCACCTTCGTAGGGGGCCAACATGAAATCAGTCCGGAAGGCACTCCGCGAAGGCGAACTCGAGAAAGACACGTACGATCGGCTCGTCTGCGGCGAGTGCGAGAAGCCCCTGAAGACCGAGAACGATCCGGACCAGATCAAGACCGTCCGCATCTGTCCGGAGTGTGCGGCCGAGTGGAAGGAGATTCGCTGAGTCTCCGCCGCGGGGCGCCAAGAGACGGAGTTCCTTTCCCGGCACCGCGTCGCGAGTGACGACGCCCGACCCGCCGCGCTAGCTCGGCGCGGGTCGGACTCGCGCGACGGCCGCCCGGAGCACCTCGAGCCCGGGATAGCCGTGGCGACGCCAGTACGCGAACGCGATCGCCGCCAGCGCGAACTGGACGAGGAAGTACGGGTCGGTCGCCGAGTCCCGCAGGAGGCCGAGAATCGTCGGTGGTCCACCCGGGTAGGGTTCGACCGGCGTGATCGGCCAGAGCAACTGATTGGCGGTCGTCTCGCCGTCCCAGAGGGCCGGCAGGACGTCGGCGAACGTGTGCGATAGCGCCCCGATACCGAATGCGACGCCGTACTCGCTACGACCGTAGCGGGCGGCGACGAGCGTGAGGGCGAGCGACAGCGGCACCAACAGGAGCAGCGAGTGAGCCAGCGAGCGACCCGTCGGGAGCACCAGCAGATACCACGCCAGCGGTTTGTCGACGAGGTCCGGAAACTGGCTCCCGAGCACGAGCAGCAGCGCCGGGACGTGTGCCGGCGGCGCGTCGAAGCGCGCTCGAGTCGCGAGCGTGTAACAGAGATAGGCAACGGCGACGTGTCCGAGTGGCCACATGCTGGCCGGGACGTAGTGGAGGCGGGATATAACTGATGTGATCGGAGTCGAGTCCGGCGTGGTCGGACTCGAGAACTGCGAGCGTCGTCGTAACTCGAGGCGTCGATCCGGACGTCCCACGGATCGGTTTCGATCTGCCGTCTGTGAGTTACAGTCGGACGTACCGCTCGACGAGCGGAGACGCCGGTCCGACGATCGCCCCGTAGACGAGCAACGCGACGAGGCTCTGCCAGTGAAGGAACGGGAACGGCGGCGTTCTCCCGAGAAGGCGAAGCCACAGGGGCACCAACACGGCGACGCCGATTACCCACACGG
Organism: Haloterrigena alkaliphila; assembly: GCF_017352155.2. NCBI lineage: Archaea > Methanobacteriati > Methanobacteriota > Halobacteria > Halobacteriales > Natrialbaceae > Haloterrigena > Haloterrigena alkaliphila. Next base: position 2,584,367 of record NZ_CP071462.1, read on the forward strand.
CGACCCCGAAACACGTCCCGAGGGTCACTCCCGTAATCGGATCGGTTACGTCCTCTTCGAACGGGTACAGCGTTCCGAGGGCCCGATAGACGAACGCGCCGACCACGCCGGCGATCAGGGCGAGTGGGAGACCGACCACCAGCCCGGGTGCGTCGACGAGGACCCCGACCGAGTCGAGTAAGCCCAGCGCAGCCAGGACGATCGCGAAACCGATCCCCCCCACGAGGCCGGCGGTCGTGATCGCCAGTACGTCTTCCGTCCCCCACTCCCTGAACCGCCGCTCCACAGGTTGCCCACTCATTTGCCTACTGGTATTACTTTCTTAATTACTAATATATGTTTTTATCACCTTTTGAATTCGTTCCGTCCGATGGTCAGGAACGGAGATCGAGACCGGCTGATCGCGTCATCCCGACCCTCGAGCACGCCTCTCGAGCGTCTGCTCCCCTCACGGTTCGATTCGCGCATCGAAACGGGACTCGAGTCGCGATTCGACTCAGGACGTGATATTCTGCTGACTGTTATCGCCGCATCCGCCCAACCAATAGGTATGCGAACCGGCCCACTTTATCGAAGCCTCGGAATTGCGGCGCTGACCGCCGGTCTTCTCGGTCTCCTCGCGCTGGGTGGCGCCGGCTGGTCCCTCGAGGCGGGCCTGACGGACGGCTCGAGCGACACCGACGAGATCGCGGTGTTCGAGGGAGTCGACCTTGATCTCGGGGCGGACTACCGCGACGTCGGATCGGCGGCCGCCGACACCGGCGCGACCGACCGTTCGGTGACCGCGGGCGTCGCGTCGGTTTCCACCGCGATCGCGAGCGACCTCGTCGCGCCGGCGGACCGCAGCGAGCAGTCCCGAATCGGCGGACTGCTGTACGTCCACATCGTCTCCCTGCTCGGGGCCGCGCTGGTCGCGGTCCGCGCGCTCGTCGGCTGGCGCGTCGACGTTCGGCGGCTGTCACTCGAGCCGACCGGTCGGCTGTCGTTCGGCGGGTCGAGCGGGTCGGAACCGACGCGACGGCAGAGATCGCGGACGAGGCGAGTGCCTCGCGGCGGGGAGTGATCGACGTGGCCGACGGCCTAACCCACGTGCTGGTCCCGTACGCGCTCGCGACGGTGCTCTCGCTGCGGTATCCCTGGATCACGACGCGACTGGCCACCGTCGCGATGGTCGGCGGCGTGCTTCCCGACCTCAATCGCCTACAGTGGATCGTTCCGCCGGAAACGATCGAATCGATACTCGGAGTGTCGGTTTCCTGGCGACCGATGCACTCGATCGGCGGCGTCGCGGTCGTCATCGCCATCGCGTCGCTGACCGTCCGGGCCACGTATCGGCGTGCAGTCGCGCTCCTGCTTGCGCTCGGCGCCTTGTCGCATTTTGTACTCGACCTCCTGCTGGTACCGCCCGCGGGCACCTACCAGTATCTCTGGCCGATTACGAGCGCCAGACTCGTCGTTCCGGGGTTCTACACGAGTCACGATCGATGGGTCGCAATAGTCGCGGTCCTTCTGGCGCTGGCGGCGCACGCGCTCGCTCGTCGCCGGTCTCACGCACTCGAGCGGGATTCTCCGGTGCGAATCGAAGGGTAAGTCAGTGGCTCGAGATCGCGGCTCGCTGATCCGTCGGATCGGTGGTCGTCTTGCTACCGTCAGCTACCCTTGCCTCGCGACAGTCAGATACCCTCTCTCGCGTCGTTTCTCCCCGTGATGCGCTCGACGACGTCTCGAGCGTAGCCGGTTCCGGGCAGTCCGTCGCGGTACCAGACGACGAGCGCGATGAGGACGAGTCCCAGCTGGGCCCACTCGTACCACCCCATCGAGTAACGCAGGAAGCCGGCGAGGATGCCGTCGACCGATTCGTACGGGGACGGGGGGAGCAGCGGCCAGACGAGGAAGGTTAGCTCGGAAGCGTCGGCGGTTAGGATCGCTGACGGCGGGATATCCGCGAGGAGGTGCGAGACGTGCCCCACGGCGAAGGCGGTACCGAGGTCGCGGCGGTCGAACCGGCGCGCGGCGAGGGCGACGGTCGGGAGCAGGAGGGCGGCGACGAATACGGAGTGAGCGAGCGTCCGCCCGCCGGGGAGAACGTCGAACGTCCACGCGAGCGGCTTATCGACCAGATCGGGGAACTGCGAGCCGATCGCCAGTACGATCACTGATAGTGCTCGCGGCGGCCAGTCGCGTCGCCGGCAGTGGAGCGAATAGCACAGATAGACGACGGCGAGGTGTCCCCAAGGCCACATCGTCTCGGGATTCCGCCGAGACTCCTAAAGGTGCTTCGTTCAGGAACGGGGCCACTCGCGTCCGGCGGCCTTACAGGTAGCCGAGCAGCGGCATCGCGAGGCCGATACACCAGCCGACCAGACCGAGCGCGAGGAGTCCGGCGCCTTCGGCGTCGTTGCGGGCCGAGCCCGCCGCGACGATCCCCAGTGCGACCACAAGCCCGACGCGATGGAGCAACAGCTCCACCGGGAGCGCCGTCACGCCGAGCCCGACGAAGTCGAGGATGAACCCCGTCCCGACTCCGACGGCGGTGAACGCGAACGCCGGCTGGGGCTCCAGCGGGGCGCCGAGCCAGCTCGCGACGCGCCGGACGCGGACGAAGCGGGACGCCCCCTCGAGGGGCCGAGTGAGCAGGATCGTCGTGACCGGGAGGCCGATCACTAGGAGCGGGTAGAGCACGACGACGAACGCCTGCGGCGTGATCGAGGTGATCGCCGCCTCGGCCGCGAGGGCTGCGCTGCGGACGCCGAGGACCAGTCCCGCGAGTGCCGTCGCGAGCACGAACCCGCGGACGTTCCGATAGGCCCACCGGATCAGCCGTCGCGCCGAGCGCCAGAGCTCCCGGCTCGTGTCGGTGCTGAGCAGGCTCGCCACGCCGCCGACGAGTACGATCGCGATGGCGGGCACCAGTTCGACGACCGAAAGCCAGCCGTCGTTCCAGCCCTTGTGCGTCCCGTGGTACTCGCGGCGCACCTCGTCGACGTACGGCTCGTCGAGGAACTCCGCCTCGAGCGTGTTCCTCGAGTCCTGGATGTCGGTCACCGTGTGGCGGAGCCGGAACCAGTCCCAGTACTCCCGGTGGGCCTGGATCGCGGTCCAGTCGTCGTGGTCCGTGGTGTACGCGCGGATGTGAATCCGGCTCCCCATGTACGTCCCCCGGTGGAGCTGATAGCTCTCTTTGATCCAGCGCCCGTCGCCACCGTGCGGGCCGGTATCGACGTAGGTGTAGCGGATCGATCCGTGCGCGTCGTCCCAGTCGTTCGACCGGGTCCGGTTCTCGAAGCCGGTCCGGTTCGTCTCGTTGGTCTCGTTCGTCTCGTTCTCTGGTGCCGCTTCTCCGTCCGTCTCCGTTTCGGCCGGCTGCCACTCGAGTTCGGCTTCGTCGACCAGCGCGCGCCGGACGCGCTCGTCGGAGCCGTGGACGACGAAGTTGATCGCCAGCGTCCGGCCGTCGATCGACCGGGCCCGGCTGGTGTAGGGCCAGATGTAACTGCCGTTTGCTTCGGGCTGGACGAGTCGCTCGGAGTCGATCGTCTCGGACTCCGCGGGCTCGTCGGTCGGGTCGACGACGCCGGCGGCGACCAGGTAGCTCCCGACGAGCACGAGGAGCCCAAGTATTAAGAGGAGTTTTCGGCGGTTCATCGGCGACTCCGCGGGGTCTCGTCACTGCTGCAGGCGGTCTCAGCCCCAGCACGCACTCGTCGTCTCGATTTGCCCGGTCGCATTGTCGGATCAGGTACTCGGATCGGGTCAGTCGGTGGCCACGACCGCTCTGTCGGCGGCGTCAGTGTCACGCGGGCTCGAGCGAGGTTCACTTCGGACAGGGGGTCCGTCACGGGTGGCCGCCCGGGCAGGGAACGCCGTTCCGGTCGATCGGCGGCGTCGGACGGCGGCTCGACGCCGGCGGCACCGAACATACGAACAGGTGCATGGAGTGCCACATAAACGCACGGCCTCTTTTGGCGGGTTCCCGGCGCGTCCGTCGGTGGTCTCTCGCTCCTCGGGGGCAGGCGGTGCCCGATCCGAACTGTTGGCGGTCGTACGCTCCTCGAGCGTAGGCGGTACTCGACCCGAACCGGCGGCGTCGGGAAATTGTCGGCAAGGACGGTACCGTTCCTCACTACCTAATTGGCCGCCTCCCGCAGGGACTAGCCCGAAATGGGTGAGGGAACCACGGTGGCACTCGAATTCACGGACGACGAACTCGAGCGGATACTGCTGTGCCTCAGCTGGCGCGAAACAGCCCTTACACGAGCGAGCGGCTCGAGGTCGACGACCTCATCGCGCGGTTCACCGTCCACGCCGACGGCACCGTCGTGACGGCCATCGAGGACCGGCTCGAAAGCCCGGGCGAGGACTAGGCACCGCTGCTTCTCGGCTCCGGTTCGCGTCGCCGCGGCTTCGGTAGACGCGTGACAGTGACGCTGAAGCCGCTGGCGGTCGTCCGTCCCGTATGGCCTCCGAATCGTGTCCGAACTGCGGCGAAACGGACGTCTGGCTCGAGGAACGCGCTCGAGTCATCCAGTACGGCTGCAACCTGTGTGGTCACACGTGGAAGCGGGAGAAGGAGTCGTAGGATCGCTCGAGAAGATCGCACCAGTACACGGTCGTCGAACCGGCCGCGAATCGATTCCGCGAGACTCGAGCACTCGCCGAACTGTTCTATCCGTGGCGTACGTGCGCTCGCTTATGGGAGTATACGTCGATGATGTGAGCGAGTTCGCTCGGTCGGACGACGCCGAGGATGACGATCGGGCGCCGTTGGGCGAGCGGCTCCGTGGAATGGCGTCCGAACTCGACATCGACTCCGTCGACGAGGTCCGGAACGTTCGAGAACGGACATGAGGCTCTTTCTCGATACGAACGTTTTCGTCGCGATCTCTCGTCAGCGCTCTCGAATCCACGTCGCGATTTCGCGCTGAAACCGATCGATCCACTCGAGATCGTCCTGCAGAACCTCGTACACGAGGTCGTGATCGATGTCGCCGTATCGGTGGGCGAGGTGGTTCCGAAAGCCGACCGCTTCCGCGAGTTTTGCTCCGGTTTCATCTGAGAGAATATCGGCCGCGACGAGTGCTTCAATTTCCTCGCGTGAGGTCTCAGCAGTTTCGAGGTCTTCAGATGCACGAATATGGCCCGCCAGATCGATACACGACTGAATCGCGTTCATCAACGACCGCTCGACGGCACGCTGGAGAATGACGTCGTCAAGGTACTCTCCTTTCGAAACGTCCCGCATCTCCTTGCATTCGTTCGTGTACTGATCGATCAATTCGAGACGGTCCACGACGACATCTTCGTCGACCATCAGACGTCTCTCTCGGCCAGTCGATCGATAACGTCGCGTCGCCGTCGAGCGCGTCGCTCACTCGATTCCTCGACGCGTCGCTCGAGTCGCCGTTCGTCCGCCGCCTTTGCGGCGAGATCACCGTACAACAGACGCCCGTCTCGAAGCGCAGTCAACGCGACAGTGTCCGGGAGTGCCTCGAGATCGCTCACATCCACGAACGGATCCGCATACGACTGGAGTTCGCTATCGATTCGATTCCGTCGCCGAAATCGTTCGCGGCGCGAGCACTCGTCAGCGAATCGAACGCCCACGTCGAGATCCGACGTCTGTGATTCCGACCCCGTGGCGTAGGATCCGAACAGGACAGCGTATCGAACGTCTGCCTCGTCGAATACCGACCGGAACCCCTCGAGATTGATGTGGGTACGGACCTCGTCCGAAACGCGAGGGTTGTCTCGCATACCTTCGTCTACGTCCGGTCCCGCCTTATACTATCGGTGGCTCATCCCGCTGCCAGCGGCCACGTGGCGGTACCCCTGTTTCTCGGTCGATCCGTTCTCGAGTCCGGTGGTGTCAAACCGCTCGAGTGGGCCGTCGACAGAACTCGAGGTGCCTCGCTCACCGGCGATCTCGGCGCCGGCCGGGACGATGAGTCTGGGTTCGGCGTACTGGAATTGGAGTCAGAATTCCTCGAAGAGGGATTCTTCGTCGGTAGCGGAAAATCGGTAGCCGTCGTTGCGGCGAAGGGCTTCGAGTATCTCTGTGAGTTCGTCAACTGACTCGATCGCGTCGACCCGAATCGCTGCCTTGAGAAATAACGTGAGGTCCCAGACGTCCACACCTCGTTGGTCTCCGATCGTTCCGACATGGGCATCGTCAGTAACGAGCCGTCGACCACGTTGGGATGCGATTGCGAGACACTGGGAATCGGTCGTCGACAATGCGTGATCTCGGATTTCGTCCGCTAACTGGAGTTCAGATTGTGTCGGCGAAACGACTTTCAGCCAGCCACCATTGTAGGATTTCACTGCGTCAATACGAGTAACGAATTCGTATCCTGTCGCCTTCGCACGCTCGAGTTCGTCGACGACTGCCGTCGGCGTCCCGACCGTATCGAACACGGCCGGAACCAACGCCAGTCGTTCTATCTTCGCGACGGCACTCAATATGTTGTTATCGCGACCGTCATCAGTGGCTCCGCCTCCCTCACCCGCAGAACTCGTCCAGTTTCTCCTCCCGGTCAACGTCGTCGAGAAATCCAGCTTCGCGATCGATTCCGCGATCGGAGAGTTCGGCTTTGAAATTCTCGGTCGACGTCCCCGCCAATTCCGCAGCCCGGTTCAGACTGATGTCCCCCGCCCGGTATTTCTCGACCGCAAGCGACGTTCGAAGCTCCGGCCGTCGCCGTAACAGTTCGCGAACGGCGTCCTCGAGGACGTCGTCCGCGTCTTCGTAGCCGCCCACGGCCGCAATCCGCTCGAGGTCTTCGACGAAGCCGGTCATTAGTCGTCCGTACGGCCGAATCACAGATAAACACTGGGACGAGTACGGCAGGATCGCCCGTCCGTGGACAGCCGTCGTCTCCGGACAGCGACTCGAGGCCGTCTCGCTCTCGACTGCCGAGAGATCAACCCGATCTCTCGATGTCTCGCTCGCGTTGCTCGCGAGACTGCCGAGGACTGCTCGAGGCGGGACACCCACGGCTACCGAACCCGGCTAGCCGATCGCTCGCGGCGGGGATGGTGTGGATCGCGCGAGAGTTGTGACCTCTCTCGAGGAGCGTTTTCGGGGCCGTCCACGGCTGCTCGAGGACGTCAGCTGTCTCCGGGGCCGGTCGGAACGCTCGCGTTCGCGCCATTCGTGGACCTCGAGTCGTGTGCCCAGCTCACTCGAGGGCCGTTCGTCGGCTGAACTCGTGATGCCTTACTCGCCGGGGATTTCGGCGTCGGCCGGGACGATGAGCCCGCGTTCGGTGTACTCGAGGCCGTTAGCCGAGAGAAATTGGACCGGACCGGCAGACGCACGCGGTGTGGTCGTCTCACTGCATGGGGTCGGCAAGCCGTGAGCCAGTCCCACCAGCCGCTCTCGGACACACGTTCGACCTGACGCTGCGCTGATCTCGGGCTGCACACGTCGGGCCCGCTACGAGCACTGCCGTCGCTCGTTGCAACCGCGTCCGGCGACGCGCCGCGCGCGTCGCACCGTCGCTGCTGACCGCCCATCAGGGGAGGTCGCCCGGCGCTGGTTCACCACCCCTTAGCGGAGTGGTTCCCCAGCAGCCGTCCATTCGCGACAGAGCCGCCGCCGTTCGGCGATTTCGGCCTCGTATCCGGGCGGCACACTCCCACGTTCGCAGTACATCGCCCATGCCCGATCGCTCTCTCGTTTGTTTTTCACACTCATTCAGGTTGCCCCCGCATCGCTTCTTTCGCTCGAGAAGCGACATAATGGTTTCCCGTGTGCCGGCACGCGATTCGCGGGCGCAGTGGCCATAACGGCCGTAGTCGGACCCAGTAGCTCGCTTTCGGGGCGAGTCAGACAGCCGGCTGCCATCCGCTCGAGTACTGGTGCCTAGTGCTCCCGGATGCACTAGGGGCGACGGCAATCGACTAGTCCTGTGTGTCGGGTACTAGCGCGGAGTAGTCGGGTGCGAGCGGACCGTCGGTGGACTGCGACGACGGATTCGACGGCGATCAAGGCAGGTGCCTCGTGTCGGACAGTTCTCTGTCCCACCCCGGGCCTCGGTCACGGGCTGCGCGAGGCCGCCCACCGTCGACGAGCACGTATACCCAATCGATGTCATCGCCTGCATCGGCCAGCGACAGCCATATCGAAAAACACGTTAACACACAACATGGGACTCCGAAAGCGTCTGGGAGTGCGACTGCACCGGGCGCTCCTCTACTGGGGGCTCTTGGACCATCCGTGCGGTCGGGAGTACGCGAAAGCCCGCTATACACCACTCGGCGGGGAACGCGAGACGGGTCCTTCGGACGAAAACGGAGACGCTAAAGTGTAATTCGGATCGAAGAACGAGACCAGTTCAGGATACGAACGCAGCAGTTGTCGGTCAGTTCCTTCTGTGTTCGCGAGTCTACCAGTTTCCATCGATCGCCCGCTGATAGCACTGCTCTGCCTGTTCAGCGACGGTATCCCAGTCGTATCGCTGGGCTCGAGTCGTCGGCTCCGTATTCGGTCGGTCACCGGAGAGTGCGCGTTCGAGAACAGCGGTTACGTCGTCGACCGTCGGTGACACGAGGAACCCTGCGTCATCGATTACTTCGGAGGCAGCGGATTCGGGATGGTCCGCTGCGATGACGGTGCAATCCGCGGCCATCGCCTCGGCGAATGTGATCCCGAAGCCTTCTCGAGTGGACGGTGAGGCGAAGATGTCCGCTGCACGCATGTGTGCGAGGACGTCGTCGTACTCTTCGAGGAAGCCGAGCATCGTTACCCGGTCGGCGTGGTTCAGGTTTTGGGCCTGGCGCTCGAGGGAGTCACGTTCTGGGCCATCGCCAATGATACCCAGCGTAATGTTCGGGGCGGTTTCGGCGATTCGGTCGAACGCCTCGAGGAGGAGATCGACGTTCTTGTGTTCGATGAGCCGACCTGCATAGAGGATATCGAATCCGTCTTCGGCAGGTTGGGTCGTTTCGATCTGCTTGACGTCGATTCCGTTCGGGACGATTTCGATCTCGTCTCTCGTTGAGCCGATCTCCGTAAGACGGTCGGCGGTGACGCTCGAGATGGCTATCGGATAGTGTGGCGTTTTCGCGGTGAGTCGTTCGATCGCCTTGCCGAACGGGGCGAGTCGACCGAGGTACTCGTCCCAGTAGTCGAGCCAGACCTCGTGCCAGGTCGTGATCAGTGGAGTATCCGTTCTGAGCGTAGTGAGTTTAGATGCGAGGACAGGGAAATAGGGGAAGAGGGACGCAACGATGACGTCGTGATCGTCGACATTCCGCCGGAGATGAGGAAGTAGGCGTACGGAAAAGTCGATCGCTTCGGTGATCGATCGCCGTTCGTCGTCGTAGAGTTCTTTGGCGGGTGCGACGCCGTAGAGTGTGAGTCCCTCGTACTCCATTACCTGAGGTCCGTCCCAGTAGTGACGTCCGTACACTGTGACGTCGTGACCCTCAGCTGCGAGTCGAGTTCCGATTTCGTGAATCCGTTTTTCAGCTCCCCCCTTGACGAACGGAAAAACGACGTTCGAAACGAACGCGATATCCATCATCCTAGTGGTCGGAAACGGGAACTAATGAACCTTCGAAACTGGTTACTGTTTCTCATCTGATTGATGCTGCCCTAGTATGTCACTGGAGAATAAAGCTATAAAGACTTCCTCTCCCTCTTTGCCAACAATGGCTGAGGATTGGGACAATATCATTCTGCTCTCGGCGGATGCATTACGGGCAGATCACCTCTCGTGTCACGGCTATCATCGGGAAACGTCACCCGTTCTCGACGAGCTGGCTGACGAGAGTCTTCACTTCACCAACGCCTATAGCGCGAGTTCGCACACGAGAGAAGCAGTTCCCGCGCTGTTGACTGGAGAGTATCCGGACACCGCAGTTGGGCCTGACTATCGGCTTGCAACTGATACAATTGCATCAACGCTCTCCGAACACGGATTCGCTACTGGCGGATTCCATTCGAATCCGTTCATCTCCCGCGCGTACGGCTTCGACCGCGGATTCGACGAGTTCAACGACGATTTGCATTTCGGGAAACACAAGCTCATCGCGCTGGCCCAGCGGGCACTCGACAAACTGCGGAATCGTCACTACGCTCGAGCCGAGGAGATCAACGAACGGTCCCTCTCCTGGATCGATTCGCTAGACGATGATCAACCGTTCTTCCTCTGGAATCACTACATGGATACGCACGGTCCGTACGAGCCGCCTGGCGAATACGAGCAGTTGTACCACGTCGAGGAATTGTCGGGCCGAGATGCACAGTCGCTGTACCGACGGGCAATCAAGGATCCTGATTCGATCACCGAGAAAGAGCAGAAACTGTTGATTGCTCTCTACGACGCCGAGATTCGGTACAACGACGAACGGATTGGAGAGTTCCTCGAGTCGCTGCGAGAACGGGAGTTACTTGAGCGATCGTTGCTCATTTTCACTGCCGATCACGGTGATGCATTCGGCGAGCACGGGTACTACGAGCATCCGCGATACCTTCACGACGAGATCATCCACGTCCCACTAATGGTTCGACCTCCTGGCGGGGCTGACGACGAGGTATCGATACCAGCCAGTACGCTGGATATCGCCGCGACAGTCGAGCAGTCCGTTGCTACTAGCAGTGATCACGACGGGACTTCCCTGCTCGGATCATTCGAAGAGGATCGAACCGTGTTCATGCAGGCCCGCGGTGAAGACGACGAGAGTCACGTCCGGCGATACGCACTTCGGACTCGGGAGGGGGCGTGTTTCTGCGAACGAGATCAAGAAACGGAAGCGCTCTCGTTTACCGATTGTACGTCCCGATCGCTTCGGAACGAGCTTGAGGCACACGTCGAAGCGCGTATGGGGAGAGAAAATGGCGACGACGTAGCCGATACCGGCGACGTCGACGAGGAGATCGATCGACGACTGGAAGCGCTGGGATACAAGGAGTGATTCGATGAGAATCGCGATGATACAGGACGACTGGTGGCCGCGTACCGGTGGCGGACCAGTACACGTCAAGGAGCTCTCGGTTGCACTCGCGAGACAGTTCGACCACACGATCGATATATACACGCGAGCGCTCGAAAAAGATGGACGGAACCATACTGGCACGGAAACGTTCGTCGACGGAGCCGTTCGAGTCCACCGATTGAAACCGTCGACGGAATACTGGAATTCGATCGGTCGCGTTTCGTCCCTCGGAACGCCAGTACCGCATCTGCTTACAGAGGATTTCGATATCGTCCACGGACATACGTTCTTACCGGCGGTTCCGACACGAACCGGTGGCGCACTCACGGACGCATCGACGGTCTTCACTGTGCACGGAACAGCGCTTACGTCCGGTGTCGGCCGTGACGAATCGATGCTCGCTCACGTGAAACGGCGCCTCGAGCGATTGTTCGTTCTCAACTTCGACTACGATCACGTCATCTCGGTCAATACGGAGCATCTCGATCTCCTCAGCGAGCATCACACGAATCTCTCCTGCGTTCCGAACGGCGTCAATCTCGACCGGTTCGATGTCGATGTCGAGCGTCGTGACGAAATCCTGTTCCTCGGCCGTCTCGCACCCAAGAAACGGGTGAGTGATCTGATCGAGGCGTTCGATCGAATCGCAGACGACATTCCGGATACGGACCTCGTGATTGTCGGGACGGGGCCGAAAGGTGACGAGTTGAAAGCTCAGGCCGAACGCTACGGGCTTGCCGATCGCGTCCAGTTCGAAGGACGCGTCTCGGACGAAGCGATTCCGCGATACTATCGACGAGCCCAACTGTTCGTTTTACCTTCGGTATGGGAAGGACACCCGTTGACGTTACTCGAGGCGTGGGCAGGTGAGGTTCCAGTTATCACAAGCGATGTCGAAGGAATCGCTGAATTCGTTGAACACGAAGAGACCGGGTATCTCGTTCCGCCGGAATCACCGAGTGAGCTTGCAGACGCGATTCAGTACGCACTATCGAACGAAGACGAGAGAACAGAGTGGGCCGCAAATGCATACGAACTAGTCGAAGACGAGTACTCGTGGGAGGGCGTCGCCGAACAGACGAATCGGATTTACGAACGGATCACTGCCACGAACTGAACGACGCCCTCGACGGTCCTCACTCCATATATCCGAGATCTGCGAGTCGGCCCTCGACATCTGACATATCCGTGTCGGATCCCGCGGTCCCGTATCCTTCTGCCAGCTCGTCCCAATCCGCACGTTCGATATCGTCGATTCCGTCGAGGAGGACTTCCCCATCAGTGTTTGTATCGACAGGGATCCCGAGCGCTGCCGCGACGGTTGGTGCGATATCGTAGATTTTGGCCCGGTCGTCACACGTGAGCTCTCGGTTCGAGAGGAGTATTCCGTCCGGTTTGTGGTTCTTGTGCGGATATCGTCGGAACGTATCTAGAATCGAGCCGCTGACATCGTACTGATAGTCTCGCGGGATGAAGACGATATCCGGCGCATCCTCAAGATGCTTCCCCTCGTACACTTCCTCCCGAGGGAGAACCTCGTCGAAGACTAGTTCGCCATCAGGGTCGCGGACCTGCTCGAGTTCAGCGATGAGTTCGTCGCGTGTCTCTTCGTACTCTGATTCCGGGATCTGTCCGTTCGTATCTCGACCTTCAACGTTCAAATGTACTCCGAGGCTATTGAAATACAACTGGAACGCCTCTGAGTTGGCGTGATCGACGACTTGGTTCTGTGCAACGACGAGCGCGTCTTCAGGAAGTATTCGTTCGACGGCCTTTGCCAGTCCAACTGCGGAAAGTCCCTGATGAACGTGATGGGGAGAGAGTCCGACTTTCGAGAGGGCATTCGCCGCCGTACCAATGGCAGTCTCTAGGGGGCTCGATTCATCGGTTTCGTCATCTGTTCCCTTTAGTGTCTCCTTCTGTTGCCAGAAGTACTGGGTATCACCTGTCGTCGTTTCACAGTAACCGTGCTCGGCAAGCCAAGAGTTGACGTAAAATGTCCACTCGTAGTCACCCATGCCGTGATCCGACGCGATGAAGACGGTCGGATCCTTTCTGGCGAGTTCGATTATGTCTCCGATGTATTCATCGACTTTCTCGAGGACTTGGCGGATCTCGTTGTGATCATCGAGATCATGGAAAATAGAGTCCGTAACCTGAAACTGGACAGCTAATAAGTCCCAGTCGTATCGTTCGTCAAGAAATCGCGCCATGTCTCGCCGATGACGAGCAACATTAACGTATTCGCTGACGGCGTCTTCGTCGGCTCCGTATTCTGGGTATATGATATATTCGCCGTGTTCGGATTCGTACTCATCTCGAAGGTGTTCTGGGTGAAACGACACGTCTTCGCGAGCAAGATATCCTGGGACGATAGCACCATTCTCGATACTGGAAGCAGGATGTGTGACTGGATAATTTATGGTGATCGAGGTGAGGTCCTTTCTATCAGTTACTTCGTATAGATACGGAGCATCAACATCCCATCGTTTGATCAGACGCTTATCGTAAGCCTCACGAGTAAAAAAGTCAAAAACACCATGTTTACCTGGGTTACGGCCACTGAGAAAAGAAGGCCATGCACAGGGTGTCCATGGAGGATGTGTGCTTTTCAGGTTAATTATGTTTCCTCCAGAACGTAGCTTATATAGGTTCGATAAATGATCTGGAGATACCCAGTCATGAATTTCTCCTTCACCTAATCCATCAAGACCAATCAAAATAACTGGCTCTCTGGCACCCATTATTCTATCCAGTGCAAATACAGGACATAATTGTTGTGGTTGTCCGCTCGTCATGACTTCATAGGTAGTAGAAATTGTAAGCTTTATTAGAGACGTCGTTTAGATAGAGAAAGAAGGGGGATTTAGAGTGAAGATCGGAGTTAATGCAAGAACTTTCTCAACAAAGGAACCTGGTGGTTCTGTTCAAGCGGCAAAAAACGTGACGCATGAGCTTGTGTCTGATTCAAATCATGAAGTCATTCTATTTGGACACCAATCAATCCAAAAAGAGTTCGCTACTACTGTCGTTGATGATTATTATATATCGGATCATAGGGCGTTCGGTGTATTATGGGAACGAACTGTGCTTCCATTGTTCGCGAAAAAATACGGGGTAGATGTTATTTTCGCTCCCAATGGGAATGGTCCCCTCACTAAAACCACTATCCCAGTCATAATGTGGGTTCATGATGTTGGTTCGAAAAAAGGGTGGATGGATCCACTTCACAAGACCTATAGAAATGTCACCTTACCGATAGCCTGTTCTGTAGCTAATAAAATAGTCACTCCATCTGAATTTTCAAAAAATGAGGTTATAGAAGAGTTGAATGTGGGCTCAGATAAAATAGAAGTAATATACAATGGGGTTGATCAATACTTTATCTCTGATAGAGATATCACGCCCTTAGATCTACCTGAAAAATACATCCTAGTTGTTTCTTCTGCCTTGGATTTTGGTAACAGGAAAAATCTGGATGCAGCTATTGATTCGTTCAGGATATTGAAAAACAAATACAATATGGAACATTCTCTTGTACTAGTCGGGCCAGAAAATGGGAATATTTATAATAAAACCCCATCGTTAGAGGATGAGATCCATATTACTGGATACATATCTGATTCCGAACTAAAGTACACGTATAAGAATGCTCATGTATTTTTGTATCCCTCATTGCATGAGGGGTTTGGGCTCCCCCCCTTGGAAGCCATGGCAACCGGGACACCTGTTGTTGCATCAAATGCTGCATCTATGCCCGAGATCCTAGATGATGGTGCAATACTAGTTAATCCGCATGATACAGAACAATTTGCAGAAGAAATACACAAGCTTTTAGTAGATGACGGATATCGTGCAAAAATGGAATGTCGTGGAAAAGAGCGTTCTAAAGAGTTTACTTGGGCAAATACTACCGATCTGCTTTTAGAGGTTTGCGAAGATATAGTCTAGATCATGTATTTAAGTTCCTTGTTTAGGAAAATATACACCTCATCTATCTCCGATACTTTTTCAAAGCCTGATTTAAGAAGAACGTCTTCAGAAATTGTCCCATGCCATTCAACTATAATCCACGGACAATGTTTTCTGAGCAATTCAATCTCTTCTTCAATAATTAATCTCTCAGCTCCCTCAATATCAGCAACTAGAGCGAATTTATCGAGATCATATTTGTTGACAAGATCTTTTAGAGATACTGTCCGAATACCACCAGAACGTTCTAGGACAGACTGTTCAGAATAATCTGTTGAATTGCTTAATGACACTGATGAGCTATTTGGGTGATATGCTTTTTTTATTATCTTATAGGATGCAGAATTCAGTTCTCGAGTTAACTCTAGTGCACTCCATAAGTTTTCATTCGCTTCTACTGCAAGATGTTCTTCCTCTTGAAGTGTTTCGTCTATATATGATGAAATATAACCAATACCCGCCCCCAGTTCAATAACAGGAATATCCGTGGGGAGGTATTTTTGTATAGCTAAGCGCTCAGATTGTTCATGCCAACCGAAATGAATTCTACCAATCTCATTATTTGAAATGCTCTCTGAAGAAGGGACAAGAATATCACCATCAGTTACTATATCACTCCTATTAAAATATCCATGCGATCGTGTAAGGATAGCAGTAGGAATATTTCTAAGAACTGTTTGCATTCCTTCTTCCTGATAGACAGAAACTGCCTTTTGTGCCAATCTTCTCATAGTCATAGATCCGCATTAGGCATCTATCTATAAACAACCATTGGAATTTACCTAATATAAGATATGGCACATACGTGCATAAATATACAATTTTGTACCAAAATCACTCAATCGTGATCAGATCAAAGATTAGTGAATCAAAACCCCTATACTCCAAAGGGTGATTCATGACCAATATGAAGATACTAGTTATCACTCGTGAATTCCCTCCTTATGTGGTTGGAGGTTTATCTTACCACCTAGAAAACCTCTATTCTGAAGTATCTAAGAAGGGCCATAATATAACAGTGATAGCTGGACGGCCTAGAAATGTCGATCCTATTGATTCAATTGATATAGATCCAAATATTGATGTTCATTGGATTGATTATCCGTCAATGGTTGCCTATCACCTCCAATTTCCGGCTTTCTTATACCGGGAAATAGGGAATCTATCCATAGATAAATACGATATCGCTGTTTCCCACACAGAATTACCGTTTTCACTTGAGATACCAACTGTATATAAGTTCCATGATGCAAAGCATGAGGGGAGGAAATATTATCGAAAGACGATGGGATCCCTTATGAAAGCACTAGAAACGGCACTTCAGCCTACTCGATCATGGGCAGCTCAACGGTCTCTTGACTTAGCCGACCATCTAATATTCAATAGTGCCCTTACAAGGAAAATTTGGAAAAGGGAATATACGATCACATCACCATCTGAAGTCATACATAATGGAGTAGACAGGGATATTTTCTATCCAAGGGATATAGAGAACGGGGAGTTTGTTCTATTTGTTGGAACAATACCTCGGAAAGGGTTGGGAAAAGTAATAGACTTCGCTGAAAAATCACCGTACCCAATATATGTTGCAGGGGATATAAAATTCAACTCAGATAACCTGCATTCACTTGGTCGTCTTAGCCAGAATCAACTCGCAAAATACTATAGTTCAGCGATAGCCACAATACACCCAGCTAAGTTTGAGGCTTTTGGTAATGTGATTCTGGAATCACTTGCCTGTGGCACGCCTGTTGTAGTCAGTGAATATTGTGGCGCTGCTGAGATCGTAGATGACTCCTGTGGTAGAGTAACTCCAAATCTATTAGCAGGAGTTGAAGCAGTTCGTGAGATAGAACAAGCTCCTTGTGTCCAAAAAGCCTCAAAATATTCCTGGGAGAACGTCGCAAACCAAACGATTGGCGTCTTCGAAAGAACTATTGCCTAACCAGTTTTTGATGATAGTCATAGAACATCCTCATACTTAATGAGTCAACGATAGACTCATTATCTGCTACCGTATTAATGAAAGTTACCATGCCAGAATACAGATCTGGATCTTCTCATTGGCTAAAAACTGGAGTTAGTATCTATTGTATTTTCTTCTCTTTCTTTGCTTTCCTTTCATTGCGTACCATCTATTCTTTTCCAATAACATTTAACTATGCCCTCTTAGGCTTATTATTCATCACTCCTATTCTTGTTTGCTTCTTGTGTGATCCGACTAAATTCATACTAACAATATTTCTAATTAGTACATCATTCATATCTATGTTAGTCGTTATTGGACCAAATGAGATGGGTCTGTTTGGTCATGACCCATATCTTCATACCCTTTCCGGCTACGAATCTTTTCAAAGTGGATGGGAACTATTCATCTCTTATGAAGGGGATTGGCCTGCGTTATACTCACTCACGTCGTTGGTAGTTTCCATATTAGAATCAGATGTAGAAACTGTTGGTAAATACCTTCCTCTAATAGTTACCTCAATCCCCGCTCTGCTTTTTATCGGACTGAGTCGGTCATTCTCTTCACAGATCTCCTTTCTTATTTCGATTGGAGTTGCATCAAGTCGTACTCTACTGCTATTTCAAACAAAATTCATAGAAGAGATGCTAGCGATTACGCTTCTATTTTCAATCATCTCTATGATATTCATCACATCTAACTATAAGAAACACCCATTTCTAATCATTCCTGTTCTAATTGCTACTTTATTCTCGCACCATTTCACTGCTTTACTTACTGTCTTTATCCTATTTATATGGGCTTTCATTCCAATTCTCCCACTTAACATAATTTCCGATAGATTAGAAACGATAAGAACTTCTACAAGAGTAAGGCCAATATATTCAATTATTGCAACACTCGTGTTATTATCTATTCTCTCTATGTTGTATATATCCTTCACAAAATGGGGGATTAATACCATTATTGGATCTATTTTCAATGGTACAACTCCTGCACCAAGTACTGATGCAACTGGACCAGGCTTTTTTGAATTTAGTAAACTTGCGCCACGCCAATTCATTTCTCGATCTGCTTTTGTAGTGTTAATAATACTATGTATAATTGTAGCTGGAGGCTTTTTATCTGAAAAGTTCCTTCTGGATTGGCAACAAGCTTGGGCAGTATTAGCTGGCTTATTGGGTGCGTCATATTTCTTTACATTGATAGGTGGGAAAGTAATCCCCCTAGATCCAATTCGTCTTTTCACCCCATTATTGCCAGTTATACTAACAGCAGCCATAGCAGTGCTGTATTTTCGTCAAATAAAGGTACCTCAGGAGCAAACAATTGCAATCATATTAGTAGTGCTTCTAATAGCAACTCAAATTGCTGCTATCCCTCCTCAATTGGTTAAGAATGATCAAACCGATATGGTTTATGGAGAGTCACATTATACGCCATCTGAATTTGCGATAGGCAACTGGGTCACAACTTATGGGGAAGAAGAGGTTATAGCTGAACAGCCACTCCTTTGGCACGCAAGTGATTATTCATCAATAGTCGAAAGGGGAGTAACTAACGAATGTAGGGGCTATAGTATCGAACGAGAACACTACGCTGGAACCAAACAATGGATACGCCCTCCTGAACAAGAGGTTATTTACAATTCGGGTGGAATTTCAGTTGGAGGCTGTCCCAGCACAATATAATGCGCCCCTAGCAAGGACTTCGTGAAAGCTACAAAGCAGAATATAGTATACTGATCTAATGCAAATAGATGCGCTTCGAGGATTTTTATCTATCCTATCTGCGAAGATCGGCACACTAATTTTGACATTAGCGATAACACCATTACTTGTTCGTTCATTAGGTAGTGCCCAGTATGGTGACTATTCGTTTATACTCTCATTGCTGGGATTGGCTATGATCATTATAAACGCAGGTATAAATGATGGTATTCGAAAATTTGTTGCAGAAGATCGATCAGGTCCAACCTGGGAGAGTAATGTTTTTGGATACTATACACGGCAAGGAGCACTATTAGCCAGTATTGGTGCTATTTTCTTTCTTGTGTTATCTGCCTCTGGAATTGTGGGAAACATAATTGGGCATAGATTTGAGTATTATCTCTACTTAGTCGCGATACTGATCTTTGGTAGGCAATTCTCCTCTATTATACGGAGTTCTCTCATGGGGAAAGGTTTAGAGCACATTTCTGAGCCACTCTTAGTGGTTGAAAAGATGATGTTCGCCTTTATAGGATTATCCCTCGCAATTATTGGGTACGGCGTAACAGGGGTCCTTATCGGACATATTCTAGCTAGTACCTTCGCTACAATTATTGGTCTATACTATATATCTGATAGATATAATTTACATTCAATTTTTCGCAACCCTCCGGAAGGGTTTCCTAAATTAGAATTATTGACCTTCAATTTATATAGTATAGTACTAATATTCCTTATGAATTCTCTCTATAATGTCGACATTATCTTGTTACAACCACTAGCCGGAAGCACAGCCACTGGTTATTACAAAGCATCTCTACTCATTGCGGAGTTTCTGTGGTTTGTGCCAATTGCAGCACAAACAGCTCTCCTTCATTCAACTTCGGAAATGTGGACCAAACGTGATCTTTCCGAGATCACAGATATCGCTGCACGCGTAACAAGATTCACAATTCTTTTTACACTATTGCTAGCCATTGGAATTGCTGCGTTAGCTGATCATTTTGTACCGCTTTATTTTGGGAAAGAGTTCACTGAATCAATAATCCCACTCTTATTGCTTCTCCCGGGCGCCCTAGGCTTTGCGATTGCTCGGCCAATTTTTGCAATTGGACAGGGGAAAGGTGAGCTCCGTCCCCTCATCATAGCGACAGGTCTTGCAGCACTAATCAATCTATTGCTAAATATTATCCTGATACCACGTTATAGTATGATCGGCGCCGCAGTTGCTACAAGTATTGGTTATGGTTCAATGCTCATATTCCATGGAATTGTTGCTCGAAAAATCGGCTATGATCCATTTGCCGATCTTCGCTTTGTACGCCTTGCTACCACATCAGTTTCATCCGCTCTACTTATCTTTGGCATTTCTTTTTTGATAAAGTCAGCTATTCTTTCGTTAATAGTTGTTCCCCCAGTAGGACTAATCATATATTTGGTGATCGCTGTTCGAACGCGTACGATTGACCATGAAGAGGTTCTGCCACTAGTTTCACGTATTCCGGAACCGTTCTCGAAGTGGATTCTTAGCTTCCTTCACCACATCAGCCATACTACTGGAGAGGGTAAGTAATCGTTCACGATGTTGATTTAGTTGCATAATCTTGTAACCGCTCTTCTGCCTCCTCCCGATCTTCGGGATACCCAACGTCGATCCGCCATCCCTCCAAGCCAATCGCATCGATCGTCCGCCCGCTCTGAATCAGCAAGTCGATCGCCTCACTGATCTCGTACTCCCCTCTATTAGACGGCTGCACCAGATGACACGCGTGAAAGATCGCGGGCGTAAACGTGTAGAACCCGGTCATCACCAGATTCGACGGCGGATCGTCGGGCTTCTCCACCACGTCCGTGATCTCACCGAATTTATTCGTATCACAGACCCCGTACCGGTCGGCCTCGTCCCACGGGACCTCCTCGACCAGGAACGCGGCGTCGGCGCGGTCCTCCCGCTGGCGACGCACGACGTCCTCGAGGTTCGCCTGGAACACGTTGTCGCCGAGCATCAGCATGAAGTCGTCGTCGATGTGCTCTTCGACGGTCAACAACGCGTGAGCCAGGCCCTGCTGCTCGCGCTGGTGACTGTACGTGATCGGAACGCCCTCGTACGCGTCGCCGTAGTGATCGATGATCTTCTCCTTGAGGTAGCCGACGACGACGATCAGCTCGTCGGCGCCCAGCGACACCAGTTGATCGAAACAGTGGGTGAGAATCGGTTTGTCGTCGACCTCGACCATTCCCTTGGGTTTGTCCTCGGTGAGCGGTCGGAGCCGCGTTCCTTCGCCCGCCGCGAGTACGACTGCTTTCATACGCGACGTATTGATGACGGGAACCCATATAGAAACGGGGTGTCATCCAATCCGGTTTGCACGTGCAAAACGGTTATGGGGCTCGCTTCCGAACGGACCGATATGAGTCAGGGACGCGACGATGCGGGCCGGTTCGAGGAGACCGTCACCGAACAGGACATCCTCAAGGTCTTCGACTACGAGGACGATCCAGTTCTCACGACGACGGAAGTCGCCGACGGTCTTCGACGGTTCGGCAAATCCATCACCTCGGAAGGCGTCCGCCGCCGACTCGAGGGGATGACCGAGGAGGGCCTGGTGAGCCGGAAGAAGTTCGGCGCGAGAGCGGTCGGCTGGTGGGCGGAGGTCGCACCGGAACTCGACGCCGAAACCGTCGACCGCGTCGAGACTCGAAAGGAGTCCGACGAGTGGACGGAACTGTAACGACGGATGGCGAGGGTACTGTTACACCCGGACGTGGAGAAGCGACTCGAGTCGCTCCCGAACGATATCGAAGACCGAATTCGATCCAAATTGAGCGACGCCGGGGCGAACCCCGAACGGCATTTGAAGCCGCTGAAGGGCCGCGAAGAGTATTCGCTCCGGATCGGCAAACGACGGGCGATTATCGACTGGGACGGGCAACGAGGCGAACTGAGAGTGCTGGAGATCGACACTCGAGATAACGTCTACGACTGACATCCTCCCGCGCCGGAAGAGGTGACGGATCATGCACGACGAATCCACCACCGACGAGACCGAAAACGAGGAAATTTCGATGGATGACACCGAAGCCGAGGCCGAGTTCCTCGAGGATCGAGACCCGGAAGCGTACCCGTCGACGCTCCGGATTACCTCTGACTCGGAGGACGCCCACCGACGGGGAGCGCTCGAGCGCCTCGAGCGCTGGGAGAACGGCGAGGAGGTCCCGCACGTCATCAACTTCCAGAAACCGAGCGATCTCCGGGCGCTGCTCACGGACCGACGGATCGAACTCCTTCGGAGCATCATGGCCGAGCGACCGGACAGTATCCGTCGGCTGGCCGAGCGCCTCGACCGCGACGTCAAGACGGTCCACGACGACCTCCAGGTACTGGCCGAGTACGATATCGTTCACTTCGAGCAGGCCGGGCGGGCGAAGCGTCCGTTCGTCCCGTACGAGAGCATCGAGGTCAGCCTCGAGATTTCGACACCGAACCCGGCCGACGATATCGCACCGGCCTGACCTGGCGAGACGAGGACGAGCGCCGGGTTGAAGGCCGCGATGATCGAGAGCGGACGGTCCCGTCCCCCGATTCGGCGTCGATTCGAGGGAACTCCACTCGAGGGACTCGGCCCACGGTTCAAGTGCGATGGCGAACTACCTCCGGTATGAGCCAGATGGGGACGGCGATCGTTCGCGAGCTCCACGACGAACCGCACCTCGAGGGGAGGCGACTGACGGTTCAGTTCATCAAGACACAGGTCGAAGATCGAAGACTCGAGCCACGGACGGTCGCCAATCGGCACGACCTCGACGTGGCGGACGTCTACCGAGCGCTCACATACTATCACGACCATCCCGACGAGATGCGAACGGTCGAGAACCAGCGTCGGAAGGCCGCCGACGAGTACGCGGAATTGACGACCGATCCCGATACAGTCCGCGAATGACGTCTCGATTGATCCCCCACTACGACTCTCGGCTCGCCACGACTCACGTCTCGATACGCGCCTCGAAACGCTACGAACGGATAAGTCCCTGCCGTCACCTCGTACAGCCATGAACGCTCGCAAACGCGTGCTGGTCCGACTCGAGCGGACGATGGCCTACTGGGGACTTCTGAAGCATCCTTTCGGCCGGGAGTACGTCCGGGAGCATTACTCGCCGACGGGCAAACAGCGGAAAGACCCCGAGGAGACGGTGGTCGACATCCCCACGGTCGGGTCGGCCGACCCCGACGCGTAACGCCGACGAAACCGAACAGTCTGTAGAACATCACCACTCCCTTCGAGCCTGACAACCGACAGTGGGTATGCGGGGATTCGAACCCCGGGCCTGCTGACCTGCTGTCCGAGCACTCCCCTCTCGCGAACGACGCGCCGCGCGGACTCGCGCCCCTCGCCCGACCCACGTCGACGGTTCAGCGGTTCTTCCGGACTGAACTACACACCCCTGACTCGAGTGACGACCACGACGCCAGGCAAAAAGTCATCGGACGGCAAACCGCGACAACCCGAGAGCGACCCTTACGGAAATCGAGGAAAAAGCCCCGCCCTTTAGGGCGGGGATGAATCCGACACTACCCTTCACAGACCGACGTTCGATGGCACGACTGGATATTTCACGCTACGTAATCCACATATTCAAGTAACCAGTTCTACATAGGTTACGTATGGCGAAACAGGTCGTCACGCGCACATACACTGCTTCAATCAGGAACCAGCAACAGGTGCAAGACGACCTCGATTCGCTCGGGTTCGCCGCCAGTAAACTCTGGAACGTCGGACGGTGGACGTGCAGTCGCGTCTGGAATGAAATCGACTACATCCCCGAACACAACGAACTCACCGCCTACCTCAAGTCGCACGAACGCTATGATGACCTGCATTCTCAGTCAAGTCAGCGAGTCCTTCAAGAACTCGCTGAGGCGTTCAACGGCTGGTACGGCAAACGGCAAAACGGAGACACACGAGCGAACCCGCCCGGCTACCGCAAACACAACGACGAACACCCACGAAGCACGGTCACCTTCAAGAACAAAGGCTTCAAACTCGACACTCAGTACAACCGAGTCCGACTCTCAAAGGGGTCGAATCTCAAGGAGTATTGGTCGGACTTCATCCTCTGCGAATACCAGGCTCGTCCTGATGTAGATCTCTCCGCTGTGGAGAGCGTCCAACAGGTTCGGGCGGTCTGGACGGGCGATGAGTGGGAACTGCACTTTGTGTGCAAAGTCGAGATCGAAACATCCGACTTGCCCGGTGAGAAGACGTGGGTGTTGACCTCGGGATCAACAACTTCGCCGCCCTCGCATACGAAGACGGTCACGCCGAGTTGTATCCACTCAACTGCCTGAAGCAGGACGACTACTACTTCAGCAAGCGTCTCGCCTGCTGTGACAACTCGGACTCTGAGCAAGCCACGCGGTTGAACCAGAAGAAGTCGGCTCGCCGCACCCACTACTTCCATATACTCTCGAAACACATCGTTCAGCGATGTGTTGACGAGGACGTTGGAACGATCGTGGTGGGTGACCTCTCCGGTATCTGCGAAGACGAGGAGAACGGTGAGTCAAAGAACTGGGGCAAGCACGGCAACCTCGACTTGCACTCGTGGGCGTTCGATCGTTTCACCAACCTGCTCAAATACAAAGCCGAGATGGAAGGCATCACGGTTGAGCAGGTCTCGGAGCGTGACACCTCGAAGTCGTGTTCGTGTTGTGGTCGGAAGCGTAAGGCGAACCGTGTTGAACGCGGACTGTACGTGTGTGATGACTGCGAGACGGTGGCGAACGCGGATGTGAACGGTGCTGAGAACATTCGACAGAAAGTATCTCCGAGTCCCGCCACGAATGGCGGTGATAGGAGTAACGGCTGGTTGGCACAGCCATCGACATTCCTGTTAGACAAGGAGATTGGTGCGTTCGCACCTCAAGAACAGGTCACGTCGTAAACCACAATCTCCCAACGCGGGAATCCTCGCCCTTCAGGGCTGGGAGGATGTCAACGCTCGACCGAGCTCAGGAAGAACGACGAGAACACGGTCTGGAGGCCGATGACGATCGCGGTGAAGGCGATCAGCGCCCCCATCGTGAACTCGAGCGAGCCGAACCCGCTCGAGATCCACTGGTAGACCAGTCCCGCGGCGTACAGCCCCCCGGCAGCAAAGACCAGGAGGCCGGCCGTCGCGCCGTGCTCGAGCGATAGCGATCCGATCACCCGTTCCGTGATCGGGTCTTCGGGCTTCTGGATCGGATCGCTCGTCACCGCGGCGAACACCCCGAGGCTCGCAACCTGATAGCCGACGATGGTCAACAAACTCCCGGCGATCATCGAGTGCAGTCCTAGCGACACGCCGTTGATCGACGCCTCGGAGTATGCGACTCCCATCACGGCCATCCCGAGCAGGCTCATCAGCATTCCGGGTACCGAAAACAGGAATCCGGGCGCGTTGACGAGCATGAAACGGACGTGTCGCCAGCCGTCGCGGAAGCTCTCGAGGGTCTCCTCGCCCTCGCGCTCGTGGTAGATGATCGGCGTCTCCTCGATCACGAGGTCCTTCGCGCCGGCTTCCATGATCATCTCGCTGGCGAACTCCATCCCGGTCGTCTCGAGCTCCATCTCGTCGAGTGCCTGCCGGCGGAACACGCGAAAGCCGCTGTGGGCGTCGCTCACGCCGGCCCGGTAGAACGCGTTCAGAAACTTCGTCAGCAGCGGGTTGCCGACGTACTGGTGGAGCGTCGGCATCGCGCCGGGTCTGATCTCCCCCTCGAGGCGACTCCCCATCACCATGTCCGCGCCGGTCTCCTCGAGGTGACTGAGCAGCCGCGGGATGTCCTTGAAGTCGTAGGTCGTGTCGGCGTCGCCCATCGCGATGTAGTCGCCGCGGGCCCGTTCGAACGCGTACCGGTAGGCGTAGCCGTAGCCGGGCTGATCCGGTTCGACGACGATGGCCCCCAGCTCCCGCGCGATCTCGGGCGTTCGATCGGTCGAACTGTCGCTGATGATGATCTCGGTCGGCAGTTGCAGCTCCTCGACCGCCGATTTGATCCAGTTGATACAGGTTTCGATCCCCTCCTCCTCGTTCAGCGTCGGCATCACGACGGACAACGTCGGCTCGACGTCGCTCCCTCGGTCCACCAGGAGGTCGTCCGCAGACCGACGCTCGAGGCCCCGGTCCGCCTCGAGAGGGCGATCAGTCGAGGACGACTGGTTAGATTGTGATTTCGAAGACATCGTTGAGTTCGTATGTGCTCCCCCGCACGCTCAAAGTGTATCGCGACTGGCCTCTTAACAGTAGCTATTCATATTCCTCGGAAACTGACTATCCGTAAAGAGACGAGGCTCGCGCACTAGGATACTACTGACTTGTAGCTCCTGAATACAACCGGCGCGGAGAGCCCGCTACGGCGTGCAAACGGCCGATGGGTGGCTTCTCGGTCGCGTTGCACATTGTCACGGGTAGTCAGTCGCAGAAATATCGGATAGAAATGAATAGTTCAACGATGACGTCAACTGGATGCGATTCGGACGTGTTAGGGTGGACGAACGGGGCTTCGATTTGCGAAATAGTTCGGTCCGGTCGAAATACGCGACATTGAAGACGTTCCGGAACCGCAGTAGCAGAAAAGAACACGAACAGTCGGGAGTAACCGGTTACAATTCGGGAAGATCCGTGGATTTAACACGGTCAGATGCAATGTGTAAGCCGTTATGCAACAATCCGTGGGAGGTGATGCCGTCGTGCATCCCGTGATCGATGCACTCGAGGGGGCCGACTGTTCGTTTTGCGACGGCGGAACGCTCGTTCGAGAGGAGTACAAGGGGAAGAACGCCGTTGTCTGCGAGTCCTGCGACACGCCCGGCGTCCAACTTTGGTAACGCCCTCGGGCGACCCGTTTTTCGCGACCCGATACCGGTGATCAGCCACCACCGGAGATCGCAGGGTTCTCGTAGGTGACCGACAGTTGTACCGGCATGCAGAATCAGCGCGTTCTCATCACGGGTGGGGCAGGGTTTATCGGCTCCAATCTGGCGAATCACCTCGCGGACGACAACGACGTCGTCGCGATCGACGACGAGTACCTCGGGACGCCCGAGAACCTCGAGTCCGCCGTCGACTACCGAAACCGGAGCGTCCTCGAGGACGACCTCCCGACGGACGTCGACGTCGTCTTCCACCTCGCGGCGCTGTCCTCCTACGCGATGCACGAGGAGGATCCCACGACGGGCGCTCGCGTCAACGTCGAGGGGTTCGTCAACGTCGTCGATCAGGCCCGACAGGACGGCTGCGACACCGTCGTCTACGCCTCCACCTCCTCGATTTACGGGAGCCAGACCGACCCCTCTCCGGAGGACATGCCGGTCTCGGTCAACACCGGCTACGAGGCCTCCAAGCTCGCCCGCGAACGCTACGGCGAGTACTTCGCCAATCACTACGATATGGACGTCGCCGGCATGCGCTTCTTCTCGGTCTACCAGGGATACGGCGGCGCCGAGGAGCACAAGGGCGAGTACGCGAACGTGATCGCCCAGTTCGCCGACGACCTCGCCAGCGGCGACGCCCCGGTCCTCTACGGCGACGGCACCCAGACGAGGGACTTCACCCACGTCGACGACATCGTCCGCGGCCTCGAGCTCGCCGCGGATCACGAACTCACCGGCGTCTACAACCTCGGCACGGGTGACGCCTACAGCTTCAACGAACTCGTCGGAATGCTCAACGACGAACTCGGGACCGACATCGACCCCGAGTACATCGAGAATCCCATCCCCGAGGACGTCTACGTCCACGACACCTGCGCCGACTCGAGCAAGATGCGGGAGGACACCGGCTGGGAACCCGAAATCGCGCTCGAGGAGGGGATCGAGCAGGTGTGTGAGCCGTACCGCTAGTCACCACTAGTGGAACTAGGGCCTCGTACTAGTTGCGAACGCTCGACTGCCCCCGTCGATCGGAGCCAACGCCCGAATCAGTGTCGAGCGGGAGGTGACTGAAATCGCAACCGCGACGCGGTCGGAGCGATCACCGCGCTCCCGATCGTCGCCTCGGTCCACCGGCAGATCACCGCCGCAAGAACGCCCAGCGGCCGGAGGCGGGGGCCGTCCGAGGACCGGGACCGGGATCGGGACCGGGACCGAGACGCGATTCTCCTCGAGACGGCCGTCGCTGGGCGCGGAAGCCGCCGGCCCCACCGCACTAGTCGTCTGACTTCGGAATATCCGAACCGCAACTCGTACAGATGTTCGGTTGCCACGGCACGGTCTGTTTGACGGATCCGTCGTCACCGCACTCCGGACACGCCGTAACCAGTTGCTGCTCCCGATCGTCCCCCATACCGGACTCGTTGTGGTAACGAGTAATGAAAGTTCCGTAGTATAATATTTATTGAAGTGACTGAAATGCAATTATGGATTAGCGAGATAATGGATTGCCACCTGGTGGTAACCAAAATAGGTTCGCCATTCGAAAACTCGCGGAAGGCGACTGGAGACGGATCCGTTACCCCGAATCCCGGGACACGAGCGGTGCTCGTTGCGGCCGATCGTCGACGTAATACGGAGTTACGGCCGTTCAATGGACTGAACCGGGCGGAGCGTAGCCGAGGGCGGTGGTCCCGCAACTGATCGTCGGACTCGTCGCGTGTCTGGGTAGGCGGATCCAAACTATGGCTAGCGGGATGCATGGAACGATAGACCTACCCGAGTATGGCAAGCGATTCGTCCTCGAGGAGCGACGCACCCGGGTCACCCGAACGGTCCGTCGCGATCCGCTGTACCGGCATCGGCCACGAGTACGCGGGCAGTTCCTCCTGGTTCGGGTCCGGCCCCGATCGGTCGGTCACGGCCCTGAAGAACGTTTCCCTCGAGATCGAGACCGGCGAGGTCGTCGGGCTGATCGGCCCCAGCGGCAGCGGCAAGTCGACGGTCCTGCACGCAATCGCCGGGCTGATCGTGCCGACCGGCGGGACCGTCGAACTGCTCGGCGACGACCTCACCGCGTGTTCGGAGCGCGAGCGGACCCGAATTCGCCGCCAGCGGGTCGGACTCGTCTTCCAGCAGTTTCACCTCCTCCCGTCGCTGACGGCGGTCGCCAACGTCGCTCTGCCCCTCGTGCAGTTGGGATACGGCCGATCGGAACGACGCCTGCGCGCCGAGCGGCGACTCGAGCAGGTCGGACTGGCCGACCGCACCACCCACCGACCCGGCGAACTCAGCGGTGGCGAGCGCCAGCGCGTCGCCATCGCACGTGCCCTCGTCACCGACCCGGACGTAATCCTGGCCGACGAACCGACGGGGGAACTAGACACGGAGACGGGGATGGCCGTTCTCGACGACCTCGTCGACGCCGCCCGAGACCGGACGGTCGTTCTGGCGACCCACGACGAGCGAGCGGTCGACCGAACGGAGCGGGTGATCTCCCTCCTCGACGGGACGGTGGTCGACGATGATCGATGAGGACCCGACCGAACGTACCGCCCGCGACCGGTGGGTCGCGATCGTTCGCTTCGCCGGCGGACGAATCGCGACGCAGGCCCGGCAAACGCCGCGCCGGACCGCCGTGACCGTCGGCCTCGTCGCGATCACGATCGCCGTGCTCGTCATCGTCACCGGAATCGGCGTCGCACTCGCGGACGAGACGACCTCCAAGGACGAAGCTGACCTCCGCGTCGTGCCCCACGAGGGGGGAACGCTGTCGCCGGTCGTCGGGGTCGAGGGACCCCGACTCGGCGACGTCCACGATCGAACGGCGACGATCGACGACCGGGAAGACGTCGACTACGCGATGCCCGTCCTCGTTGAAGTCATCGAGATCCGAACGCGTGGATCGGACGACTCGACGACTGTACTCGCCATCGGCGTCGTCCCTCGTGAGGGGTCTCCGCCGGTCGGCGGCGTTTCGACCAGCGTTCTCGAGCCCGGCGACCCTCACTACGCGGACGGTAACTACGACGGTCAGCGGACGGGTGACGTCGTGCTTTCCTCGGGCGCCGCCGAGCAACTCGAAGCGTCGGAAACGGATCCGTTGCTCGTCAGGAGTCCGCGGACCGGCGCCGTCTCACAGGCCCACGAAGTGACCGCGATCGAGGACGCCGAGTCCGGGGGAGTGACGAGCGAACTGCCAGTTGTCGTCCTCCGGCTGAGCGAACTGCAATCGCTAACGGGCGCCGACGAGGAGGACCTCGCCGATCAGGTCCTCGTCGGAACGGAGTCCGCCGACGCGAAAGCGGCCCTCGAGGAGACCTACCCGAACGCGACGATCGAGTCCGGCGCGGACGGCGGGATGACCGCGTTGCGGGACGATACGCTCGCGCTGGCGACGAGCGCCGTCGCCCTGGTCGTCGGTATCGGCATCTGTGCGCTGTTCGTCACCACCGCCTCGGCACTCCTCGTCGAACGCGAGCGCCGGACCCTCGCGGTCCTCGCGGCGGTCGGCTTCGCCGGCCGTTCCCGACTCGCCGTCATCGCCGTCATGACCCTCGCGCTCACGCTCGCCGGCGGTGCGGTCGGGATCGCGCTCGGCTACGCGGGCGTTGCGCTCGCGAACTACGTGGCAATGACCACGGTCACGTCGTCGCCGATCGCGACGACTGATCCGCTGTTCGTGCCCTACGCGCTCGGGGTGTCGGTCGTCGCCGGCCTGCTCGCGCTCCCGTACCCCCTGTATCTCACCACGAAAACGGACGTCGTCGCCGAACTCGGACAGTGACCGTGATCCGAACGCTCCGCAAGATCGCCGCGGTCGGACGCCTCTCGACGGCCCAGCTCCGCCACGACCTCGGTCGCACCGTGCTGGTGATCGTCGCGATCGCCCTGGCGGTACTCGCGGTGACGCTGCTCGCGAGCCTCGGGCTCGGCGTGCTCGAGACGGGCCAGGATCGGTTCGACGAGGCCGATCAGGACGTCTGGATCACGGGCGGTTCGATCGAGCTCACGGCGACCGGCGGGATGGAGAACCCGATCACCGATTCCCACCGCCTCGCGGCCGACGTCGCGGAGCGCGACGACGTCGAGAGCGCGTCCCCGATCGCGTTCCACGCCGTCTACGCGGGCACGGACCCCTCGAACCTCGAACTCGTCTCGGGCGTCGGCGTCCCGAACGAGCACGGGGGACTGACGCTCGAGGAAGGGGACGGGTTCTCCGAGGGGGACGTCCACTACGGGGACGGCGACTACGACGGACCGATGACCGAGGAGGTGATCGTCGATCCGGGAACAGCGGAGCGGTTCGACGTCGGGGTCGGCGACTCGATCTACGTCGGCACGAATCCGGATACCGCGGCGGAACGCGAGTTCACCGTCGTCGGCATCTCGTCGTCGTACTCGCAGTTCCTCGGGACTTCTACCGTGACGATGCCGTTGAGCGAACTGCAGGAGATTGCGGGAACGACCGGAACGGACCGAGCGGCGTTCGTGACCGCGACGGTCGCCGACGGCGCCGATCGGGACGCGGTCAGCGACGAACTGCAGTCGGAGTATCCGGCGTACGACGTCCGGACGAGCGAGGAGCAGTTCGAGTCGATGTTCGAAGACCAGGTTCTGCTCCTCGCCAGCGGCGTCGCGCTCGTCGCCCTCGCCGTCCTCGCGGGCGTCGTCTTGACGGTGAACCTGTTGGCGCTCGTCGCGGCACAACAGCGCGAGGAGCTCGCGGCGTTGCGCGCGATCGGGCTCTCGCGGGGCGTGATCGCGGGACTCGTCGGCGGCCAGGGGGTCGTCCTGGGGCTCTGCGGGGGCGCCCTCGGACTGCTCGCGACGCCGCCGGCCGCGCTGGCGCTGAACGCGCTCGCCGCGGCGCTGGTCGGTTTCGAGAACCTGTTGCGAACGCCACCCGCGGTCTACGCGCTCGGCTTCGGAATCGCGGTCGGCGTCGGCACGGTCGCCGCCGTCGTCGCCGGGTGGCGCGCCAGTCTGTACGCGCGATTCGAGACGCTCATCTGAGACCGGCGACGGCCGACTCGAGAGAGACGGACCTCACCGATTCGAGAGGGTCGGTCCCCGCTGATGCTGCGACCGATCGGTGACGGGTCAGTTTCCGCCGCCGGGGCCCTCGAGTTCGGCGACGCCGACGAACCGATACGGTTCGTCTTCGAAGCCACCGAAGACGAGCACCGTCGTCGGTCGGTTCCCGCGGACGAGGCGCTGGATCTGTCCGGGCACGAACTCCGCCTCGAGGGCGTCGCCCGAGACGGACGCGTCCTCGGCGAGCGCGACGTCGCTCGGGTCGCCGGTACCCGGAATCGGCGGGCCGAACGACGAGTACGGCGCGATCCGTACCGACTCCGGATCGATGTCGTCCGCCGAGAGTCCGTACTGGTCGTCGGTGAACGTGAGCGAGACGGTGACGCGTCCGCCCCCTCGACCCCGCTGGGACGTGACCGTCGGGTCCATGGAGACCGTCGCCGGAACGGTGTAGGTGGTCTCGCCGATCTGCACGTTGTTGAAGTAGGCATCGCTCACGACCCCGTCGACGCTCCCGTTCCCGATCGCGACCGCCAGTACCGACGTCTCCGCGCCGAATCGGTCGAGAACGTTCTCGTAGTGGTCCTGTTCTCGCAACGCCATGATGTTGTTCCCGATCGTCTCGGCCGTCACGCGGACCTGCTCGTCTTCGACGTCGATATCGCCGGCGTCGACGCCGAACTCCCGCCAGCCGCCCGCCGTCAACTCGCTCGAGACGTCCCGCGTTTCCCACGTGCCGGTTTGCTCCGTATCCTCCTTCCGATACGTCACGGCGATCTCGCCGTCCGTCGTCTGGAGGATGAGAAACACCTCGTCCGGCACCTTGTAGGACGCCCGTTCTCCCTTGAAGTAATCGTAGGTGAAGCCGACGTCGCTGATGTCCCCGAGCGAGAGGTCCGCAGCACGCAGGTCGATGCCCGAAACGGCGTAATCCGACGACTCCTGACCGTCGGACGTCACGTGAACGATGCCGACGCGATCCCCGCCCGCCGGATCCGCCGCCAGCCGCATCCGGTTCGTAAACGCCATATCCATGTCGTGATCCCAGAGCACCGCCTCGTTGTGGTACACTCCCTGGAACTGGGTCGTTGCCGTGTCGGCTTCCGTGTCAGTACCGTCGGCGTGGGCTCCCTTGCCAGTACCGTCGTCGCCTTCACCTGCGAGCGCGCTCCCGGCGCCTGCGATCCCAGAGACACCGATAGCTGCGCCACCCGCCCCGACCAGTAGCGTGCGCCGGCCGAATCGGGAGTTCGAGTCGGTCGAACCGTTCTTGTCGTTACTCATATTCGATTCCAATACATGAGGAATCCTGTCATAAAGTCCTATTATAGTCAGATAGACAGTCAGAATTTACGTTATTCATTCACCCCCGTGGACGGAGGCGTACGAAACGAGAACGCATTACGCCGGGACGTCGACTGGCGGATTTCGGAACTGATGGGATGTCCGAATCGAGACAGGAAACCGGCCACCCAACGCATTTCTTACCGTCTGGTCGATCGCTACCGGCCGACTGCGCCGCGGATAATCTATTATTGTTCCCGAATGTCGAACCTGACCTCGAGTCAGCTACCGTTCACGCCGACCTCCAGCGGCCGCCGGCTCACTCGTCGCTGACGTCGACCCAGAGGTGCGCGTAATACTCCGTCGTCTCCATCGACGGCTCGGCGGGCACGTCTCCGTCGGGGTACAGCAGCCAGACCAGTCGGATGTCGTCCCCGGTCATGGTCGGCTCGAGGTCGTGGGGCTGGTGCCAGCTCTCGTTGTGAGCGAGTCGGGTCTCGAACCGGTCGAGTTCGCGCTGCTCCTCGACGGTCGTCTCGTTGCCCTCGACCGAGACTCGCTGTTCGACCAGGACGACGGTGTAGTCGACGGTTCGATGTTCGTGATTGTCGATCCCGACGACGATCTCTCGGGGTTCGCCCCGCGTGAACTCGGTCGGATAGTTGTCGGCCGTGAGTTCGCCGTCGTCGTCCTCGGTCAGGATGTAGACCGCCGAGAACTGTTCGCCCTGGGGGGGCACCATGACCGCGTACCCGACGCTGCCGACCGCGAGCAGGACGGAGGCGACCAGCAGGACGTTCAACGCGGCGTCGGCGCGGGTGTCCGGCTCGAGCAACTCCGCGCGTCCGGCCGCGTACCACGCGCGGTAGGGCACCCGGAAGCGCTCGTCTTCGGGGAGCTCCCACCGGCGAACGGCGGCGACGACCGCCGCACCGACCGTGAACGCGCTCACGGTGAGCATGATCGGCACCAGTCTGATGCCCCACGGCGTGAAGTTCAACGCGAGCCCGAGCAAGGGAGTAATAGCGATGCTGAGTCCGAACGAGAGCGCGACGCGCTCGATCCCGTCGATACCCGACCGGTCGGCGAAGACCGAACTGCCGGGGACGAGACCGCGGTTGTCCGATTCACCCGCCGTGACGTCCTCGTCGGTCGGGGACGTGGTGTCGGCGGTCGCTGCCTCACCCGATTCCGGAAACAGTGCTGCGATGAACGCGTAGCCGGGAACGAAGAGAACGAACGCGAGTCCCAGTGGTACCCGAAGCGGCGTGTCACGAATGATGGGGCCGAGCACGGCGATATTCGTCAGACCCACGAGGACGAATACGGTCGCGAGATCGGCGGGAAGCGTCCGTACCGGACGCGGAAGCATCGCCACCAGGGACCGTGTCTCGACCATTCGTTCCTACCTAACGAGGACGACGGCAAAAACGAACCGGTCATCGAGGACGCGATTTTCCCGCCGTCCTCTCTGACACTGCCCGGTCCGGTTCCGGTTTCGATCACCGCTGATCGCTCACTATCGGAGCCGATCGGAACGGTAATCGCGGTCAGCTAGTACTAGCGGATTCGGGCTAGTACTAGGTCGAGTCCGACTGACTCGTGTCCGGTTCGGCGACCGCGCTCGCTGCGGTGACGTCGCGGAGCAGCCGCAATTCTTCCTCTTCAGTGATGCGATCGGAGCGCATGCAGGCGTGGATGATCTTGTGTGCGAGTTCGGGATCGGCGAGTACCGATGGATCACTCTCGCGAGCGACCTCCGGGCGCTCGAGCGCCGTGAGTTCTCGCTCTACGGTTGCCACCTGCTGTGTGAGTTCGTCGATCCGTTCGGCGAGTTCCGTCAGTCGGCGGTCGTGCGCGGACACGTCGGCCGCGTCTTCGTCGGATTGATCGGCGTTCGATTCCGCGTTCGTCCGCTCGTCCGCGTCTCCGCCGCTCGAGGCAGGGTCTGTATCGTTCGTGTGCGTCATCCCTCCGTCCTCCCGCTCGTCACCGTCGGTCTCGAACAGCGAGGCGACGAGTGCGTGTCGGTCAGACCAGTCGAACCCGTCGATCGAGTTGACGCGCTGGCTGATCGTCGGACTGCTGACTCCGAGTCTATCGGCGAGTTCCGCCTGCGTTGCATCGGGGCGCTCGTAGACCTCCCGAAGCGTTTCTCGCTGTTTCTCGGTCAGCTCGGATCGATCGAGGCCCGACTCGGACCTGGGTTCGGTCTCCTCGTCTC
The DNA here is from genome assembly GCF_017352155.2 of Haloterrigena alkaliphila. Taxonomy (NCBI): domain Archaea; kingdom Methanobacteriati; phylum Methanobacteriota; class Halobacteria; order Halobacteriales; family Natrialbaceae; genus Haloterrigena; species Haloterrigena alkaliphila. The sequence goes on from NZ_CP071462.1 coordinate 2,619,413, forward strand.
GGTCGGTCGTCACTGGCTCCTCCGTCGTCGAGCTTTCAGTGACGATCGGTTCGGCCAGTTCCGACGTCGCGCCGCCGTCGGTTGCCGGCTGTCCGTCCGGAGTAGCCAATACCGCCGCTGCAGGTGACGGCTCGGTATCCGACGCTGCGGCGACCTCCCCGTCCGATTCGTCGGCAGCGGGATCGCCGTACTCTTCGAGTACGCGTTCGACGGTCGCCGTCGTCGCACCGCTGACCGCGTCGGCGATCGCTTCCATCGCCGCCGCCGGATTCTCGTCGGCGTGATCGAGAATCTGTTTGTGAATGATCGCGCGCGGCGCGTCCTGTTCACCACCGGTTCTGCGAGTTGCCTCGGTGCCCCCGTTCGCCATACAGAACCTGTCTATGACGAACCGTTGCTTATAGCTTCCTCAAATTTTAATACACTCACATAACAACCTGTGTTTCTGAATCGATTATAGATCTTCAACGCGCTTTATATTTCGTTCTTTCAGGTTAATCCGCCAACCTGAGCCAGATGAAAAATTAATCGGCGGTATCGGTACGGGTGGGTTCCTCGACGCACAGTTCGCGTGCGTCCTCGAGAACCGTCTCGGCCTCGCGTTCGGAGACGCCCCCCGGCTCGAACGCCGCTCGTTCGTATCCTTCGGTCACGTCCCGAAGCACGTCGCTCGATCGGTCCGCCGCCGACTCGCTGTCCTGATATCGGCGATAGAACTCCCAGTGGGTGAGCGAGTCGCGAGCGTCGATTCGCGGCCCGAGGATGCGGCGAACCGCCGCGTAGCCGCTCTGGACTGCGGTGTCGGGGTCGCCCTGCGACGCCTGCTCCGTCGCTCGAGCGAGCAGCGTTCGGGCCGCCGACGGATCGAACGAGTCGGTCGAGTCGGACGCCGAGACCGGCTCGTCCCGGTCGGTTCGATCGGCCTCCGGCTCACCCGACTTCGAACCGCTCCGATACCGGTAGGCGCCCGTTCCGAGGGCGACGGCGACCAAGCCGAGTGCCAGCCACGCCCACGTCGGCACGAGCGAGTCGCCGGGGGCGGGGAACGAGACCGTCGTCGCGGCCTCGGCCCGGGCCAGGTTCGTCGCCTCGTCGTCGTAGACGGCTACCAGTTGCACGTCTCCCGTCGCCGTCTCCTCGGGGATCGAAACCGCGCCGCCGAATTCGCCGTCCCCGTCGGTCGACATCGTCTCGAGGACCGTGCCGTCGGCGATCAGCCGGATCGATTGCCCCTGAACGCCGTCGCCGCCGGCCTCGAGCGTCCCGTTGACCGATATCTCGCGCTCGCCGATTCGACTCGCGGAGACGGAGAGCGCAGGTTCTGTTTCCTCGACGGTGATCGTCGTCGAGTCGGCGGCGCTCGCGAGCGCTCGCCCCTCGAACGGAAGGGAGACCCGTAGTTCCCGTTCACCGGTGGGGACGTCGGCGGGGATCGTCGGATTGCCCGCGATCGTCCCCTCGCGGGATTCGAAGAGTCCCAGCGCCGTCCCGTCGAGGGTGACGACCAGGGGGACGTTATCGATTCGGTCGCCGTCGACGAGGAGTTCGGCGCCGATGGTCACCGGCTCACCGTAGGCGACGGTATCGGGTTCGACGTCGGACACCGTCAGCGTCGGTTCGACCTGTTCGATCTCGACAGGGACGCTGGTCTCGCTTCCCAGGTAGATCGACTGATTTTCCGGGACGTACTCGACGGACACCGAGTCGGCCGACAGCGGGACCGAAATCGGTCGGTATTCGAACTCGAACGAGCCGGTCGCGTCCGTCTCGGTTCGGAGCGTCTGGTTCCCGACGTCGAGGCGGATCTCCTCGTCGGCGACCGGCGTGCCGTCCGTCGTCTCCAGTCGACCGCTCGCGGTCATCGGGTCGGTGAACGAGATCTCCTCGGTCGCCGACTCGACGGTCAGTTCGGTCTCGACGAACTCCGCGTCGCGAATTTCTTCCTGCTCGGCCTGAACCGCTTCGTTTACCGCCTCGATCTCCGCTGCGGCGTCGCGCAGGTCGATGTTCTCGTCCTCGCTGATCGCATCGTAGTGAGTCTTGACGCTCCGACTCGAACCGTCGATCTCCTCGGCCAGCGTCTCGAGTTCGCGGGCGAGTTCCCGCGCCCGTTCCTCGTCGCCCGCCTCGCGCGCCGCCTCGTACTCCTCCCTCGTCTCCTCGTATTCGGCCACCGACTCCGTCATCTCCGCTTGCTCGCTTCGGGCGTCGTCGAACGATTCGGCCCGTTCGGTCTCACCCGCAACGTCGACGTACTGTCCGAGCCGGTCGTGGTACTCCTCGTCGACGTACTGGCTGGCCAGTTCGTACTCGCCCTCGCTGAGTTCGATCGCCCCGCTCTCGAGCTGGCTCGACATCCAGCCGGAGAGCCACCGCTCGAGTTGCGCTTCGTCGGCGTTCTCGTCGTACTCGTCGGGGTTTCGGTGGCGAACGGTTTCGTTGCTCTCGTTGTCGGCGTCGTCGTCCGTCGACTCCTGCTGGGCGACGCTACCGAACGCCGGTTCGGCGTCGCCGTCACCGACGCCCGCCGTCTCAGCGGCGGCGAGTCCGCTCCCCGCCGCGCTCAGCGGCAGACAGACGAGCAGGAGAGCGAGGACGAGCGCTCGGACGACGGCGACGTTCACGGGAGTGGGATTCGCGGCCCACGGCAAAAAACTGTTCTCTCCGCGGAACGTGTCGGTACTGCTCCACCGGATCGATCGGACGGGCTGGATCGACCGGGCGTGAGCAGCCCCCATCGTTCCGTTCGCCCGACACCAGTAGCTTCAACAGGATACCCGAAGATCGACCGAGTATGTATCCCACGCGTCGACTGTGGGCGGTCGCGGGGCTCGCGGTCTTTCTCGCGGCCTTCGCGGTCGTCACCGCCCGCCCGCTCCTCCTCGGCGGCGCCGGACTGGTCGGCTCGTGGATCGCCGTTCGTCAGTACCGGTTCTACCGGACGCTCGAGGAGACCGTCGACGGGCTGACCGTCGAACAGTCGATCGCCCGGACCGGCGTTCGGACGAACGACACCGTCCCGGTCACCCTCTCGGCGACGCTCGAGGCGCCGTCGCCGCTGGTCGTCGCAGTTGAGGCGGAACTGCCGACCGGAACCGCGGCCGACGAACCGCTCGCGCTGTCGCTCGACGCGTCCGAGACCGGGGCCGACCGAACGATCGACGTGACGTGGCCGGTCGCGGGCCGCCACCGGTTCGACGAACCGACCGTGACCCTCACGGACGGCCACCTCCGCGAGACGGTATCGCTCGGGTCGACGCCGGTCGTGACCGTCGAACCCCGCGGGCCGCGGACGATCCACGTCGGCGAAGGCGGCGATCGGATCGCGACGGCCTACGGCGAACACGAGACGGGACGCCTCGGTGGAGGAATCGAGCCCGCGGAACTGCGCGAGTACGTCCCCGGGGACACGGCCGACCGAATCGACTGGAAGGCGACGGCCAGGCTGGCGACGCCCCACGTCCGGGAGTACGAAGCCGAGTCCGACCGGCAGACGCTGCTGGTCGTCGACCACCGCGAGTCGCTGGCGACCGGCCGCCCCGGCGAGACCGAACTCGACTACCTCCGCGAGGTCGCGCTCGCGACCGCGGCGAGCGCCCGCCGTCTCGGCGACCCCGTCGGACTGCGCACCGTCGGCGACGAGGGCGTCACGTTCAGTCTCGAGCCAGCGACGACGCCGGCGGCGTACGATCGGATCCGCCGCCGGTTGCTCGACCTCGAGCCGACGGTCGATCCGTCGACCCCCGGAGGGCACGTCGACGGAGTCGACCGTGATCGTCGGCGTTTCGGGGGATCGACGCCGCGCACCGTCGGCGGATTCACCGCGGCCGACGCCCGCTCGAAGCTCTCCGCCCTCGGCGACGAGACCGACGCCTTCGCGTCGACGCTCCGGCCGTTCTACGCGACGCGGGAGGGCTACCGCGAGCGCATCGAATCGGACCCGCTCTACGGCGCCGTCAGGGCGGCCCACCGCGACCGGACCGGCGGTCGATGGACCATTCTGTTTACCGACGACTCCCGGCCCGCGGAGGTCCGCGAGACTGTCAAACTCGCTCGCGGCAACGGGAACTCGGTGCTGGTCCTGCTAGCACCAACGGTACTCTACGAACCCGGCGGGCTCGCGGACGTCGAGGACGCGTACGACCGCTACGTCGAGTTCGAGGAACTGCGTCGCGACCTCTCCCGGATACCGCGCGTGACCGCCCTCGAGGTCGGCCCCCGGGATCGCCTCTCGGCGGTCCTCTCGGGCGGACGCGTCCGCGCTCGAGGTGGTCGCGCGTGAGCGGCGTCGCGACGGCAGGCCCGGCCGAACCGACGGGCCGCCGCTGGCCGACGCTCGTCGCGCTCGCCGTCCTCACCGGGGCGCTGGCGGTCCTCGCCGGGCCGACCGGTGCGGTCGCCGGCCTCGCGACGGCCCTGACCTGGTACGTCCTTGGAACGCCTTACGCGCTCGCGGCCGGCCACGTCGTGCTCGCGGCGGCGTTCCCGGACGGGATCGACGCCGCGACGTTCCTGCTGGTCGAACTCGCGTTCGTCGCGGTCCTGCTGGCCGCCGTCGTCCGGTCGGAGACGGCCGTCGGCGACGCTCTCGCGGTACTCGCGACCGCGACCACGTTCGTGGGCATCGGCTGGCTCGTCGCGGGCGCCCAGCCCCTCTGGATCGCCGCCGGAACGCTGCTGATCGCCGTCGCGCTCGCGGCCTACGCCCTCCACCGGTACGAACTCGTTCGCCTCGGGCTCGTCCCCGAGATCGACTCCGACGCCGACTCACCGACCCATGAGCAGTAACGACGTCGATACGACCGATTCGCCCGCGTCCTCGAGAGACGCGGCTACCGACGACGAGACGGACCCGAAGGCCATCGGCGAGGCGACTGCCGCAGAGACGGCGCCGGCCGCCACCGATGACAGCTACGAACTCGCGGCACAGGTCGAACTCCTGGCCGACGAGAATCGCCGGCTGCGCGAGGAGTACGTCCGCGCCCGCCAGTCCCGGTATCGGTCCACCGCGCTCGGTCTCGCGGCGATCGGCGTCGTCGCCGTTCTGGGCGGCATCCTCTTCCCGGACGCGCGGGAGGTGCTCGTCGCGCTCGGCGCGACCGGCCTCTTCGGCGCGCTGTTGACCTACTATCTCACGCCCGGCCGGGTCGTCGCGGCCGACGTCGGTGAGCGCGTGTACGCCGCCGGAGCCGCGAACGCCGCGGCGATCGCCGACGAACTCGGTCTCCGCGACGAGCGCGTGTACGTCCCCGGCGGGACGGCACCGGCCCGGCTCTACGTCCCCCAGCACGCCGACGCCGCGCTACCCGAGGAGCGGGCCGGCCCGATCGTCGTCGACGACGCCCGGGGACTGCTGCTCGAGGCGACCGGAGCCGAACTCTTCCGCGAGTTCGAGCGGGCCCTGACCGGCGACCTCGCGGCGGAGCCGACGCCGCTGGCCGCCCAGTTGACCGACGGCCTCGTCGAACAGTTCGAGCTCGCGCGAAGCGCCGCGCCCGACGTCGACGCCGCCGACGGCCGCGCGACGATCGCGATCAACGACGGCGCGTTCGGGTCGATCGACCGGTTCGATCACCCGATCCCCTCCTTCCTCGCGGTCGGCTTCGCCGCCGGGCTCGATCGACCGGTCCGCCTCGAGGTCGCGCCCGGTGACGACCGGGCCGACTGGCTGGTGACCTGTCGGTGGGGCCTCGAGGCGAAGCCGGACGACGGTGTTGACGCCGCCGGTGACGAAGAGCGCGACGAGGGGACGGAGACGAACACTGGTGAATAGAATCGGCGACTCGAGTCCGCCCCGTCGACCGACTACTCTCGCTTCTCGCCGCCGTCGCTCGCCGGTTGCAGTTCGACGGCGTCGGCACCCGGTGACGTGACGGAATCGGTGACGTCGGCGACGACGTCCGCGGTCGTGACGTCGCTCAGGTCGGCGTCGGTGCTCAACACGAGCCGATGGACGAGGATCGATTCGGTCAGCGCCTTCACGTCGTCGGGGATGACGTACTCCCGACCGCGGATCGCCGCTCGAGCCTTGGCGCCGTCGAGGAACGCGAGCGTCGCCCGGGGTGAGGCGCCGTGGGTCACGTCCGGATGGTCTCGAGTCGCCGCGACGAGGTCGAGGACGTACTCCTTGACCGGCGCCGCGACGTGGACCTGGGTGACGGTCTCTCGCGCCGCGACGAGGTCGGAGATCGTCACGACCCGATCGACGGCCTCGGGGCCGAGGTCGGGATCGTCGTCGAACCGGTCGAGCAACTGCCGCTCGACGGTCCGATCGGGGAGGTCGACGGTGAGCTTGAACTGGAAGCGATCGCGCTGGGCCTCCGGGAGTTCGAAGACCCCCTCCATCTCGATGGGGTTCTGCGTCGCGACGACCATGAACGGCGTCGGCAGCGTGAGCGTCTCGCCTTCGATCGTCACGCGCCGTTCTTGCATCGCCTCGAGCAGCGCCGACTGGGTCTTCGGCGTCGCGCGGTTGATCTCGTCGGCGACGACCATGTTGGCGAAGATCGGTCCGCGCTGCAGTTCGAACGTGCCGGTCGACTCCCGGTAGACGTGGGTCCCCGTGATGTCCGCCGGCAGAATGTCGGGCGTCATCTGGATGCGGGTGTACTCGAGGCCGGTCACCCGCGCGAACAGGTTCGCGAGCGTCGTCTTCGCGACGCCGGGGACGCCCTCGAGCAGGACGTGCCCTCGCGTGAACAGCGCGATCGTGAGGTGTTCGACCGCCGACTCGTTGCCGATCAGGACGCGCCCCATCTCCTCGCGGACCGCCTCGTAGATCGGTGCCGGATCGAGGGCGTCCGCGGAATCGCCGGCGGAGGGCTGGTCGCCGCTCATTGGTCCTCCGGTTCCGCGTCGTCACGGTTAAGCGCTGCTATCACGCGCCGAACGCGGGCCTCGTTCCAGTCGGGGTGGCGCTCGCGGAGCACGGCCGCCCGCCGCTCGTCGACGGTCTCGACCGACGGGCCGGGCGTCGCGTCGTCGAGTGGCGTTCTCCGATCGCGGGAGCCGCCGATTCGCGTTCGAACGCGCTCGAGCGACGGTCTGACGCGCCGGCCGGACAAGGTCGCGATCCCGACGATTCCCAGGGCGCCGACGAGGACCTGTGCCAGCGGCAGATCGCGGAACGCGAGAACGGCGCTCGTCAGCGGCGGGAGGTCCTCGGAGTGAGAGAGATCGATCAATACGCGGTCCGCGTCGGCGTACAGCCGCCCGAGGAACGCCGCGTTGTCGGGTTCGTCGATCATCGCGTTGATCGCGATGCTCGGATCGCCGACCGTCACGACCCGCCCCTCGGAGACGTTCTCGACGGCCGCGACGGGATAGGCGTCGAGCGACTCGTCGGCGCCGAGTTCGCCGTCGCCGTCGGCGTCGCGATAGGCGTACTCGCTGGTACGCACGAGCACTGTCGTATTGCCGTCACCGTCTTCGGGCACCTCGAGCGCGGACGCGTGGTTGAGCGTCAACCGTTCGATGCCGTCGGTGTAGGTGTGGTTCTCGACGCCGGTCGCGACCGGCATCGTCGGGCCGCGGTAGTACTCCTGTTCGTCCCGAAGCAGGACGCCGTCGGTCCGCGTGTCGGCGCCGACGGCCGCCAGCAGTTCGTTGCCGCTCGTCCCGAAGTTCTCGAGGACGACGAGCGTCCCGCCGTCGGCGACGAACCGGCGGAGTCGCTCGGCGTCCTCGTCGGCGTACGACTCGTCCGGGGCCACGACGAACGCGACCGTCTCGTTCGGTTCGTGTGCGTCGTATCTGGCCGTGTCTCGCACCATTTCGCTCTCGACGCCCGGCTCCGACGCGACCTGACTGCGGAGCTCGGAGGTCCCGTCCCACGACGGGTTGTACGGGCCGAACGCCGCGCTCGAGGTCGCGGCGGCCACGAGCAGCCCGCCGAGAACGGCGACCGAGAGGGCGGCCAGCAGGACGCGCGGCCAGTCGAGTCCGCCGCCGTCGCGGAACCACTCGCGGACGGTCATCGCCGCACCTCCGGTCGCATCGAAGCATCTCTGACTCGAGTCGCGTCACGCAGCCGGATCACCACGGCAACACCTCCGGCGGGAGAATCTCCAGAATGCGTCGGACGACCACGACGGCGAAGCCGACGAGTCCGATCGCGATGATCCACCGCAGACGGCGTCGCCAGTCGGGTGTGACGGCGAATGGAGCAGTCAGCTCGGTGACGATCAGGAGTCCGATCAGCGACAGTACGAAGAACAGCTCGTAGGAGAACGAGCCAAGCAGGGAGAGAACGAGCACGGCTGCGAGCATCCAGGCGAGTTGCCCGCGGACGAATCGCATCCGTCGGTGCGTCGGCATCTAGTGCTGTACGCGACGCCGGAACCCGTAAATCCTCGGGGTTTCGGTGGCTCGAACGAATCGAGAGTTCCGTCTCGAGCCCGCGGCGGAGACGACTCGAGGAGAAGCGGACAGACGCGCGCTACCGGTCCCGTTCGACGGTCTCGCCGGGTCGCGTGGTCGCACCGGTCGTCAGTTTCAGCCCGGGCGTCAGGCTGGTGTTGATGCCGGTCTTGACCCGATCGCCGGCGACGACGCCGAACTTGCGCCGGCCGGTCGAGACGCGCTCGCCCTTGACCGTGAACTTCACGTCCGCGTCGTCGTGGCGGAGGTTCGCGACGTTCGTCCCCGCGCCGACGTTGACCGACCGGCCGAGAACGCTGTCGCCGACGTAGGAGAGGTGACTCACCGACGAGTCGGGACCGATGACGCTGTTTTTGACCTCGACGGCGTGGCCGACTTCGGCGTCCTCGTCGACGAGCGTCGCGCCGCGGACGTAGGCGTTCGGCCCGACCGTCGCGCCCGAGCGGATCAGCGCCGGGCCTTCGATCACGACCCCCGGTTTCACCGTTGCGCCCTCCTCGACGACCACGTCGCCCTCGAGATGGGCGTCCTCGCTCACCTCGCCGTCGACGCGGCCGTCGAGCTCGCCGAGCTTCCACTCGTTGGCCTCGAGGAGCTCCCACGGCCGGCCGACGTCCAGCCAGCGCTCGAGCGTGACCGGGGTGACGTCGAAGGCCCCGATCACGGTCGCCAGGACGTCGGTGATCTCGTGCTCGCCGCGCTCGCTCTCGGAGACCTCGAGCCACTCGCGGGCCTCCTCGGGGAAGGCGTAGGCGCCGGCGTTGGCGAGGTTCGTCGGCGGATCGGCCGGCTTCTCCACGATGCCGGTGACCGTTCCGCCGTCGGTACTGAGAACGCCGTAGTTGCGCGGCTCCTCGACTTCGACGGCGCAGACGGCCGGACAGTCATCGAAGAGCCGTTCGACCGCCGCCGGATCGTAGAGGTTGTCCCCGTTCAGGACGGCGAACGGCCCGTCGATGTGGTCGCGAGCGGTGGCGACCGCGTGGGCTGTCCCCGCCTGTTCGGTCTGGACCGCATAGGAGATGGGCGTTCCGCGGTACTCGTCGCCGAAATAGTCGCGGACGGTTTCGCCCTCGTAGCCGATCACGAGAACGATTTCGTCCGCCCCCGCGTCGATCGCGGCGTCGATGGTGTGGGCCACGAGGGGCCGATCGGCGACCGGCAGCATCGGTTTCGGAACCGAATCCGAGAGCGGTCGAATACGCGTTCCCTGGCCCGCCGCGAGAACGACTGCTTTCATGCATCCCGACGATTCATTGAGCGGCCGGATAAGCGATTCGCTCGCTAGAGCCGACTGCAACTATCGCCGCAAGACGGGATGCCCGTCGAAGGCGCTCCGTCGAATAGATCGCGAGATCCGTACTGGGACCGCGGGCGCCGACAGCTACGGCTCGCCGATGGTACGACTGATCGCGTCAACCACGGCTCACTCGTCCGGGCGGTCGTCGTCTCGATCGCGAGACAGCCACCAGCTCGTGGCCAGGGACGGAAGCAGAACGAGGAGGACACTGACCGCGAGCAGCAGAACGATTCCGAGAGTCTCGATCATCGTCGCTCGAGTCCACTACTGCGTGACGTGTCGTATAGCTGTTGTTTCCGCGTTCAAGCGTACGGGCCGCTCCGCCGGAGATCGCGGTCAGCGGCCCCAAAAGGAGGTTGCCGTCAGCGACCGCGAAACGCCGGTTCGCTCGAGCCGGTCAGTCCTCCGAGGTCGTGATGTCGGCCGACAGCCCCTGTGCCATCTCGATCTCTTTCGAGTTGTTCATCGTCCACGCCGTGCGCTCGGTGACGGCCTCGATGGCCTCGCGGGCGCTGGGATAGCCGTTGCCGGACTTCTTGATGCCGCCGAAGGGCAACTGGACTTCGGCGCCGATACACGGGAGGTTCGCGTACGCCAGCCCGAGGTCCGCCCGGTCGCGGAAGGCGTTGAGCTGGCGGTAATCCTCGGAGATGACCGCCCCCGCCAGCCCGTAGGGCGTGTCGTTGTGGATCTCGAGCGCTCGCTCCATGTCGCCGTCGTACTCGATCAGCGCGACGTGGGGGCCGAAACACTCCTCCTGGAGGCACCGCAGGTCGGCGTCCGAGTCGTACTCGACCTCGTAAACGAAGGGGCCGACCCAGTGGCCATCCGCGTGGCCCTCCGGAATCTCGTCGTCCTCGAGTTCGAACCGGTCGACGAGCACGTTCGCGCCCTCCTCGACGGCGAGTTCGTTGTGCCGGCGGATCTTCTCGACGTGGTCGGCCTCGATCGCCGGTCCCATGAACGTCGACTCCTCGAGCGGGTCGCCCACGGCGACGTCCTCGGCGATGTCGACGAATCGCTCTTTGAACTCGTCGTAGACGTCGGTGTGAACGATCAGGCGCTCGCTCGAGACGCAGCGCTGGCCGGTCGTCTTGAAACTGGACATGACCGCCGAGTGGACGGCGATATCGAGATCCGCCTCCTCGGTGACGACGATCCCGTTCTTACCCCCCATCTCGCAGGCCGCGAGCTTGCCGGGTTCGCCGCCGACCTTGCCGGCGATCTCGTGGCCCACTTCGGCGGAGCCGGTGAAGAGAACGGTGTCGACCCTCGAGTCGTCGGTGATCGCCGCGCCGGCGTCGCCGTAGCCCTGGATCATGTTGAAGACGCCATCGGGCACGCCGGCGTCGTCCATCATCTCGGCGATGATCTGGCCGCACCACGGCGTCTGTTCGGCGGGCTTCCAGACGACGGTGTTCCCCTCCACGAGGGCGATCGCCATGTGCCAGAAGGGGATCGCGACCGGGAAGTTCCACGGGGTGATACAGCCGATCACGCCGCGGGGCTTGCGGCGCATGTAGGCGTCCTTCCCCGCGATCTCCGAGGGCACGACGTCGCCGTGGGGGTGGCGGGCGTTGCCCGCGGCCCACTCGACCATGTGCCAGGCCTCGGTGACGTCGGCTTTTCCTTCGGAAATTTCCTTCCCGCACTCCTGCGTGACGATCTCGCCCAGTTCGTCGTGGCGATCCCGTAGTTCGTGGTAGATGTCCCAGAGGTACTCCGCGCGGTCGATGTACGACAGGTCACGCCACTCCTCGAAGGCGTCTTCGGCGGCCGCCAGCGCCGCGTCGACGTCGTCCTCCGTTCCCCGCTGAAACGTCGCCAGCGTCTCGCCGGTGGCGGGATTCCGGCTCTCGAACGTGTCGTCCGCGCCATCAGTCCATTCCCCGCCGATGTAGTGGCCGTACACCTGTTCGGTGGCTTGCTGGCTCATACGAGACGAAACGGCGAGCGAGGTGAAAACCCTGATGGTGGTTCACACACGGCGCGGGAATCGCCCCGAGGGAGCGCCTCGGTGGCTCCGGCGGCTCGGGGGACGAGTCCGGCGACGACCGTCAGTGTTATCGATCTTGCTCCTCGGCGCGGTCTTTGGTCACCGTGCGGTCGCCCTCCGGGGGCCGGTCTTCCTCGTCGGGCTGGCGCTCCTCGCCCGCCTCGTCCATCTCCTCGGTTTCGGGCTCCATCGCGGTACCGGATCGGCCCTCCTCCGGTGTGTCCGTCTCGTCTTCGCCGCTCGCCGTCACCCCGTTCGGCTGCCGATCGCCGCTTCGCTCGTCCGCGACCGCTTCCGGGTCGCGGTCGAAGACGGGATCGGTGGCGTCGTCGTCGGTCGCCCCCGGCTTCCCGTCCCCCGCGAGTCGAATCGTCTCCGCCGTCACGGCTTGGACTGAGTCGGCCTCGAGGTGCACGACCTCGTCGCCGCCGTCCCAGTCCAGCGCCGCCGCGGTCGAGTCGGCGACGTCCGACTCGAGGTCGACGTACGCCGTCTCCGGTTCGGTCATCGTGACGACGCCGATCCGCTCGCCGTTGGCCGTCTCGACGCGCTTGTCGACGTCGTCGTCGGTGAACGTGTGGCTCATGGGCGGGCCTACTGGAATCCGTCGAAAGCCACTGCTGCCTGCAGCCGCCGGGATCGAGCGCGTCTACCCGTCCTCCTGGGTTTATGTCCCTCTCTGCCAAAATATACCACGGTGGGAGCCATGCCAGAGCGAGACCTGGAGGACTTCCTCATCCTCCGAGCGATGGACGAACCGATCACCGAGGACGACCTCGAGGCGGCGGGCGATCGATCCGGTGACGCCCTCGAGGACCTCCGGAACGAAGGCGCGGACATTCGGTGGATCGAATCGGAAGTGATGACGAACGAGGACGGTGATATCACCGGTACCTACTGTCACTACCGGGCCGAGAGCGAGGAGGTCGTTCGGGAGCACGCCGATCGCGCCGAGCTTCCGGTCACGAGAATCGACCGACGAGGGCACCCGCTCGAGGGAGAATAGTCGGCGTCGGGCGGAATCACTGCTGTCGTATCTCGGCGGCCTCCTCGAGTTCGTCGCGCAGCGTCGTGGCGTCGAACTCGTGGTCGGGCCGGAGGCGGACGAAGTCGAGGAACCGCCGCGCGGCGAGCAACTCGTCGGGTTCGTAGACCGTCGCGGCCGCGAAGACGGCGTCTCGAGCGCCGATTCGGGGCTCGAGGACGGCCAGCGCGCAGGCCAGGTCGTAGGCGGTGGTCTCGGCGACCCGGTCGTCGTGGACGTTCGTGGCGTCGATGAAGTAGAACTCGCCGTCACAGAGCAGGATGTTTTCGGCGCGCAGATCCCCGTGGGCCATCCCGTGATCGCGCAGCGTCGCGAGCATCTCGAAGAGGACCGTCGCGCGCTCGGCGACGAGCCAGTCGGGCGTGTCGTCGAGCGACCGGAACTCCGGCAGGTACTCGAGGACGAGCACGCCGAGACCGTTGACCTCGAAGGCGTCGATCGGCTGGGGCGCGTTGATTCCGATCTCGCGCATCCGTTCGGTCGCCTCGTACTCGTGTTCGACCATCTCGCGGGGCGTGTCGAACCGGCCGAAGAAGCCGCCGGAGCCCGCCGACACCGCGCCGACGTTTCGCCCCGCGGTCAACACCGCGTGGACGAGCGCGTTCTGGCGCGAGACGATCTTGACGAACCACCGGTCGTCGATGACGCAGGGCGTCGACAGCCAGTTGTCGGCCTCGAGGAACTCGACGCGGACCTCCTCGCGGTCGTACCGATCCGCCAGCGTCCGGACCACGCGCTCGAGGCGATCCCACTCGACGGTCCCTCGCGCGAGCCGGCGGATATCCATACGTCGGGTGTGGGGCCTTGGGGGTTAAATGCGTCCCGAACTGTCGCCGACGAGACGTGTCCGACGAACGAATTGGTGCTCGGATCCCGTTCCCCTCGATCCCTCCTCGAAATCGGCGGCGCGACGACGGTTCGGCCTCGAGAACAACATTATTATCAACGCTGCTACTGAACGAACGGGTGAGTATGGACGCGATCGACGACCTCAGTGACGCGATCGAGGGAACCCGCAACTTCCTGACGCAGTTGAGCGTCAGACAGTGGGTCACGCTCGCGGTGGTCGTCTTCTTCGTCAGTTCGCTCGGGTTCGGGGCGGCGGCTCCCGGCGGCGACACCACGATGTACGCCGACGGTACGGCCACCGAGGACTCGTTCCAGGAGGAGTTCGAGCAACTCGAGTCGGAACTACCGGTCGAGGATCTGCTCGTTGCGCTCCTCGTCGTCGCCGCCGTCGTGCTGGTGCTGTGGCTGTGCTACGCGCTGCTCGCCGGCGTCATGGAGTTCGTCTTCCTCGAGTCGCTGCGGTCGGAGGAGGTCCGAATACGCGGCTACTTCGGCGCGAACGCGGGGAAGGGGGTCCGGCTGTTCCTGTTTCGGCTCGCCCTCCTGCTCGTCGCCGGCGCGCTCGTGTCGGCGCCCGCCGCGATCGCCGTCGGTCTGGGCACCTTCGACGACATCTCTCCCGGCCTGCTCGCCCTCTACCTGCTGTACGGGGGCGGGCTCTACCTGCTGCACTCGATCGGTCGCCGCTTCACGGACGAGTTCGTCGCGCCGATCATGCTCCTCGAGGACTGCGGCGTCCTCGCGGCGTGGGGTCGGTTCTGGCGAACGCTGCGGGCGAACCTCGCCGAGTACGCGGTCTATCTGCTCCTCGTCTGGGTCCTCACGCTCGCGGTGACGGTTACGGTCTCGATCGTCATCGCCCTCGGCGCCGTCGTCATCGCGATCCCGTTCGCCATCGTGGCGTTCGTCGCGGTGCTCGCCGGCCCGATCGGCTGGGCCGTCGCCGTCGTGGTCGGCCTGCTCGCGCTCGCCGCCGTGTTGCTCTTCGCCGCGCTCGTCTGGACGCCGGTCACCACCTACTTCCAGTACTACGCGCTGTTGCTGCTGGGCGATACGGACCCCGAACTCGATCTCGTCCCCGACCAGCGCGCCGCGGTTCGAGCCGCCGGTACCGGCGGTGCGATCGGCCGCAGCGACTGGGAGCGACCCGACAGCGACTCGTCGGCTCGAGACGACGACTGGAACGACGAGAGCGGCTGGGACGGGTCGGATCCGTGGGACGAGGCGGGCGACGCCGATGACGCGGATGAGAGCGGCGACAGCGACGACGATGACGACCGCAGTTGGTAGGTCGCCGCTCCGATCCATCGGATCGACGCTGACACGAACCGTCGAAGTGACGCTGCCGCGAACCGTCGGGCTGCCGCTACCGCCGACCTATCGGACCGACGCTGCGGGGTCGTCGGTGCGTTTATTCTGTAGCCCGGCACATATCGCGTATGGACACCGACCTGCCCGACGAACACCGGATGATCCGGGAGACGGTCAGGGACTTCTGCGAGACCGAGATCGAACCGATCGCCCAGGAGATCGAGGACGAACACCGGTTCCCGGCGGAGATCTTCGACCAGCTCGCGGATCTGGACGTGATGGGCGTCCCCATCGCGGAACGCTACGGCGGCCTCGGCGGCGACACCCTCATGTACGCGCTGGTCGCCGAGGAACTCGGCCGCGTCTCGGGCTCGATCGGCCTCTCATACGTCGCCCACACGTCGCTCGCCTCGAAACCGCTCGAGCGGTTCGGCACCGAGGCCCAGAAGGAACGCTGGCTCCGTCCGCTCGCCGAGGGCGACTATCTGGGCGGCTGGGCGCTGACCGAACCCGAGAGCGGTTCCGACGCCTCGGACATGAATACGACTGCGGAACAGGAGGACGACGAGTGGGTGCTGAACGGCACCAAGCAGTTCATCACGAACGCCTCCGAGGCCGGGTCGGTCCTTGTCAAGGCCGTCACCGACCCCGATGCGGGGTACGACGGTATCTCGACGTTCATCGTCGATCCCCGCGAAGACGACGGCTTCGAGGTGACCACGATCTGGGACAAGATGGGGCTGAACGCCTCGCCGACCTGTGAGATTCGCCTCGAGAACGTCCGCCTCCCCGAGGATCGACTGCTCGGCGAGGAAGGCGACGGCTGGGAGCAAACCAAGAAGACCCTCGACGGCGGCCGGATCTCCATCGCCGCGCTCTCGACGGGGCTGGCCCAGGGCGCCTACGAACACGCGAAGGCCTACAGCACCGAGCGCGAGCAGTTCGGGCAGCCGATCTCGAAGTTCGACGCTATTCGGGATACGATCGTCGACATGCACCGCAAGACGGAGCGGGCCCGACTGCTCACCTACCGCGCCGCTCGGACGTCCGACAAGGGCGAACCCGTGACCCGCGAGTCGGCGCTCGCGAAACTCGAGGCCAGCGAGGCCGCCCGCGAGGTCGCCGAAGACGCCGTCCAGGTGCTGGGCGGCTACGGCTACACCACCGACTTCGCCCCCCAGCGGTTCTACCGGGACGCGAAACTGATGGAGATCGGCGAGGGCACGAGCGAGATACAACACCTCGTCATCGGCCGGGAACTCGGCCTCTGAGGGGCACGCAGTCAGAAAATCAAACGCGTCGCGGGTACCGGCCGATCGACCGCCTCGAGGCCGTATAGAAATCCTCGATCGAAACGGCGTTACGGCAATCCAAGGAGAAAGCCTCGTGCTTTAGCGCGGGGATGAATCCGACATAACCTTTCGCAGTCCACCGTCCGATGGCACAGCAGGATATTCCTCGCTTCGCAATCCCTACCTTCAAGTAGCTTTCTCTACATTAGTTACGTATGGCGAAACGGGTCGTCACCCGCACCTACACTGCTTCCATTCGGAACCAGTCACGGGTGTCTGACGATCTCGATTCGCTCGGGTTCGCCGCCTCGAAACTCTGGAACGTCGGACGGTGGACGTGCAGTCGCATCTGGGATGAAATCGACTACATCCCTGAACACGACGAACTCACCGCGTACCTCAAGTCACACGAACGCTATGATGACCTGCATTCTCAGTCAAGTCAGCGCGTTCTTCAAGAACTCGCTGAAGCGTTCAACGGCTGGTACGGCAAACGACGTAACGGAGACACGAACGCAAACCCGCCCGGCTACCGCAAACACGGCGATGAACACCCCCGAAGCACGGTCACGTTCAAGAACAAAGGCTTCAAACTCGACACGAAGTACCAGCGAGTCCGCCTCTCTAAAGGCTCGAACCTCAAGGAGTACTGGTCGGACTTCATCCTCTGCGAGTACCAGACTCGCCCCGACGTTGATCTCTCCACTGTGGAGAACGTCCAACAAGTACGGGGCGTCTGGACTGGTGACGAGTGGGAGCTACACTTCGTTTGCAAAGTCGAAATCGAAGTATCAGAAGCACCCGGTGAGAAGACGGTGGGTGTTGACCTCGGTATCAACAACTTCGCTGCCCTCGCCTACGAGGACGGTCACAGTGAGTTGTACCCACTCAACTGCTTGAAGCAGGATGACTACTACTTCAGCAAGCGCATCGCTCGGTGTGACGACTCTGACTCCGAGCAGGCCACGCGGTTGCACCGGAAGAAGTCGGCTCGCCGAACCCACTACTTCCACACACTTTCCAAACACATAGTTCAGCGGTGTGTAGATGAGGGAGTTGGAACCATCGTGGTGGGTGACCTCTCTGGTATCCGCGAAGACGAGGAGAACGACGAGGCGAAGAACTGGGGCAAGCACGGCAACCTTGACCTGCACTCGTGGGCGTTCGACCGATTCACCGACCTACTCGAATACAAGGTCGAGATGGAAGGCATCACGGTCGAACAGGTATCGGAGCGCGATACCTCGAAGTCGTGTTCGTGTTGTGGCCGTACACGAAAAGCAAACCGTGTCGAACGCGGGTTGTATGTGTGCGATGAATGCGGGATGGTGGCAAATGCCGATGTGAACGGCGCTGAGAATATTCGACAGAAAGTATCTCCGAGTCTCTCCTGTGACGGGGGAGATAGGAGTAACGGCTGGTTGGCACAGCCATCGACGTTCCTGTTTGACAAGGAAACTGGTGCGTTCACACCTCAAGAACAGGTCACGTCGTAAACCACAATATCCCAACGCGAGAATCCTCGCCCTTCAGGGCGGGGAGGATGTCAACCGAGGATGCCGTCGGTACTTTCGTTGTCACCGCTGCCGTCGTTGGTTTCGTTCGAGCTGCTGTTCCCACCGTCCTCGGAACCGCCGGCCGAGTCGTCCGAATCGACGTCGGTGGTCACCGATTCGGTGAGCGTCGCGATGTTCGGCTGCTCCTGGCTCTGCAGGTCCCGGGGATAGACGCCGATGGTGACGAGCAGGTCCTCGTCGGCCTCGACGGCCTCGGTGATGTGGATGTCGACCTCGAGTTCCTGCCCGTCGAACGTCGCGTCGGCGGTGAACCGCGACTGGGTCGTCGACTCGCCGAGGATCGTGACGTCGCTGTCTTCCTCGTGGGAGATGTCGTTGATCCCGTCGTAGTTGCTCCTGACGAGGTCGATGAGTTCCTGCGTCGACATCTCTCCGACGGGGTTGAGTTCCCGTCCGAAGATGCTGACCTGCGGGGTCGTCAACACGTTGTAGATGGCAGCGCGCCGCTCGCCGAGCCCCATGATCCCGACCCGTTTTTCGTGTTTGGTCATGTGGTTGCGGACCGTGACGGTCTCGTTCGTGGGGCCGACGTCGCGCTCGATGGGGAGCGCTTCGATCTCGGTCTGTTCGTAGCCGGTCTCCTCGCGGGCGGCGGCTTCGACGCCCGCGGGCGAGGACTCGTGTTCCGCCATTCCGATCAATCCCAGACAGCCCGACAGACTCGCGAGGCCGGCGGCCCCGAGGCACGCGATGACGCTTCGTCGATTCAGTTGTCGATCCATTTCCCACCATATGGAGATTCAGGTGGTAAGTGTTTATTGGAACGACGACAGTCTGTCAATATGAAATCCTTTTCCAGTACCGTTCGGAACGAATACGGGTAGCTGGAAGCCACTGCATCGAATACGTCGGCCGATTTCGGCAGACCCCACGGAAGGAACGAGTCGACGGAACGGACGGCAATGCGCTCGCCAAACCTACTGTTCGAGTCGTGCAAACGGCCGTCGGATCCGGGTTAGGGCCAGCTACCGGCCTCTTCGAACGAGTCGGCGACTCGCTGAATCGCGACGACGTACGCGGCGATGCGCGCGTTATCGACGTCGTGGGTTTCGAAGGTGTCGACGAGGGCGTCGAAGGCGTCGACGATGAGCTCCTCGAGTTCCGCGTTGACCTTCTCCTCGGTCCAGTAGAAGCGCTGGCGGTTCTGGACCCACTCGAAGTACGAGACGGTGACGCCGCCGGCGTTGGCGAGGATGTCGGGAATGACGAAGACGTCCTTCTCCGCGAGCACCTCGTCGGCGCCGGGCGTCAGCGGCCCGTTGGCGGCCTCGGAGATGACGTCCGCCTCGACGTCTTCCGCGAGGTCGGCGTCGATGGCGTTCTCGAGGGCGGCGGGGATCAGCAGGTCGACGTCGAGCGTCAGGAGGTCCTCGTTGGTGAGTTCCTCCTCGCTCCCCTCGAAGCCGATGACGCTACCGGTCTCGTTCTTGTGATCCTTCGCGGCGACTGGATCGAAGCCGTCCGGGTTGTAGATCGCGCCGCTCGAGTCGCTGGCGGCGACGACGGTCGCGCCCATCTCGTCGATCAGTTTCGCGGCGATCCATCCGGCGTTGCCGTAGCCCTGCACGGCGACGGTCGCGCCCTCGAGGTCCTTGTCGAGGTAGTCGAACGCTTCGCGGGCGGCGATGACCGTCGAGCGGCCCGTCGCTTCGACGCGCCCCTCGCTACCACCGCTCGCGAGGTTCTTCCCCGTGATGACGCCCGGCTCCGTGGTGTTCTCGAGGGTCTCGTAGGTGTCTTTGATCCAGTTCATCTCCCGCTGGCCCGTGTTCACGTCGGGCGCGGGGACGTCCCGGTCCTCGCCGATCAGCGGGCGGAGTTCCTTCGCGAACGCGCGAGTGACGCGCTCGAGTTCGCTCTCGGAGTAGTCGGCGGGATCGATGATGATTCCGCCCTTCCCGCCGCCCAGCGGGATGTCGGCGGTCGCCGTCTTGTAGGTCATCCAGCCCGATAGGGCCTTGACTTCGTCCCGTGAGACCTGCGGGTGATAGCGAATGCCACCCTTGTACGGGCCGCGGTCGCCGTTGAACTGCGAGCGAAACGCCTTGAATCGCTCGAGCGACCCGTCGTCCATCTCGACGGTGAGGTTCGTTTCGAGCACGCGCTCGGGGTGTTTGAGACGCTCGATGACGTCGTCGTCCACCTCGAGGTAGGCCGCCGCGTCGTCGATCTGTGACTGGAGACTCTCGAACGGATTCGCTTCCTCGGCCATACGCGTGCGTTTTCGGGATGGAAGGATAAGCGTAGCGAATATCTATCATAGTCCATCATCCCCCATCCACTCGAGGAGTTCCCATCTCCTTTTATTCTGGACGGTCGGTCAGTTGTCGTCCGTCGCTGCGGCGGCCCGGTCCCGGATTCGTTCCGCTCGAGCGATCAGCGGCCCGTCGATCATCTCGCCGTCGACCTCGAAGACGCCTCGACCGTCGGCGTCGGCCTCGCGTTTGGCCTCGAGGACGCGTTCGGCCCACGCGATCTCCTCGTCCGCGGGGGTGAACGCCTCGTTGATCGGGCCGACCTGTGCGGGGTGGATCGCGAGTTTGCCGTCGAAGCCCAGTTGGACGGCGAAGGCGGCGTCCTCGCGGAGTCGCGCGTCGTCCTCGAAGTCGGTGACGAGGGTGTCGATCGCCGCACAGTCGTTCGCCGCGGCGGCCAGCACGACGCGCTCGCGGGCGTACAGGACCTCCGTTCCCTCGGCGGTCCGGGTCGCACCGATGTCCGCCGAGAGGTCCTCGGCGCCGAAGACGAGCGCGTTGGTCTCCCGAATCGCGGCGATCTCCGGGGCCGCCAGCACGCCGGCGGCGTTCTCGATCAGCGCCAAGATCGGCAGCGAGTCGTCGTACTTCGCGATTTCGTCCGCGAGATCGAGCACGTCCGCCTGCGAGTCGACCTTCGGCGCCATCACGCTGTCGAGTCGGCGGTCGCCGTCGTCGGCGGGTTCCAGGAGCGCCGCGAGGTCGTCGATCAGCAGCGACTCGCTCGGATTGACCCGCACGCAGACCTCGCAGTCGGGATCGAACGCGGGGTCGACGAGCACCTCGCGCACCGTTTCGCGGGCCTCGGCCTTGCGCTGGGGAGCCACGGCGTCCTCGAGGTCGAAGACGATCACGTCCGCGCCCGCTTCGGGCGCCTTTCGGAGCATCTCGGGTCGGTCGCCGGGGGTGAACAGCACGCTTCTGCGTCCCATACTGGCGTGTCTTCGGTCCACGACCAAAGGAATGTGTGTGGAATACTGCTAGCGGTGTCGACCGCCGACGGTTGCTGGCGCCGGGCGACTGTCGACGGTTGCTGGCGCCGGGCAACTGCCGATGGTCGCTGGCGCGCAACTGTTACGTCGCGAGGTCGCTCGAGACGGGCACCCCCTGTTCAGAGTGAAAACGGTGTGCGATGGATCGTCTGGTCTCGTCCGGTTTCGGGGGCCCCTCGTTCAAACTGAAAGCGGTGCTGACGTCCCCGGGGATGAGGGGGCGAGGGCTCGAGAGATCGACGGACCAGTTCACTTTGAACGAGGGGGTGTCGCATGTTCGAGTCGATAGGTACCCTGCCGACCGCGACTGTGGGTCGATGTCCCGCACCCCTCGTGCAGAGTGAAAACCGGCAAACGGGTGAGCTATGTATCGGAGGTAGCGGACCGGGCCGAATTGTCGGATGAGACTCCTTGAATGTTGGATGAGGGGCCTCGGAAGTCAAAATTTGAGGAGCGGAACCGATATTTCATCAGGAATCACCAGGGCTAATTCGCCTCATCACTCATCGACACTTAATGTTCTCAGGACACTGTTGCTTGTATCGTAACATATATTACTAAACTAGAAAGGGAGGGAGGAGAGGGGAGGGGTATGGGAGAGCAGAGGAGAGGAGTGTGGACACGTAGCGGAAGGCGGTCCAGACACTCCGTTGGGTTACTCGAGGCTACCGACACGCTCGGATACGATTCTGGGGTCTGCTGACACGCTCGGATACGATTCTGGGGTCTGCTGATACCGCTTGGAATCGATTCTAAGTCGGCGGTATCAGGGACTGGATGGAGTGCCCGTTCGCCGGTTTTCACTCTGCATGAGGGGTGGGGGAGCAGGGCGTCGGACGGTTCTGGATTCAGTCTGCATTCAGCGCGAAATCGCTACAGAGGATCCGGCGATCGACTCCATCGGTGGGTATTTCACGGCGGTGTATCAGTCTGAACTACCTTCCACAGATTTATTATGTCCGTCTTCGACGACCGAGACATGGCTGATCAGGCAGGGGATCCGCTTTTCCAATCTCACGATCCGATCTTCGATCGGAAGGAACTCCTCCACGTCGGGCACGTCCCCGACGAGGAACGGATCGTCGGCCGGGACGACGAGATCGAATCCGTCGCCGCCGAAGTCGGCGCGATCACGCGCGGTGACCCGCCGAACAACGTGATGATCTACGGGAAGACCGGCACCGGAAAGAGTCTCATCTCCCGACACGTCGCGACTCGAGCGCGGAACGCGTCCCGGGGGAACGACGTCGACTGCGGCGTCCTCTACGTCGACTGTTCGGAGGCGAACACGGAGACGCGGGCGACGCGCCAGTTGGCGCTCAGTCTCAAGGAGGGGACCGGGTACGAGGGGAACATTCCGGTCCGGGGTGTCGGCACGATGGAGTACTACCAGCACATCTGGGACGTGCTCGAGGCGTTCTTCGACGCGGTCATCGTTATCCTGGACGAGATCGACAAACTGGACAATAGCAACATCCTGATGCAACTCTCGCGGGCCCGCGAGGCCCAGAAGACGGACGCCTACATCGGTGTCATCGGGATCAGTAACAAGGTCAAGTACCGGGAAACGCTCGACGAGCGCATCGACAGCAGCTTCGGTCACCGCGAACTGTTCTTCCACCCCTACGACGCCTCACAGCTCCGGGAGATCATGCGAAACCGCGAGGACGCCTTTCAGTCCGGCGTGCTCGAGGACGGGACGATCGAGCTCTGTGCCGCGCTCGCGGCCAAGAAACACGGCGACGCGCGGAAGGCCATCGAGATTCTGAAAGAGGCCGGCGAACTCGCCCGTCGGACCGGGAGCGAGACGGTCTCGGAGGACCACATCAAGCAGGCCCAGGAGGTCGCCGAGATCAATCGAATCGAGGAACTGACCAGCGGTGCCACGGTCCACGCGAAACTCGCCCTCTACGCACTGGCGAGTCACATCGTCACCGGCGAGCGAGAGACGTACAAGACCCGCGAGATCTACGAGCGCTACGGCAGCGTCTGCGATCTGATCGCGACCGATCCGATCACCGAGAACGGCCTCTACCGCCAGCTCAAGGAACAGGCCTTCCTCGGCGTCATCGAGTCCGAGAAGACCGGCGGCGGCCGCTCGCAGGGGAGCTACCTCCTCCACCGGCTCGTTACCGATCCGAAACACATCGTCAAAGCCGTGCGGCGGGATTCGTCGCTCGAGGATCTTCCGACGTACGACGACCTCGCTGGCACCGAGCGGGCGACGACGGATCGGGACGCCGATCTCTCGTCGTTCTCCTGATCGAATCAAATCTCTCTCGTCGAATCGGATCTTTCTCGTCGAATCAAATCTCTCTCGTCGAATCGGATCTTTCTCGTCGAATCAAATCTCTCTCGTCGAATCGGATCTTTCTCGTCGAATCAAATCTCTCTCGTCGAATCGGATCTTTCTCGTCGAATCAAATCTCTTCCGTCGAATCGATTCTCTCATCGACGTATCCGTCCGGTCCGTTCGCCACCGTTTCACTCTGAATCGGGGGTGGGGGTGGCCCGCGTATTTCCGATCCCGACTCCATCCGTCGTCGAACCGACTTACGGCCAGAGTCCTCGCGCCTCGTGTGCCGCCGCGACCCGCTCGAGGCCCACGATGTAGGTCGCGTCGCGCCAGGTCACGTCTCGGGCGTCGTACTCCCCGCGGACGTCGGCCCAGGCCTGACACATCTCGGTCTCGAGTTCCTCGTTGACGCGCTCGAGGGACCACTTCCGGCGATTGATGTCCTGGAGCCACTCGAAGTAGCTGACGGTGACGCCGCCGGCGTTGGCGATGATATCGGGGATCACGTGAACCCCTCGCTCGGCGAAGATGCGGTCGGCCGTGGTGGTCGTCGGCCCGTTGGCGCCCTCGACGATCATGTCGGCGTCGACGTCGCGCGCGTTCTCGCCGGTCAGGACGTTCCCGATGGCGGCGGGGATGAGCACGTCGACGTCCAGCTCGAGCAGTTCCTCGTTGGTGAGCGTCTCGGGCGCGTCGTAGCCCGAGACCATCCCCGGCCGCTCGTCGTGGTCCTCGACGTCGGAGGTGTCGAGGCCGTTCGGATCGTAGACGGCGCCGTCGACGTCCGAAACGGCGACGACGGACGCGCCGAGGTCGTCGAGGTAGCGGGCCGCGTTGGCGCCGACGCTGCCGAAGCCCTGGACGGCGACGGTCGTCTCCTCGACGTCCCAGTCGTAGTACTCCATCGCCTCGCGCGTGATGATGCCGACGCTCCGTCCCGGCGCCTCCTCGCGACCGTAGGAGCCGCCGACGACCGGCGGCTTCCCGGTGACGACGCCGGGGGTCGTCTCGCCCTCCTGCATCGAGTAGGCGTCCATGAACCACGCCATCGTCTGCGGATCGGTTCCCATGTCCGGCGCGGGGATGTCCTTCATCGGGCCGATCACGGGCCGCAGTTCCTCCGCGAAACGGCGGGTGAGCCGCTCTTTTTCCTCCGCGCTGAGTTCTTTCGGGTTGACCACGACGCCGCCCTTGCCGCCGCCGAAGGGGAGGTCCATCACCGCGCACTTCCAGGTCATCCACATCGAGAGCCCGACGCACTCGTCTTCGCTCACCTCCGGATGGTAGCGCAGTCCGCCCTTGTACGGCCCGCGGACGCTGTCGTGGTGGGCGCGATACCCCGTGAACATCTCGCGGGAGCCGTCGTCGCGCTCGAGGGGGACCGTCACCCGGTGGACGCTCGTCGGGTAGCGCAGTCGCTCGACGATCCCCTCGTCGACGTCGAGATGGGCCGCGGCGCGCTCGAGCTGGCGACGGGCTGTTTCGACCGCGCTCTCCGACTCGGGTTCGGACTGCTGGTCGGCGACTGTCATGGTAGAATCGGGCGGATCGTGGCGTACTCTTCCCGGAGGCCGGGCAAAACCCTTGGCACTGCACTCGTCTACTGACACGTAGCGAGCGGAAGCCCACCCCTTCAGGGGTGAGTGTAAGCGACAGCATGGCTCGGCAATCCACGCGCTATTGCTCGTCTGGATGTTCCACCGCTTCCAACCCCGCTTCGATAATTTCCCGATAGGCTTCTTCGAGGGTCACGTCCTGCTGTTCGGCGTAGTCTTTCACGCGCCCGTTCAACGTGTGCGAGATGTCGATGTTCGGTCGCATCGTCTATGTCCAAAAGACATTTGGACGTAGAACTGTAAATGTCTGTTGTCGTGAGGCGAACCAACACGTTCGCGGTGCGCCCGCTCTCCACGCAGGACGAGCAACTGCTCCGCGACCTGTTGGACGCCTCCGCCAGTCTGTGGAACGAACTTACCTACGAACGTCGCCAAAACTTCTTCGACGGCGAATCGGTGTGGGACACCGCCGACTACCGCAAGCAGTACGTCGGCGTCCTCGGCTCCGCCACCGCCCAACAAGTCATCCGCAAGAACAGCGAGGCATGGCGGTCGTTCTTCGCTACTCGAGAAGGTGGTGAGGACACCGCCCCGCCGGGCTACTGGGGCAACGAGGACGAGGGGCGGGAGTTGCGGACGTACCTCCGCAACGACCAGTACACCCTCGAAACCGGCGAGCGGAGCCGACTCGAAGTCCCCGTCGGCCAAGACCTGAAAGAGGAGTACGGCCTTGGCTACCACGACCGTCTGCGCCTCGAAGTCACTGGCCACCCGAAGTGGGACGGCGAGCAGGGCCGGTTGGAACTGTACTACGACGAGGTAGACGACACGTTCAGAGCCATTCAGCCTGTCACCGTACCCGATTCTCGACAGGATTCACCACTGGCTTTGGAAGAAGCCGCGCTGGACGTGGGCGCGAACAACCTCGTCGCTTGTACCACTACGACCGGTCAGCAGTACCTCTACGAGGGGCGCGACCTGTTCGCCCGATTCCGCGAAACCACCGGAGAAATTGCCCGGTTGCAGTCGAAACTCCGGGAGGGCCGGTACAGCAGTCGCCGGATCCGACGCCTGTATCGCAAGCGAACGCGACGCCGCGACCACGCACGGGACGCGCTCGTGCGCGACCTTATCGAGCGACTGTACGACGAAGGTGTCGCTACGATGTACGTGGGCGACCTCACGGACGTGCTGTCAGAACACTGGAGTACAGTGGTGAACGAGAAGACGCACCAGTTCTGGGCGTACCGTTCGTTCATCGACAGGCTCGCTACGACCGCCGAAGAGTACGGTATCAGGATCGAGGTGCGGTCGGAAGCGTACACGACGGCGGAGTGTCCGGCGTGTGGCGAGCGCGACGATACAGACCGGAACGGCGATGTGTTCCGGTGTTCGTGTGGCTACGAGGGACACGCCGACCTCGACGCTTCGCGGACGTTCCTCGAACGGCAGGCTGGCACAAATCTGGGAGTGGGGTCGATGGCACGGCCCGTACGCCTCAAGTGGGACGACCACAACTGGTCGGAGTCACCACGCTCTCCCGAGAGGGCCAGTCCCAACGAGGAGCGCACAAACCGGAGTACCGACGACGGGAAACTTGCCTCCGTAGGTACGGCATAGCCAACATCTCACCGGAGGAATCCCATCCTTTATGGGTGGGAGGATGTCAAGCCCCCTGATTGAAGCCCCTCGGCGTAGTCGTCATCCGCGTGTCTATCGAAAGTACCAACCCGGCGACGGGAGAGGTCGTCGACACCTTCGACGAGACCTCGAGCGAGGACCGCGAGGATCGCCTCGAGCGGGCGGCCGAGACCTTCGAGGAGTGGAGCGAGACGCCCGTCGAGCACCGCCAGGGGTTGCTCTCGGCGGCGGCGGACGTCCTCCGCGACCGGAGCGAGGAGTTCGCCGAACTGATGACCGAGGAGATGGGCAAGCCCGTCGGGCAGGCCCGCGACGAGGTCGAGAAGTGCGCGTGGGTCTGCGACTACTACGCCGAACACGCCGCCGACTTCCTCGACGACGAGGTCGTCGCGGGCGAACCCGACGCGCGGACTGTCGTCGCCTACCAGCCGCTGGGACCGATTCTGGCGATCATGCCCTGGAACTTCCCCTTCTGGCAGGTGTTCCGCTTCGCCGCGCCCAACCTCGCGGCGGGTAACGTCGGCCTGCTGAAACACGCCTCGAACGTCCCCGGCTGTGCCACGGCGATCGAGGACGTGTTCCGCGAGGCCGGGTTCCCGGAGGGCGCGTTCACGTCCTTGTTGATGAGTTCCAGCGAGATCGACAACGTCATCGCCGACGACCGAATCAGGGGCGTCACCCTCACCGGGAGCGACGGGGCGGGTCGCGCGGTCGCCGAGACCGCCGGCAGCGAACTCAAAAAGAGCGTCCTCGAACTCGGCGGCAGCGATCCGTTCGTCGTCCTCGAGGACGCCCCGATGGGCAAGACCGTCGAGACGGCGGTCCAGGCGCGACTCATCAACAACGGCCAGTCCTGTATCGCGGCCAAGCGGTTCGTCGTCGTCGACGAGGTCTACGACGAGTTCGTCGAGCGCTTCGTCGAGGAGATGGACGCCCAGACCGTCGGTGATCCGATGGACGAGGAGACCGACATCGGGCCGCAGGCCCGCGAAGACCTCATGGAAGAACTCCACGGGCAGGTCGAGGAGACCCTCGAGGCAGGCGGCGAGTGCAAACTCGGCGGCGAGCCGATGGACCGCGACGGCGCCTTCTACCCGCCGACCGTCCTCACCGACGTCCCCGAAGACGCGCCCGCGGATCAGGAGGAACTGTTCGGTCCCGTGGCGACGGTGTTCCGCGTGCCCGACGAGGAAGCCGCCATCGAGAAGGCCAACGACACCCGGTTCGGCCTCGGCGCCAGCGTCTGGACCGCGGACCTCGAGCGCGGCGAGCGAGTCGCCAGGCAGTTCGAGTCCGGCCTCGCGTTCGTCAACGAACTCGTCAAGTCCGATCCCCGACTGCCCTTCGGCGGCGTAAAGGACTCGGGCTACGGCCGCGAACTCGCCCGCGACGGCATTCGCGAGTTCGTCAATACGAAGACGATCTGGGTCCAGCGGGACGCCGGCGAGGAAACCTGAAGGGAGGAGTGAGGGGAGGGTACTGCTACTCGTCGCGGAACCGGATCTCCGCGTCGTCGCGGAATCGGTCCGACTCCCCGACGTCGCGGAGTCCGTCCTCGGAGTAGCTGAGTTCGACGTCGCCGTTCTCGATCGCGCTCCACCACCACCGCCACAGCAGCGCGTAGCCGACCGTACTGACGATCACGTACAGCAACATCGGTTCGGGTGGCAGTGGCATCGATCTCGTACTGGTCCCGTCGTGGGTCGATCACGATCCGGTCCTCGCTGCGTCGCCGCCTCGAGCACGTGCCCCCTCATATACGGGGTCAGTTCCCGGTACCACGTCAATCGTTATCAAGGTATCTGGGGAGTGAAATCGGAACGGCATCGGTTGAGTGAAACGTCGGGCCGGGGGCCTCGAGCGACTGATGACCGCTGGCGACTGCTGATCCGTCGCGTGCGCTGGTCTCCGTCCCGCCGATGACGCAATCGACGTGCGGTGGCGCGCGCTGGCGGCTGGACGAGCGATAGCGAGGCCAGCGGCCAGACTCGTGCGAGGGATGAGTGAGCGAGCGGGAGCGAAGCGAGCCGTGAGCGAACGAATCGGCTGGGGAGGATTGTGGAAATCCCCGCTGCCACGATAGCAGGACGCTTACTCGATCTGACTTCTCCCACAACTGAATACGTGGGCTTTCGCTCTGTCTCCACTGTAATTCTCCTCGAGCACGTCGATCGATACCGGGCGAATGAACGGGAGAATCGGGACGACCGAGGACACACAGAGCGTCCTGCAATCGTGGCAACTAGGAGGGCCATATCCTCCCCAGCCGATTCGCTCACTCACTCCGTCTGCTCACGGGCGCGAAGCGCCCGTTCGCATGATTCGCGGGACCGGAGGTCCCGCGCTACTCGTTCGCTCATCCACCGGAAGCCGCTTCGCGTCTTCCGAGCCATTCGCTCGCTGCGCCCGCGAAGCCCTCGCACGTCGTTTCCGGCGCGCCTTCGCAGTACTCAGGCGCACCGCCAGCGCGCGCCACCGCACGCCGGATTACGAGTCGGGCAGTCCGAGTCGAACTTTCGACCGCACAGACGAAA
Organism: Haloterrigena alkaliphila; assembly: GCF_017352155.2. Lineage (NCBI taxonomy): Archaea > Methanobacteriati > Methanobacteriota > Halobacteria > Halobacteriales > Natrialbaceae > Haloterrigena > Haloterrigena alkaliphila. The sequence goes on from NZ_CP071462.1 coordinate 2,648,436, forward strand.
CGTCTCACAGTCCCGGCGGAGACGTCTCCGAGAGGGTCTCGCGCCCTCGAGTCCCAGTGGATAGATCGAGTCCCAGCGGAGGGAACGCCTTGCGGCCGCTCGAGGTGTGCGCGGATGACCCCTTCGGAGAACACTACAGCACGTTCGAGATCGTGTAGACGTTGATGCAGACCGCGATCGTCCACGGAACCACTAGCCCGGCAGGGATGATCGGTCGGTAGGCGGTGGGGAGGATGGGTCGACAGACCAGGGCGATACCGACGGCGGCCGCCTTCAACACGAGCATGCCGGCCAGCCCGTGTCCCTCGATCGCGCTCCGAGCGACCGGGTTCGATTCGGCCAACCCCAGGTGGAGGCCGACGAACGTCGTGATGACGTCGGCGACCAGGGAGAGCGCGACGACCACCCACAGGGCGCGCTCGAGGGTGGTCGGCGAGAGATCGAACGGGAGCTCGAACTGCGGATACGCGCCATCGGAGCTCATAGACCCCCTGCCGGAGTCGAACCGGCCCAGCCGCGGCGACCGTCGGGAGCGTGCGACAAGCACGCCACGGTACCGCCGCTCGGGGTATTGTTATGGCAGCCATAGGCGGCGCTCGGTCGGTCGTCCAGCGAGGTAACCACCGTAAAACGACACTACCGTGCTCGCTCGGTCGAGCGGACGGCGGACTCGAGTCGCCATCGGGACGCGCCGGAATCGATCGAGTTCGGACGTTCGCGTCGGTGCTGACTCGACGGAGCCGGTGCTGACACGACGGAGAGCCGATGGATGGAGGATGCCCTGTGCGAGGACTCCGGAACGCAGGGCGTCGCTCGGGCCGAACGACGTCGGTGGAACCGTCCGAAATCAGTCCATAACTGCAGGGCTCGACTCGAGTCGCGCAATCCTGGCTTCCGCTGTGTTGCGAGTCAGTCGCTCAGGAAAGTGGGGCACAGAGAGAGGGGAGAGGAGAGAGCGGGGCGCGTCCGATCACCACTGATCGTTGGAGCTCGCCACGAGGGGATGAGGAGGATCGCGTGTCGTGGGACGCGACCCGCTCGGATATACTGCCTCCGTGGTCACCAGCACGGAGACATCGTATGCTGGACGGTCGATCGACACCAATGCTCGCGTTCAGTCGTACAGCTATTATATCGGGGATGACAAGTGCTACCCCGTCGCCGACCGCATCTCACCGGTCCGGTGCGTCCCCGATTTCGCCGCGCGAGGCCGCGAGGAGCCGGTGGCAACTGCAGGCACAACCGCTTTCGACGATTTCGTGGGAGTATACAGTCCAGATCGGCCCCTCCGTGTACGTGAACATTAGCTTTAGCGTCACGGAGCGAACTCGAGAGCAGAACCCGCCAGTGGGGCATGGAACGCACACATAACGAGCATCTCGTCCACCGGCTCGCGACGCTTCGTGACCGGATCGACGCAGGGATGGACCGTCGCGAATTTCTCCGGACCCTGGTTACCGGCGGCTACGCGCTCGGCGTGGCCAAGTTCCTCGGCGTCGACGACTTCCTCGCGGCCGGCGACGGGGAGGTCCCGATCGTGACCGGGCTCGTTCGCTCGGACCCCGACGATCCGTGGTCGATCGAAGAACGCGTCAAATACGTCCCAGCGGAGTGGTACGCCGCCGTCGAGAAAGCCCTCGAACTGAACGAGCGCCTGGCGCGGACGGCGTTTACCGGTTACCTCGGCAGTGCGGTCGTCCCCGGGTCCTACGAGAGCGCCACCGCCACCGTCTCCGTCGGCGTCTCTACCGACGCGGAATCCATCCGCGAGACGGTCGAGGGGCTGTTCGAGGGCGTCTCGCTCCAGATGGAGACGATCATCGACGTCGAGGACATCGAGGAGGGTCCCGAGGACCTCGAGCCGCGGCTCGCCGGCTCGGTGTCGATGGACGACGTCCCGAGCGGCGTCGCCTGCCAGACGGCCGAGAGCATCGCGACGCTCGGCCCCGCGCTGTACGATCCGTCGTCTCGACAGGAGCTCTTCGTGACGGCCGAACACGCGTTCGCGGGCGGAGCCACACCGTCCCGCGACCAGCTATCGCTCCCGGTCGAAAACGCCGAGACCGTCGATCTGGGCGCCGTCGAATACGCCCATCCGACCGAGGACATCGCCGCGGTGGCGCCGTACGGCGGCACCGCTCCCTCCAACAGCATCGACTCGCCGTCGCCGGCCCGCGTCCGCGGTCAGTTCACCCGACTGGGACTCGCCGACCTCGTCGCTCGAGGCGAGAAACTCGAGAAGGTCGGCGCGGTGACCGGCCACACGACCGGGAAGATCCAGGGCATCGACGCGGTCACTTGCTTTACCGACGACTTCTGTCGCTACGGACAGATCCGCTGGGGCGGAGAGATGGACCTGACCGACGGCGACAGCGGGTCGGTGAGTTTTCACAGCGATCCCGAGGGCGAGGACCGCGACGTCCTCGTCGCGGGGTTCAACAACGCCCGCACCTGGTGGCCCGGGCAGAGCTACGTCTGGGGCGTCGCCGCCTACAAAATCACGGAGGAGCATGGCTATCATTTCTGACCGACTCCCGACGGACGGTCGACCACGCTCGTTCCGCGAGTATCGACGGGCGTCCAACGCGCACCAACTATCATCCAACACGCGCCGACGACCGTCCCACAACCATCGCCAAGCACCGACTGGTAGTCCCTTCTCCTCGATCAATGGTAACCGATAATACATCGCGTTCCGGCCGGTTCGGACGCACCGTCCGCGGCGTCGTGAGCACCGTCGTTCGACTCGCTCTCGACCTGTTCGTCGTCACCGTCTGGGTCGTCTTCCTGACGCTGGCCTTCCTCGAGACCGCGTGGCCCCGCTGGGCGTTCTACGCGCTGCTCGTGGTCGGCGTCGGCGGGTACGTCACCGTGACGGCGACGTGGGGGCGGTCCGACGGCGGAGACGGGTCGGAGTCGTCGTGATCGCAGACTAATCGGTCGTCGCCGGCGTTCACTCGAGTGCGTCCTCGAGTCGGTCGATCAGGCCCTCGTTCCCGACGTGGACCGGCGTCCGGTCGTGTAACGCGTCGGGGTCGACCGACAGCAGCGACCCGGTACCGTCCGAGGAGCGGCCGCCGGCGCGTTCGACGACGTAGCCGATTGGGTTCCCCTCGAACTGGAGGCGCAGTTTTCCCTCCGGACGGGACTCGAGGCCGGGGTACGCGAAGACGCCGCCGTAGGTGAGTACCTGATTGACGTCGGCGATCATCGCACCGCCGTACCTGAGTTTGAGTTCCTGTTCGATCTCGCGGGCGTAGGTTTCGAAATCCGCCGGCCAGTCGGGGACGCGACCACCGAAGCCGTAGACGACCGGATCCGCGGGCAGGGTGACGTCGCGCTCGATGAGTTGCCGCTCCCCGCCGGTCATCTCGTACTCGGAGACGGTCTCCTCGGTCGCCAGCACCATCGTCGTGATCGGTCCGTAGAGGACGTAACCGGCCGCGACGAGCGTCTCGCCGCGGGCGGGCAGCGCGTCGTCGTAGACGCCGAAGATCGTCCCCATCGCGTTGTTGGACTTGATGTTCGAGGAGCCGTCCAGCGGGTCGACCGCGACCGCGTAGGCGTCGCCGGCCGCCGGATCACCGCCGCAGTCCTCGACCTCGGGGCGCTCCTCGCTGGCGTACTGGCCGACGCCGTCGATGGCCGTGAGGCGCTCGCGGAGCATGTCGTCGGCCCAGACGTCGGCTTCCATCTGGGTCTCGCCGCTGGGATTCTCCTCGTCGACGGCGCCGCGCCGGCCGATGAGGCCCTGTCTGATCTCGGTCGCCGATCTGCTGATCGTCGCGACGACGCTCTCGACGACTGGATCGGACACCGTCATCCTATTCCGTGGCCTCGAGCGCGGCGTCGGCGGTCGCCTCCTCGTAAATGACCTTCTCCAGGGCGTCGAGGATCTGCGTGGGATTCTCGCGCTGCCAGACGTTGCGGCCGACGGCCAGTCCCGAGCAGCCGGCGTTGACGGCGGCCTCGACGGTCGAGAGGAACTCGTAGTCGTCGGTCTTCGAGCCGCCCGACATAACGACCTTCATGTCGCCGGCGGACTTGCAGGCGTGGGCCATCGCCTCGGCGTCGCCGGGGTACTTGACCTTCGCGATGTCCGCGCCCAGCTCGAGGCCGAGTCGAGTCGCGTAGGAGATGACCCCCGGTTTGGTGTCGTTCTTGAGCCCCTGACCGCGCGGGTACGACCACATGACGACGGGCAGGTCGTGCTCGCGGGCGTCCTCCTGGACGTCGCGGAACTCCTCGGCCATCTCGACCTCGTGGTTCGAACCGCCGTAGAGGGTGAACCCGATGGCGTCGGCGCCGATCTCGGCCGCGTAGTCGACCGAGCAGTTGACCGCCGAGTCGTACTCGCCCATCCAGAGGTTCGAGGTCCCGTTGACCTTCAGCAGGAGGTTGACGTCGTCCTCGTAGCTGGGGTAGTAGCCCTCGGCGATCCCCTTCTGGACGGCCATCGCGGTGACGGCGTCGTGGGTCGCCGTCTCGAAGACCGTCGAGGGATCGAGCTTCTCGGGAACCTCCTCGAAGTCGGTCGGTCCGTGCTCTAACCCGTGGTCCATCGCGAGAATCAGTGACTTACCGTCGCGGACGATCGGGGAATCGTCGATCGGAATCATCTGTTAGACGGTCCACTAGGCCGCTATATATCTCTGATGGTCCGGATTATCGAAATTCCGTACTCGAGTAGTAAACGAGCCTGACAACCGTATCGGGAGACTCGATATTGTCGCTGCAGTGAGTCGTAATGCGCGGCGGTCAGTCAGCCCAGCATCTCCCGGGCGTTGTGTCGCCACGTCCGGACGTGCAGGACGTCCAGACCGAGGGCGTTGGCGACCGCGAAGGCGCTGACCGTCGCCAGCCGCTCCGCCGAGCGGACCCCGGCCTCGGCCAGTTCGTCGGCGTCGTCCGGGCCGACGCCGGTGACGGCCGTCACGGGAGTCGGCTTCGGATACGGGCGTTCGGACGGGCGCTCGCGACTGACCGCCGCGAGGGGCGAGTGCTCGTAGTCGAACGACTGCCAGCGCTCGTCGCCGCTAACGGCGATCCACTCGCGCTCGGCGTCGCCGAGTCCGCGGACCTCGCTCGAGCGACGCTCGAGGTCGCCGTCGCCGTCGAACGACCACGGCAGCGAGAACTGTCGCCGGAGCGCGTCGGCGTCGGACTCGTCGACGCCGGCGTCGAGTAACATCCGGTAGGAGTACTCCTTGGCCGCGACGGCGTCGGGGTCGACGTCGACCGCCTCGAGGCGGTCCCGCTGGTCGGCTTCGATCCGCTGGCCGTCGGCGCCGGCGTCGCGACGCGACGCGACGTCGGCCTCGAGCAGTTCGGCCTCGTCGAACTCGAGTTCGACGACGTCGGTGTCGGCGTCGTCGACGGCCTCGAGGGCGTCGGCGTCGATCTCGACGGCGATCCCGATCCCGATATCGACGGGTTCGGTGCCACCGCCGTCGCTCTCGTCGCCCTCGGCGTCGCTCCCTCGGTTCGCTCCCGTTTCGCTGACGACCTCGTTCTTGCTCACGCGATTCACCGGTTATGGGTAGCTCTCACCCACTCTTCTTGAAACTTGTCCTCGCGGTGGACGTGATAACCGCTCCAGCACGGCGATGGAGACGCAAATCCTTACGGCGGCGTCCCGCGAAACGGGGGTATGGTTCGCACGGAACTCGAGCGGATCGGCGTCGTCGGCGCGGGCACGATGGGCAGCGGCATCGCACAGGTCGCCGCGACCACCGGCTACGACGTGGTGATGCGGGACATCGAGGACGAGTTCGTCGAGAACGGCTTCGAGACCATCGACGACAGCCTCGGCCGCCTCGAAAGTCGAGATGCCCTCGACGAGGACCCGGAGACCATCCGCGACCGAATCGCGGGGACGACGGCTATCGACGACCTCGCCGACTGCGATCTGGTGGTCGAGGCGGCGCTCGAGGAACTCGAGATCAAGCAAGACGTCTTCGCCGACCTCGAGCGGGTCTGCGACGACGACGTCCTGCTCGCGACGAACACGAGCACGCTCTCGATCACCTCGATCGCGGCTGACCTCGAGCACCCCGAGCGCGTGATCGGCCTCCACTTCATGAACCCCGTCCCGATCATGGAGGGCGTCGAGGTGGTCGTCGGCGAGAAGACGACCGACGAGGCCACTGAACTGGCCCACGACCTCGCCGAGGAACTGGGCAAGACCACGTGGGAGGCCGACGACAAACCCGGCTTCGTCACGAACCGGATCTTGATGCCGTGGATCAACGAGGGTATTCGCGCCTTCGACGAGGGCGTCGCCACGAAGGAGGACATCGACGCGGGGATGGAACTCGGGACGAACGTCCCGATGGGGCCGCTGACGCTCGCCGATCACATCGGACTGGACGTCTGTCTGCACGCCTCCGAGACGCTACACGAGGAACTCGGCGACCGCTACAAGCCCGCCTACCTCCTCAAGCGGAAGGTCGAGGCCGGCGACCTCGGGAAGAAGACCGGCACGGGATTCTACGAGTACGACTGACGACCGCGCCGACGGTACGGACGATCGTCACGAGAGCGATCGTCACGGGAGCTGACGCATGCGTAGGTGTAAGCGGGTTGCGGCCGAACGCACCGGTATGGGCCGAGACGTCCACCTCAACGACATCGAGCCGGTGCTCGAGGAACTCGACTATCCGATCGCTCGGGACGCGGCTGCAGAGCGCTACGACGACGTGACGCTGATCCTCGCGGAGGGCGAGCAGAACCTCGGCGACCTCGTCGCCGAGTCGGGCGGCGACGAGTTTTCGTCGGTCGACGATCTGGAGTCGGAAGTGTTCAACCTGCTCCCCCGACGCGCCGTCGGCGAGCCCTACCAGTCCGAGGGCGAAGGATAGTCACTGGTGTAGCGGCTTCTCCGACATCTCCTTGCGGAGGTCCGCCAGGTGCGACCGCGGCACTCCCTCCTCGAACGTCTGGAGGAGCGCGTAGACCTCCTCGCGGGAGACCTTCACGTCGCCTTCGCGGATGACGTCTTCCGGTCGCTCGCGGAGTTCGCGCATCGTTCCGACCGCCAGCAGGTAGGGGATCGCCCACGCCGAGAGCCGGTTTCCGTGGGTCTCGGGGACGACCTCGAGGTAGCGCTGGGCGTCGTCGAGGTACGTCTCGGCTCGGCCGGTCACCCGCTTGATGACGTTCGTGACGCCGCGGTGGCTGGTCTCGTCGGTGACGGCGTCGACGTCGACGTCCTCGTCTTCGAGCCACTCGGCGGGTAGGTAGACGTTGTTCTCCTCCCGGTAGTCCGAGGAGACGTCTTTGGCGATGTTGACCAGTTGCAAGAGCAGGGCGAACGAACGGGCGTTCTGTTGCATCTCGCGGGCGCGATCCGGGGACGCGCCGCGAGCGACCAGTCCCGTGATGAGCGTCCCGACGGTGCCGGCGGCGTACCAGCAGTACTCCTCGAGTTCTTCGAGTGTCTGAAGACGGAGACCGCCCTCGCTGGCGTAGCGGTCGGTGAACATCGCCATCCCGTCGACGAGTTCCCGGACGGGGTCGCGCATGATCTCGCGGGGGCCCTCCTCGAGGGATTCGAACGTCCGGACGATGCGGGGCGTCTGCGCGACGACCTCCCAGTCGTCGGTGCGCTCGTCGGGGAGCCACGGCTCGACGTCGTCCATGAATCCCGAGACGGTCTCGTCCGCGTCGGGGTCGAGCACGCGGTCGTACGTCGCGAGCAGTTCGGTCTGCGTCGCCGGCGGAATGTGCCCCGCGTCTTCGATCGTGTCTGCGACTCGACAGAGGAGATACCCCAGACAGATGTGCTTCGCCATCGGTTCCTCGAGTCGGTCGATGGTTATCGAGAACGTCCGCGAAACGCCGTGAACCGCATCGTAACACCACTCGAGGTCGGCGTCGGTCTGTGATCCGGACTGGCCCGTGGTCATCTACTGCCTGCATTTGGGCGCCAGACCGGAAAAACACCCGGGTCTCGGCGCATTCTTCCGTCCAGTCGTCGAATTCACTCCCGACATCGAGCCGTCGACCCGGTCTCGAGACGGTAACGCTCGCCCCGACCCGGCGCCTCCCGCCCGAATCCGTAAGCGCGCCGAGGGCCAACCCGCGGCCGTGACCCGAACCGTACTCATCGCCGGCGCGCACGGACAGGTGGGACAGCACGTCACGGAACTGCTCGGCGCGGGCGAACACGAGGCGCGAGCGATGGTCCGCGACGAGGACCAGACCGACGAGATGGAATCGCTGGGTGCCGAGCCGGTCGTCGCGGACCTGACCGGGGACGTCGACCACGCCGTCGAGGGCTGCGATTCGATCGTCTTCGCCGCCGGTTCCGGCGGTGACGACGTCTTCGGCGTCGACCGCGACGGCGCGATCAATCTGATCGACGCCGCCGAGGACGCGGGCGTCGATCGGTTCGTCATGCTCAGTTCGATGGGCGCCGACGACCCCGAGTCCGGCCCCGACGCGCTCGAGGACTACCTGACCGCCAAAGCGGAGGCCGACGAGTACCTCCGGCAGAGCGGTCTGGACCACACCATCGTCCGCCCCGGCGAACTGACGAACGGCTCGGGGACCGGCACGGTCGAAGTCGGGGACGACATCGGGCTGGACGCCGGCGACATCCCCCGCGAGGACGTCGCCCGAACGCTCGTGGCCGCGCTCGACCACGACGAACTCGTCGGGGAGACGTTCGAGCTCCTCTCGGGCGACGAGCCGATTCAGGAAGCGCTCGCGACGATCGCTCCGAACTGATCGTCGCTGGTCACCCGTGTCGGCCGTTCCGATTCGGCGACTGCCGGCGACGCCACTTCGACGTTCGTCGGTCCTCAGCACCCGCACTTATTTCGCACTCCCAGGTCCAGAAACGGCCGCACGGAACGATACCACTAACAACGCGGGTCCCGATAGCTCGAGCATGGACTTTTCACTCTCTGCCGAACAGGAACAGATCCGCGAGATGGTCTCGGAGTTCGTCGACGAGGAGGTCGTCCCGGTCGCCCAGGAGATCGACCACGACGACGAGTTTCCGGCCGACCTCGTGAGCGAGATGGGCGACCTGGGGCTGATGGGGATGCCCTTCCCCGAGGAGTACGGCGGCGCCGGGCTGGATTACCACTCCTACGCCATCGGCCTCGAGGAAATCTCCCGAGGCTCCGGCGGCCTGGGAACCATCGTCGCCGCCCACACCTCGCTGGCGGGGAACATGCTCTACGAGTTCGGCGACGAGTCGCAGAAGGAGGAGTACCTCACGCCGCTGGCCGAGGGGCGAGACATCGGCGCGTTCGCGCTCTCCGAAGCGGGAGCCGGAAGCGACGTGCCAGCCATGGACACCACCGCAGAGAAGGACGGCGACGAATACGTCGTCAACGGGGGTAAGCTCTGGATCTCGAACGGCTCCGTGGCCGACACGGTCACGCTGTTCGCCAAGACCGACCCCGAGGCGGGCAACGAGGGCATCACCTCCTTCATCGTTCGGCCCGAGGAGGACGACGGTTTCATCGTCGAAGGAACTGAGGAGAAACTCGGCGACAAGGGCTGTCCGACCGCGGAACTCCGGTTCGACGAGATGCGGATCCCTGAATCGCGACGGCTCGGCGAGGAGGGCGAGGGCTTCGTCCACGCGCTGAAGACGCTCAACGGCGGCCGCATCACCATCGCGGCTCGGGGCGTCGGCATCGCCCGCGCGGCCTTCGAGGAGGCCCGCGACTACGCGAACGAACGCGAGCAGTTCGGCCAGCCCATCGGCGAGTTCCAGTCGATCAAGCACAAACTGGCCGACATGGATACGAAGATCCAGGCCGCGAAGATGCTGATGCACAAGGCCGCCGACAAGAAGATCCGCGGCGAGAACTACATCAAGGACGCCTCGCAGGCCAAACTCTACGCCTCCGAAGTGAGCCGCGAGGTCGCCAACGAGGGCATCCAGATCCACGGCGGCTACGGCTACACCAAGGACTTCGCCGCCCAGCGGTTCTACCGCGACGCCAAACTCAACGAGATCTACGAGGGCACCAGCGAGGTGCTCCGGAACACGATCGGCGACCAGTTGCTCGAGGAATAAGCCGGCCGTCGATCACCGCTTCGAGCGATCCGTCTCTCCCTCGAAACAGTCCTGCACCCACTCGTAGTGCTCTCGGACCCGCCGCCGGCCGCCCTCGGTGAGGGCGTAGACGTCGTGGATCCCCGCCGTTCGCTTCTCGACGAACCCTGCGTCCTCGAGCGCCGACAGCGACCCGTAGAACGACTTCGGATCGAGGTGGTCGTCGTAGTGGGACTCGAGACGGGACTTCAGCTGCTGGCTGCGCAGTTCGCCGTCCTCCGCGGCGGCCAGCAGGAAACAGATGTCGCGGCGGCGGCCGCTCCGGAGCCACTTGGTCATATCCCAGTCGTGGCGTCGCCCCCGCTCGAGCGTTACGGTTTCCCGCTCGAGGGGTCCGGTCGCCGATCACGACTCGGCGAGCGCACGATAGCCCGCGACGACAAGCGCCCACGCGAGGCCGCCGGCAACCGCGACGGTCAGCAGCGCGAGTCCGCCGATCTCGAGGTGGACCGCTCCAGCGGCGTGGCGTTCGTGGCTGAAGAGCAGCCAGCGGCCGGCGGGGTCGCCGACCACGACGGTGCCGGAGCCGACGGCAAGCGAGCGAAAGACCGCCGCCGCGAACGCCGTCGAGAGGATCGCGATCGTCCCCACCGCGCCGGAGACGGCGGGCGCGAGGAGTTGCATTCCCGGGCGTCGCCCGGCGTCGTCCTCGCTCGAGCCGTAGACGCCGAAGCCCTGGCCCGCCCCGCGAGGGAGGCCGGCCACCCGGACGTCACTGGGGTACTGCAGGAGGACCGCGGCCATCCAGAGGTCGCCGATCGAGCCGGCGGCGTTGGCCGCCAGCGCGACGACGACCAGCGGCGAGGGGTAGACGACCATCGCGACGAGGCCGACGGCCGTCAGTCCCAGAAACGGGGCCAGCGTGACGACGAGCATCTGGTTTCGCGTGTACTCCTCCCGTTCCGACTTCGCGTACGCGTACGGCAGGACGAAGTGGGAGACGCCGACGCCGTACTCGGGATCGTCGCCGTACCGGGCCATGGCGGCCCCGTGGAGCAGTTCGTGGGGAACGACGACCAGCGCGGCCAGCCCCAGCGAGGCGACGAGCCAGACGCCGACGTCCGGCGGCGAGAAGGCCGGGATGACGATCGGCTCGAGCGAGGTCCCCCGAATCACCGCGAGGACGTGACCGAACGCGTAGGCGGCGGCGAAGAAGCCGATCGCGGAGCCGACGACCCACTGGATCGCGACCGTCCGCGTCCGTCGGAACTGAGCGATCAGTCGGTCGGTAGCGGGCTCCCGGCTCACGGTCGCCTCCTCACAGGGAGCCGAAAAATCGGTACCGATTCCGGACGCTCGAGGCGGGGTCGGGTCGTCCCAGTCGTCGGATCCGACGAAACCGATAGTTTCCCGGTCCTCGACCGCCGAGTACCGGCCATGACCGACGAGCGAACGGCCGCGGCGAACGGCATCGCGGCGCGGTACGACGAGACCGACTCCGAACGACGCCTCGCGTTCGAGGCGATCGACGACACCGCGGCGCCCCGATCGGGTGCGACCGCCGCGATCGCACAGAACCGCGAGGGGTACGCCATGCTGAAGGTACGGCCGACGGTCGACGGCGACGAACTCGAGCGCTACTACGGCTTCGACATGGCGCTGGACCACGCCGCGGAGCTGCTGGGGGTCGCCCCACGCGATCTTCCGATACCCGCGGCGGCCGAAGACATGGGCATGTAACGGACTTGGAGGGCTCGAGCTGCCCTCGCTCGTAGTCGACGACGGCTCGCAGCCGACGACCGTCGGCCGTCAGAGTATTACCGCGTAGACGAACAGCAGGCAGAAGTAACAGAGTACCACCGCTCCGAGCGCCAGCAGGCGGAATCGGCGTACGTCGGCATCCTCTTCGCGATAGGCGCGTTCGAACGCGGCGCGTTCGCGATCCGAGAGCGATGCGGGGTGCTCGAGTCCCCGGTGGAGCGTCTCCAGTCGCTCCTCGTGGAACGGCAGACCGCAGTAGGGGCAGCGCGCGGCCGGTTCGTCGGCTCCGACGGCGACCGCCGGACGCTCGTCGACCGCCGACGCGCGTTCAGTCGGCGATCCGTCGGCTTCCCGCCGCGGCGAGTCGGCGGACTCCCGTCGCCGGTCGGATGCGGACATCGGTCGACGATACACCGTCCTCGCTAAAGGATCCTCTCCAACGTCTCAGGTATCGTACCCGTGTCCGTATCGTCGGCCGAGGGCCATCGAGTCGGGCGATCCGTTCGCCCGATGGGAAAAAGCGGGAACCATAAATACGCGGAGTCGAACGATCCATACGAGAATAGCCGTGGCAACCGAATCCCCGTCGTTTCCCCGTCCGATCGGCACCCGACAGCGCTTCGCTGCACTGCTCACAGCGACCGCGCTGGGCGTCTACCTCCTGTTGCTCGTCGGTGCCACGACGTCGCTGACGAACGCGGCCGCGGCGTGTTCGACGTGGCCGACCTGTCACGCCCCGGTCGATCCGCTGAACCAGACGCAACTCGCCGTCGCGTGGGGTCACCGGATCGCGGCCGTCGTCGTCGGCCTGCTCGTCGCCGCGACGGCCGTCACCGCCGTCCTCGGCGACGTCTCCGGACGCGTGCGGACGACGCTCGTCACCGCGGCGGTGCTCTACGTCCTGCAGGTCGGCGTCGGCGCCGTCACGGCGCTTTCCGGTCCCGCGGCGATCGTTCCCGGCCTCCACCTCGGCCTCGGCCTCGCCATCTTCGGGGCCGTCGTGCTCGCGCTCGCCTGGGACCTCGAACTCGCGACCGGCAGCGAGGACGACACGATGCCGGAGCCCGAACCCCTCGCACCCGATTCGGCGGCCGGTGTCGAGAACGCCGAGGCCGGTCGCTCCCTTCCCTCCGGCGGCCTCGAGCGCGCTCGATTGACCGCCTTCGCCTATTTCAAGATGATGAAGCCGCGCCTGATGTGGCTGCTCTGTCTGGTCGCCGCCGCGGGGATGGCGCTGGCCGCCGGGCCCGCGCTGACGCCCGCGACGATCGTCGCCACGCTCGGCGGCGGCGTCCTCGCCATCGGCGCCTCGGGGACGTTCAACCACGTCCTCGAGCGCGACGTCGATCAGAAGATGTCCCGGACGGCGGATCGGCCGCTGGCGACCGACCTGATCCCCGTTCGAAACGCCCTGGCCTTCGGCGGCCTGCTGACGGTCGCCTCGGTCGGCGTCTTCCTGACGATCAACCGGCTGGCCGCCGCGCTCGGGTTGACGGCGATCGTGTTCTACAGCGTGGTCTACACGGTCGTCCTCAAACCGAACACGGTCCAGAACACGGTCATCGGCGGGATCGCCGGCGCGCTTCCCGCGCTCATCGGCTGGGCGGCCGTGACCAACGAGATCGGACTGCCGGCGCTCGCGCTGTCGGGCGTGATCTTCCTCTGGACGCCGGCGCACTTCTACAACCTCGCGCTGGCGTACAAGGACGATTACGCCCGCGGCGGGTTCCCGATGATGCCCGTCGTCCGCGGGGAGACCGAGACGCGAAAGCAGATCGTCTACTACCTCGCGGCGACGCTGGTGTCGACGGTCGCGCTGGCCTGGATCACCGACCTCGGCGCGCTGTACGCCGCGACGGTGGTCGTCTTCGGCGGCATCTTCCTCTGGACCGCCGTCAGGCTCCACTTCGAGCAGACCGAGGCCGCTGCGTTCCGCTCGTTTCACGCCTCGAACGCCTTCCTCGGGGCCGTCCTCGTCGCGGTGCTGGTCGACGCGCTCGTGCTGACTGGCGCCCCGTTCTGATTCGAACGGCCGGGACCATCGCTCGAGTCCCCGTTATTGTGCGTTATTCTTCCAGTGTAGTGGACGCCGTACCGCTCCGAACCGACCGGACGGTGCGGTGGCGCGCGCTGGGTCGTGACGAGCCAACAGCGAGTCACGACGCACCGTCGCGCGAGGGATGAGCGAGCGCAGCGAGCGAATCGGTTGGGGAGGACGTGGGATCCCTAGCCCCCAGTGTGAGCGGCGGTTTCGAGTCGATCAGTAATCCTCACTCGTTCGAACTTCGGGCCGCGTCGATCCGCTCGAACTGCGCTTCGTCGAGATCGATCTCGACCGCGCCGACGTTCTCCTCGAGTTGCTCGGGCGTCCGCGCGCCGACGATCGGCACGCACGTGAAGCGGTCCTGGTCCATCAGCCAGCGCAGCGAGACCTGCGCCGGCGTGGCGCCGACCTCGTCGGCGACCGACTCGACGGCCTCGAGGACGTCCCAGGCCCGCTCGCTGACGTAGTACTCGTCGAACATCTCGTCGAGGCTGCCCCGCGAACCGTCGGGCGCTTCCACCCCGCCGTCTTCGGTGCGGTCGTACTTGCCGGTGAGGAATCCACCCGCGAGTGGCGAATACGGGCAGACCGCGAGATCCTGATCGGCACAGACGTCGAGGTAGTCGCCCACCTCGTCGTACTGGACCGCGTTGACCATCGGCTGGGTGACGTCGAACCGCTCGAGTCCCTCGACGTCGCTGGTCCACAGCGCCTTCGTCAGTTGCCACGCGGCCATCGACGAGGCGCCGAGATAGCGGACTTTTCCCTCGCGGACGAGTTCCGTGAGCGTTTGCATGGTCTCCCAAATCGGCGTGTCCTCGTCCCAGCGGTGGATGTAGTACAGATCGAGGTAGTCGGTTCCCAGCCGCTCGAGGGTCCCCTCGATCTGGGCCCGGATGTGCTTGCGCCCCAGCCCGGAGTCGTTCGGACCGGGTTCGCCCCGGCCGTCGAAGGGGAAGTAGACCTTCGAGGCGATGACGACGTCCTCGCGGTGAACGTCGCGGTCCGCGAGCCACTCGCCGATCCACTCCTCGCTGGTCCCGTTGGGATCGCCGTAGACGTTGGCCGTATCGATGAAGTTGATGCCCTGCTCCCACGCCGCGTCGAGCAGGTCGTGGGCCTCCTCGCGGTCGGTTTCGACGGTGCCGCCGCTCTCCTTCGCGAAGCGCCAGGTGCCGAAACAGAGCCTCGAGACGGTCGTGCCCGTGTTGCCGAGCGTGGTGTACTCCATGAGCGCGGATTCGCCCGCGAGCGGCAAAACGGATGGGGAAGCGGCGATCGATCAGTACGTGAGGATCTCGAGGTCGTCGATTCGGTCGAAGTGGGCGACGTTGTTCGTCACGATCGGGACGTCGTGGACGAGAGCGGTGGCGGCGATCATCACGTTAGCGTCCTCGATCGGAGCGCCGTCCCGTTGCAGTGTGGCGTTGATCGCTCCGGCAGTCGTCGCACACTCGCGATCGAACGGGAGTTCTCGAACGTCCGTGAGCAGATTTTCCACTACTGTTCGCTCGTGATCGGACGAATCCGCGAGGTGAATGCCTTCCCAGAGTTCCATCACTGTGATCGAACTCACTTGTGCAGTACCGCGCTCGTCGACTGTCCGGACAGCTTCTTCGACCGTCTCCTCACCTCGAAGTGTGTCGATGAGAAACGACGTATCGAGGATCATTCGAGCGCGTCTACGATTCGTTCGACTCGTTCTCGCTGTTCGCTCGTTCGCTCGTTCCGGCGCCGTGAAACGATTGCTTCGAGTTCGTCCGCCGTTTCGTCGCTCAACGCTCCGTAGTACTCCTCGAGTGAAGCGCCCGCTGTCAGGCGCCGAACGACGTCACTGAAACTCTCGTTCTCGCGCTTTTCCGCACGGAGTCGTTCGTACGCGTCGTCTGCTAACGAGATCGTCTTCGTCCCCATGATGTGTACATGTACGTACGTGTATCCTAAAAATCTACTGCGGTATCACGAGTGACCAATCGTGCTCTCCGTCAAGAAGGGGTCCGGACGAGCGACGGCAGCTTCCGAAGCTACATGGCGGTTCATCGGTCACGATATGGCAATGAACCGCTGGTGGCGCCGAGTACGTCCTCTCGCTGTCGACGGTCACCGGGCGGATGCTCGCCTCCGTGCTGATCGAGGACGAGGAGATCCTCACGCCCGAGACGCAGTTCGAACTCGTCCGGACGACGGCCCCCGAAATTGCCGGCCGGAGCCTCGGTGAGGTCGACCTGCGGGCGCGAACCAGCTGTACGGTCGTCGCGGTCGAACGCGAGGGGGAGCTGCTGACCGACCTCGGTCCGGAGTTCGTCGTTCGCACGGACGACGTGCTGATCGTGGCCGGCGACGACGAGGCGATCAACCGGTTCGTCTCGCTGGCCTGCTGAACCCGCCTCGAGTCAGCGCTGGGGCCGCCTCGAGGGCTAGTCGAACGACGGAAGCACGTCCTCCTCGTAGAACTCGATCGCCAGTTCCTGCTCGTCCCCGATCTGGTGGAAATAGACGTGATCGTAGCCGGCGTCGATCGCCTGTTCGATGCTGTCGATGTGAGCCTGCGGGTCGGGTTCGGTGGTGGTCCCGGCCTCGGCGATGTCCTCCTTTTCGACCAGCTGGGCCGCTTGCTCGAAGTGGGCCGGCGTCGGCAGCTCCTGCCCGAGTTCGCCCGGAATCGAGCCGTTGGGCCACTGCTCGTAGATCGTCTCGATCGCCTCCTCCTCGGTTTCGGCGTAACAGCCGTGCAGCTGGGTGTATTTCGGACCGTCGCCGCCGGCGTCCTCGTAGGCCGCGACGGGCTCTCCCTTCGGGCCGGAACACCAGAGCCCGTCGGCGGTCTCGGCGACCCACTCCGCGGTCTGCGGGCCGAAGGCGCTCGCGATGGTCGTCGGCTGCTCGTCGGGACAGGTGTAGAGGCGGGCGTTCTCGACCGTGTAGTGCTCGCCGTGGTGGCTCGTCGTCTGGCCGGTCCAGAGCTGGCGCATCACGTCCATCGCCTCGTCTAACATCTCGAGGCGGACGTCGTGTTCCGGCCAGCGCTCTCCGGTGACGTGTTCGTTCAGGTTCTCGCCGGTGCCGACGCCGAACGTGAACCGGTCGCCGAACAGTTCGTCGACGGTGGCGACGGCGTGGGCGACGTTGACCGGGTGAATTCGGATCGTCGGGCAGGTGACGCCGACGCCGACCTCGATGTCGTCGGTCTCGGTGGCGATCGCGCCCAGCGTCGACCAGACGAACGGCGACTCGCCCTGCGCGGAGACCCACGGGTGGAAGTGGTCGGAGATGGAGAGGAAGTCGAAGCCCGCCTCCTCGGCCCGGCGGGCGATATCGACGAGTTCGGTCGGGACGTGCTCCTCGCTCGAGAGGGTGTAACCGATGTCGGTCATTCCCCGACCGCTACCACAATTCGGCGCCTAATGGTTCACCCTGCGAGGGCAAGAAACGCGGCCGAGCAGCGATCGGAGCGGAACCGGACGGCCCCACGGCGTCGCTAATCCTTCACCTCGAGGAACGAGGGACACCAGTTGTCCGCGTCGACGAGTTCTCGTCTGGAGAACGGCGCCGACTCGTCGTCGCCCCAGAGCGGCCGCACCGCCATGTACGTGGGCCGACTGAAACGCGAGACGACCGGCATCCCGTCGCTGACGAATCCGTGGCGGGCGAGCAGCGACGGCGAGAGTGTCTGATCGGTCACCGACAGCACGTCCGCGTCCTCGTTGTCGGAGACGACCGCCGCGAGCAGATCGGCGAACGCGTCGTGGTTCGCGCCCAGCGGAAGCGAATCGAAGATGATCACGTCCCCGCCATCGGACCGCGTGACGAGCGCGGCGACGGGACGGTCGTCGCGGGTGGCCACGTACGCGGTGTGGTCGAGGGACGGTGCGTCGAGCAGCCAGCGGTAGTACTGCGCTTCGCGGTAGGCGTGGAACGCTCGCGGGACCTCCGACTCGTAGATCGACTCGAGGAGGTCCGGCGGCGGCGATGCGTACCGTTTGATGTCGTACGTTCCGTCGAAGGGTGCGAGTCGATCGCACAGCTCAAGTCCGCCCCGCGAGGCGGCGTTCGTCACCCGCTCGATCGGCCCGGAGGCGATTTCGTCCGGAAGCTCGCTGCCCGGCCGTTGTACCCGGTTGTACGTCGACACGACCGTTACTTCCGACCAGCCGAGTTTCTCCTGTGCGCCCAGCGACGCGCCGTTCGGGAAATTGAAGAAACACGCCGACTCTCGATCCTCGTAGCGACTGATCCCCAGTTCGGTAATCCGAGAGTACAGCCCCTGTCGACGGTGATCGGGGTGGACGACCGCGTCGACCGGTTTGAGCGCCAGGGCAACGTCCGCACCGCGGCGGAGCCGACAGGGCACGTATCCCTGTACGGCGACGATCTCGTCGTCCCGTTCGGCGAGCGTGATCGGAACGTGCGAGAGGTACGGATCGTCGACGTACTTCCAGTCGAACCACTCGGTGCTCGGCCGAGTACCCCACTCGGTCTCGAACAGCGTCAGAATTCCCTCGCGATCCCCCGAATCGAACGTCCGGACGCTGTACTCGTCCGAACTATCCGTCTGTGTCTCGAGCGCCATTCGATCGGAAATCGACGGAACAATCCTTCGTTAAGGGGATACATCAGTCAATAGCATGATACGAACGACTGAAACCGGTTTTCTCTCGTTCCGTACCGACGAAAACGCGGCGAGTAAACACCTCCTACTTCCGGGAACGCCGGCGAATCAGGCCGTTAAGTCCGGGGGACGAGACCGTCCGTGACGGCAAACCGAACCCCTTACGCCCGGCCGACCGAAATCGGCCCGTATGACAGCCGTAGTCGACGCGACTGCTCTCGAGAAGACCTACGGCGAGACGACGGCGCTGTCGGGGGCGTCGATCGCCGTCGGGGGCGGCGAGGTCTTCGCGCTGATCGGTCCGAACGGCGCCGGAAAGACGACGCTCGTCCGCGCGTTGACGGGGACCACCGAACCCGATTCGGGAACGGCACGCGTGCTCGGCGAGTCGCCGACGGCCATCGACCGGGACCGCCTCGGCGTGCTGCCACAGGACTTCTCGCCGCCGGATCGCCTCAGCGCGCGCGAACTCCTCGAGTACTACGCGGGCCTCTACGACGATCCGCGCGACCCCGACGACGTCCTCGCCGACGTCGGCCTCGCGGACGCCGGCGACACCTGGTACGAGGACCTCTCGGGCGGCCAGCAACGACGCGTCTGCGTCGGTTCCACGCTGGTCAACGACCCCGACGTCCTCTTTCTGGACGAGCCGACGACCGGCATCGATCCCGCCGGCCGGCGGACCGTCTGGCGCCTGATCGAGGACCTCGCCGCGGCCGGGACGACCGTCGTCCTCACCACCCACGACATGGCCGAGGCCGAACGCCTGGGCGACCGCGTGGGTCTGCTGGCCGACGGCGCCGTCGTCGCCCGCGGCACCCCCGCGGAACTCGTCGCCGAACACGGCGGCTCGAGTCGGCTTACAATCGAGACGACGGCCTCGCTCGAAGCCTTCGCCGACCTCGAGTATCCGGCCGACCGCCCGGCGACCGGTCGCCGTCACGGCCGGCCGTCGGAAACGGTCGTCGTCCGCGACGTCGATCCCGCCGAAATCGGGACCGTCGTCGACTACCTCGAGGACCGCGGAATCGAATACACCGGCCTGACGTGGGCCGAACCCGACCTCGAGGACGTCTACCTGGCGCTGGCGGACCGGACGGAACTCGAGCGGACCGGTCGGGGGGGTAGCGGTGACGGCGCTGCGGACGAATCGGACCTCGCTCGCGCGGGTGAGACGGCGTGATCCGAACTCGACGCCGGAGACGGGGTGAGACGGCGTGACTCGCGTCGGCCGCGTCCGCGCGGCGACGGGCGCCGGGTGGCGATCGTTCGTCCGCCGCCGGACGGCGGTCTTCTTCACCTTCTTCTTCCCGGTGATCCTGATCGCCATCTTCGGCGCGCTCGTCCAGACGGATCCGACGGGCGGGGGATTGTTCACCGAGCCGGCGGCCTACTACGTACCGGGCTATCTCGCCGTCGTCGTCCTCTTTACGCCCCTCTCGCGGATGGGCAGCGAGGTCGCGCGCCACCGCGAGGGCAACCGCTTCGAGAAGCTCGCGACGACGCCGCTGACCCGGGGGGAGTGGCTGCTCGCCCAGACCGCCGTCAACGCCGCGATCATCGGCCTCGCGAGCCTGCTGATCCTCGGAATGGTGATCGTCCTGACGGGCGCCGAGATCGCGTTCTCCCCGCTGCTGGTTCCGTACGTCCTCGTCGGCGTCGTCTGTTTCTGCGGCGTCGGCGCGATGCTCGGCAGCTACACCGACTCCCAGGACGGCGCCGTCGCCGCCAGCAACGCCATCGGCCTCCCCTTGCTTTTCCTCTCTGAGACGTTCGTCTCGCTCGAGCAGCTTCCGGGCTGGTTCGAGCCGCTGGTGAACCTCTCGCCGCTGACGTACTTCGCCCGCGGCGTCCGTGCGGCGACGTATCCCGAGGCCGGCGGTTCCGCAGTGGCCGGCGTCGATCCGGCGCTGGCGAACCTCGGAATTCTGACCGCGGTCGCCGTGATCGCGTTCACACTCGGCGCGCGGTCGATTCCGCGGACGGACTGAGTCGCGCGGCGTCGCGGTTGCCGTCCAGTGCGGTCTCGAGCTCGTCAGTCGGTATCGCTCATTCGATCCGTGAAGTCCCAGCCGTACACGACGGCCGGATCGATCGTGATCGTCACCTCCTCGCGCTCGGCTCGGAGCAGATTCCGCGCCAATCCCGACTCCGTGTCGCCGAGATACCGCTCGAGGAGGTCCCGGAGCGTCTCCTTCTCCGGATCGGAATCGATCGTTGCGGTCCCGCGGCCCCTGACGCCGGTGTAGGGCGGGTCGTTCGTCGATATTTCGAAGGCGATCTCGGGGTCGCTCTCGAGAAACGAGACGATATCCGCGCTCGCGGCCGTCGCACACCGGAGTCGCCAGTCGTGGTCGCTCGGTCCGTCGTCCACGGCCGTCGTCTCGAGTCGGTACCACAGCGAACACATCCAGAGGTGGTCGGCGGACGTTCGACAGGCGAGTCGGACCGGAATCGTCGCGTCCTCGAGAAAGCTCGTGATCGCCGTCGGTGAGAGGCTCCCGCGTACCTGCATACCGTCGGTACGACCGCGACGCCCAAAATACTGACACGGAGTGCACCGTTCAGGCTATCGCTCAGACCAGCGGAGCGAGCATACCCGCGAACTCGTAGCCGTAGATGTGATTGAGCAGCAGGTTGGTGACGACGCCCAGCACGAGACTCAGGATCCACGCGCCGGCGGCGATGCGGCCGATCCGCGCGTGGGCGGTGGTCCGGAGTTCCGCGGGCGTGTGCGTCAGGCCGAGGATCAGCGCGTACAGCACGACCGGGACCGAGACGATCGAGAGGAGAATGTGGATCGCGAGCATGAGCAGGTAGCCGTATCTCACCAGTTGCGGTCCGACGAACTCCTTCGTGCCGCCCCCGCCGACCTTGAGGAGGTAGAGGACCAGAAACACGAGTATCAGTCCGAAGGCGGTGATCATCGCGAGTCGATGCTTCGCGATCTCACCGGCTCGAATCCAGTACCAGCCCGCGATCAGGAGGAGGGTCGCGATCGCGTTGTTGACCGCGATCAGATCCGTGAGCAGGTTGACCTGCTCGAGGCTGAGATCGGGGTAGATCGGGACGTCGAGGAGAAAGGTCCCGATGACGAGCGCGTAGCCGACGATCGTGAGGACGATCGTGGCCCCGATCGGCTGCTCTCGAAGCCGTCGTCTCGCGTCGGCGGTTGCCATTGTCGGCGATTCGAAGCAATCCCGTATCTGTCTTGCCTTTCGGGGTCGTCGGGCAGGCAACGGGTGTCGCCGGCGACCGTCAGTCGCGGAACGGCAGCCGATTCAGTCGCTCGCGCACGAGCGGTCGGAGTTCGAAGAGGTAGCGCTCGGTGTCGTCGCCCGCGTCGGGACCGTGCTGGGTGTAGAGCACCTTCTCGACGGCGACGTCGGCGGGCATCTCCTGGGCGATGACGATCGCGTCGAGCGCCCGGCCGGGCGGGATCTCGACGTCGGTGCCACACCACCGCTCGGGCAGGCGGTCGGCGTGGGGCGCGACGATACGCGACCCCTCGTAGAGGAAGCCGTCGTCGCCGATGAAACTCGTATTGGCTTCGCCCCGCCAGGGGAGGTGGTGGGAACTCGTGTTGTGGACCCGAAAGAACGCGACCGTTCGGTCGGTCACTGCGGGGACGTGGCCGTCGACGAGGTTGTCGAGGGAGACGTCGTGAACCAGCGCCGAGAGCGTGAGCGTGAGATTCTCACCGGTGACCGTCAGCGTCTCGTGATCGGCGCCGATAGCCTCGCGGTCGTCGGGATCGTACGTCGGGGCCTCGGGTCGAGGGGGCGGCCCGTCGCCGGACGAAATCGACCGGCCGTCGAGCAGGGGATCGTCCGCCGGCCGGTCACCGACGATCTCCTCGTAGGCCTCCTTGATCCGGAGGAACCGTTCTCGAGAGCCACCCTGGTCGGGATGGTGTTCCTTCAGCAGCGTCCTGTAGGCTCGCCGTACCTCCTGCTCGTCGGCGGTCGGCGAGAGCCCGAGGACTTCGTAGTGGCTCTCCACGATCCGTACTACCGTACCTCGACGAAAAGAGTCTTTCCGTCCGGCTATCGCCATCGAACTGGCGGAGTCGGTCCGTCCGTGCCCGCCGACCGACCGGTCGTCACCTGGCGATCGATCAGTCGGGTGATTCGTCGACCGAGACCGACCCGTCGGACTCGATGGTCACCTCGTACTCGCAGAACCGGAACGAGAGTTCACCGCCAGGTCGCGGCGTTCCGTCGCCCCGTTGTGCGAACAGTGCGTCGAGTGCCTCCGGATCGACGACGGCGTAGAGCGATTCGTACGTCGGCGGACGCAACTCGGCGGGCGAAACGTCTTCGGCCGCGGCGACGGCTTCGATGACCGTCTGGCTTGGCGTTTTCCGGCACCACGAGTCGACGCTGTCGCCGTCCCCATCGGTCATATTCCACTGTACCGAAGCCGATGGAATAAAACTGTCCTTCCCGGTCGAGTTTCTGACAGTACAGGTTCAGTTCCGGGGCGATACAGAATGCCGCGTTGTGGGCCGCTACTAGGGCAATATCGGCGTTATCAGGCCTCGATTTCGTTCTCACTGCCTCTTGTTGTAGTAGTGCTGACAACGCAACGAGTGATTAACTGATGTGGATCCCGGGCTTGCCCGGGCGGGCGGCCCCCGCCAGGTCGTCGCCTTCGGCGGCCCGCCTGACGGTGACCTCGGCGTCGAACTCGTCGGTAACGAGCCAGGCCCCTCGCTCGAGAATCGATCGTTCCGTCGCGGGCGCGAGGACGCCGTCGAGTTCCGTGTGGCTCCCCCGCTCGAGCAGGCCGGCGACGAAGGTCGCGACGGTCTCGCGGTCGACGTCGGCCTCGAGGTCGGCCTCGAGCACGCGGTCGACGAGCGTTCCGGTATCGGCGTCGGCCGGTTCGTCGACGAGGTCGGCCAGCAGTCGGACGACCTCGTACTTCCAGTCCTGCGCGACGACGAGTTCGATCCGCTCCGGATCGTCGATCGCCGCGGTGTCGACGATATCGCGGACGTCCGCGAGGGTGGTTTCGACGAGTCGGCGCTCCCGGCGGTAGTCGGCGACGTCGCCCTCGGGATCGGGCCAGTCGGCTTCGACGACCAGTCCCTCGCCGCGGAGTTTGTTCCAGCACTCCTCGCCGAGGTGTGGGGCCATCGGCGCGATCAGCGCCGCCAGCGTCAGCAGTCCGCGCCGATAGACCTCTTCGTGCGGACGGTCGTACTCGCGGTAGCGCCGGAGCAGCCGCGCCAGTTCCTGAATCTCCGTCGCCGCGCGGTGGAACCGGAACCGCTCGTACTCCTCGGTGACCGCGGCGATCGTTCGGTCGATCTCCCGGGCGAGGTACTCGTCGCTGGGCCGGCGCTCGAGCCGGGTATCGCCCGCCTCGACGAAGTCGGCCGCCATGCCGTAGAGGGTCTGCTGGAGGTCGTAGGCGCCGCGGACGTTGTTCGCGGTCCACTCGAAGTCCTGTTCCGGGTGGGCCGCCGAGAGGACGAACAGCCGGGTCGTCTCCGCGCCGTACTCCCGCGGGGCGACGACGTTGCCCTTCGAACTCGACATCTTCTCGCCGTCGTAGAGCACCGTCCCCTGGCTCTTGAGTTCCCGAATGGGTTCGCGCTCGGAGAGCAGCCCAAGATCGGCCAGCGCCTTCGTGAAGAAGCGCGTGTAAAGCAGGTGGAGGATGGCGTGTTCCTCGCCGCCGACGTAGACGTCGACGGGGAGCCACTCGTCGGCCAGATCGGCGTCGAACGGCGCGTCCGCGAGGCCGGGCGAGAGGAAGCGCAGGAAGTACCAGGAGGAGTCGACGAAGGTGTCCATCGTGTCCGTCTCCCGCTCGGCCGGCCCGCCGCAGTCGGGACACGTGGTCTGCTTCCACTCCTCGGCGGCGTCTAACGGATTCCCCGTCGTCCGGACGAACTCGGGCAACTCGATGGGCAACTCCTCGTCGGGCACCGTCACGGGACCGCAGTCGTCGCAGTGGACGACCGGGATCGGCGTCCCCCAGTAGCGTTGCCGGGAGATCAGCCAGTCGCGCAGGCGGTAGGTGACGTCGTCCTCGATTGACGCGCTCTCCTCGAGGAGCCGGTCGCGGGCGGCCTCGCTCTCGAGGCCGTCGTACTCCCCGCTGTCCTCGAGGATGCCCTCGCCCGTGTACGGGTCCGCCGCGAGGTCGACCTCGACGCTCGCGTTCTTCGGCGCGATCACGCCCTCAATCGGCAGGTCGTGCTCGAGCGCGAACGCGTGGTCGCGCTCGTTGTGCGCGGGGACGCCCATCACGGCGCCGGTACCGACGTCCTCGAGGACGTAGCCGGCGACGTAGACGGGGAGTTCGTCGCCCGTGAGCGGATGCCTCGCGGTCGCGTCGGTCTCGACCCCCGCGAAGCCGACCTCGCCGGGGTCTCGCTCGCGGACGTCCTCGACGTAGTCGGCGACCGCCGGATCGCTCTCGGCGAGCTCGTCGGCCAGTTCGTGGCCCGGCGAGACGGCGAGATAGGTCGCGCCGTGGATCGTCTCCGGGCGAGTGCTGAAGACGTCGACGGTGCCGTGCTCCCGCGGCTCGGTACCCTCGCCGCGTCCGTTCGAGGCGCTACGCGCCTCGCTCACTTCGAACGTGATCCGCGCGCCCTCCTGCCGGCCGATCCAGTTGCGCTGGATCTCGCGGACGCCCTCGGGCCAGCCTTCGAGGTCCTCGAGCCCGTCGTGGAGTTCCTCGGCGTAGTCGGTGATCGTGAAGAACCACTGGTCGAGCTCGCGGCGGCCGACCGGCGTTTCGCAGCGCCAGCAGACGCGTTCGACGTCACTGCTCGCGGCGTCGTCACTCCCTCGACCCGTGGACTCACTACGTCCGACCTCGCGTTCCTCGACCTGTGCAGCAGCGAGCACGGTCTCGCAGTCGGGACACCAGTTGACCGAGGCCCCCTCGTACTCGACGAGGCCCTCCTCGTAGAACCGCTTGAAGAACCACTGGTTCCACCGGTAGTACTCCGGTTCGCAGGTGGTGATCTCGCGGGACCAGTCGTAGCCGAAGCCCATCGTCTCGAGTTCCTCGCGCATCCGCCGAATGCACGCCTCCGTCCAGGACCGGGGGTCGGTCTTGCGCTCGAACGCGGCGTTTTCGGCGGGGAGGCCGAACGCGTCCCACCCCATCGGATGGAGGACGTCGTCGCCCCGCATCCGCCGGTAGCGGGCGTAGGCGTCGGTGATCGCGTAGTTGCGGACGTGACCCATGTGGAGCGTCCCCGACGTGTAGGGGAACATCCCGAGGACGTATGTCGGGTCGGCGGCGTCGTCGTCGAGTTCGTAGACGTCGTCGCGCTCCCAGACGTACTGCCAGAACTCCTGGACCTGTGCGTGATCGTAGTGATTGGTCATTGTAGCGATCGGTCTTGCCGAATACTGGGCGTGCGGGCCATATCATTGTTCGGTCGCCCGCCGAGCGGGTCGACGACGGCGAACAGGCCGTTCGAACGGCGGCGTCGCGCCCCCTCGCGGAATCGAGAGTCGGGAGCGGCTCGGATCGAAAGCTCGAAACCGATTCCGCCGCGAGTCGGGGATAATGAGCGCGTTCGAAACGCACAGCGGACGGATCCCCGAATCGCACCGAGACATCCTCGAGAAGCGATCGTTCGGGCACCTCGCGACGATCGGTTCGGACGACCATCCGCACAGCAGTCCCGTCTGGGTCGACCACGACGACGGCGAGGCCGTGCTGATAAACACGGTCCGGGGCCGCACCAAGGAGCGCAACATCCGAGCGAACCCGGCGGTCTCGATCTCGGTCGTCGACCCCGACGATCCGTACCGCTACGTGGCCGTTCGCGGGAGCGCGACGCTCTCGGAGGAGGGAGCCGTCGAGCACATCGACGAACTGGCCCGCCAGTACCTCGACGTCGAGGAGTACCCCCACCACGACGAGGAGGACGACCCGCGCGTCATCGTTCGGATACCCGCCGAACACGTCGTCGCCCGCGGACGCGAATACGAGTAGCGAGTCCGATCACCGTCCTCGAGCGACGACGGCGGCTGTGGGCGGTCATTAACAAAGCGTATCGGGCTGAAAGAAACGGCTACCTGAATGTCTCGTTCACGCGATGATTCGATGCCGACCGGGTCGACGCTCCTCGTGACAGTTCTCGTCGTCTCGCTGACGTTCGCGCTTCTCGCGGTGGTCGTCGCGCCGGGTATCGGTCTGTCACCGCTCGGACCGGATGACGGCGGCGACGGCAACGACTCCTCGAGTAGTGCACCGTCGACGGCCGCGAGCGACGACAACGATACCGACGCCGAGGCGACCGACAGTCAACCAGCCGACGCCGATGCGGCCAACAGTCAGCCGGCCGACGACGACAGCACCGACGAATCCGGCGACGAGTCCGGCGCGGATCCGTCGTCGGCCGATGAGGACGACGGTCCGTCGGCGAACGCCGAGGACGGGTCGCCCGAGGAGGACCGATCAGCGGAACCCGACGAGACTCCGGACGAGGAGGACCGATCGACGGACGATGACGAGGGACCGTTCGGAGACGACTTCCCTGGGGAATCGGAGGACGACCCGTTCGACGATGATCAATCGGAAGGACCCGACGACACCGACCAACCAGAGGAACCTGACGACACCGACCAACCAGAGGAACCTGACGACACCGACCAACCAGAGGAACCTGACGACACAGACCAACCAGAGGATTCTGACGAGGATAATCAAGCAGAGGAATCCGACGAGGGTGACCAAGCAGAGGAATCTGACGAGGACGACCAAACAGAGGAGTCCAACGAGGACGACCAAACAGAGGAATCCGACGAGGGCGACCAAGTAGAGGAGTCCGACGAGGATGACCAAGCAGAGGAATCCGACGAGGGCGACCAAGTAGAGGAATCCGACGAGGGCGACCAAGTAGAGGAGTCCGACGAGGATGATTCAGACGGCTCCGACGGCCAGTCCGACGACGAGGACGATTCGCCGGACGGGAACGACTCGCCCGACGACGGCTGACCGCCCGAGGGCGACGGTCCCTCGTAACGCCGGCGTTCTCCGGTGTGGGGGTTAGGGGCCCGGTGTCGATCGGAACAGGACTTCCTCGTGAGCGTCCGGTTACGACACGATTACCGCCGCCTCGAGCGGTGCCCGAGCCCTCCTCGGTCTGCTGCCCGTCGCGGCGGTCTCACGAGACGAGAGGTCCGCTCCGGATTTATTCGCGCCCGTGACGTACCAGTCGTCACGAGTATGGACGCACGAGCGACCGTTAGACGGGTGTGTCGACCATGAGCGCGATTCGCCCCCTCGCGAACCGGCTTCGATCCGCGGGGACCAGTACCGAGCGAATCGCACAGTACGTCCGCCTCGAGGCGCAAAAACTCGGCTGTCTGCTGCGGATGCGCCGTCCCGGCGCGTTCGTCGGCTCCGTCGCGGAACTCCTGACCGGACGGAACCCATACTACGCCGCTCGGCTGGAGAACGGGCGCTACCAGCGGGTCGACGTGAAGGGGTACGAACTGGTCGTCGACACGGCCGACGCCGGCATCTCGCGGACGCTGCTGGCCTACGGCGTCCACGAGTACCGCTCGACGCGGGCGTTCGAACGCGAACTCGAGCGCCTCGCCGCCGTCGTCGACGGGCCGGTCCGGATCCTCGAGGTCGGCGCGAACATCGGCTACTTCGCCCTGGTCGAGGCGGCCGCGCTGGACGAGCGGGTGCGGATCCACGCGGTCGAACCCGTCCCCTCGAACGTCGACCTGCTCGAGCACAACCTCGAGCGCAACGATCTCGACGGCTGCGTCGACGTCGACCGGCTCGCCTTCGGCGCCGAACGGGCGACCGTCGAGATGGATCTGAGCACTCACTCGAATCAGCACCGGGTTCGCGATTCGGGCCCGTCCGACGGTGCCGGGAGCGACGACACGGTCACCGTCGAGCAGACGACCGGCGACCGGTACCTCGCCGAGCGAGACGTCGACCCCGCGTCGGTCAACGTCGTCCGGTTCGACGTCGAGGGGTACGAACGCGAGGTGCTCGAGGGGCTGTCCGACGTGCTGGCGGCTCCCGGCCCGACGGTCGTCTTCGTCGAACTCCACCCGCTCGAGTTGTCCCCGGAGTCGCGAACAGCCATCGTGGATCGCTTCGTCGACCACGGGTTCGAGGTCGTCTCCGCGGTCCGTACCGACGCGGCGGCCGGCGTCGACGACGAGCGGCGCTGGCACGGTCTCGAGTGCGGCGTCGACGACTTCGACGACCTCCGGCGGGCGATGGCCGAGAGCGATCACTCGATCGAACTCGTCGCGCGGAAGTAGCGGTGCGGTCCGTTCCTCAACTCGGGTTCCGTCGCCGGCGCAGCGATTCTTCGATCCGACCGACGCCGTTCCAGACCTTGCGGCCGTACGAGAGTAGATAGAAGCCGACCTTTTCGCGGCGCGTCAGCTCCGCCCAGCCGTCCATTTCGCGGTGCGTTTCGAGTCGCGGCGGGAGGTACGGCGACGGGTTGAGCGCGACCGGCAGCCGGTCGTCGTAGCGGTCCGGGTGGAACAGCCGAAGCTGGTAGATTCCGCGGCCGATTCGGCGCGACTTTCGCAGTATCGCGTCGGTCGTCGACCGCGTGGGGTGGTACATCGTCACGTCCGGCGCGAAGTGTAGCTCCCGTCCGGAGTCGCGGACCCGGTGGCCGAACTCCCGGTCGCCGCCGGAGACCAGTCGCGGATCGAACGCGCCGACGTCCTCGAGTACGCTTCGGCGGACGACCAGGCAACACGTCGGCGCGAACCCGATGGTCTCGATGAAGCGCTCGATCGGGAACCCGCTCAGCAGATTGTACCGCTCGGCGAGGGAGTCGCCGCCGTTCGAGGGGATCATCTCGACGTTACAGCCCATGTACTCGGCGTCTTTTCGCTCGAACGTCCGGATGGCGTCGACGAGCCACTCCGCCTCGACGAGCATGTCCGCGTCGACGAACGCGAACACCTCGCCGCTCGCCGCGGCGATGCCCGTGTTGCGCGCCGAGTAGGAACTCTGCCGGTCGTCTTCGAGGAGGTACGTGACCGTCTCGTAGTCGTCGGCGTAGGATCGGGCGACCGCCGGGGTGTCGTCCGTCGAATCGTTGTCGACGACCAGGATCTCGTGGGCGTCGTCCGGGTACGTCTGAGCCGTGAGCGAGTCGAGCGTCTCCCGGAGTCCCTCGGGGTCGTTGTAGACGGGCACGATCACCGAAACGTCGGGCCACTCGTCTCCGTCCGCGTCGTTCACCTGCTCTGCGCGTGTGTCGTATTCGTTCATAGTACCTCGAAAGCGCGACGTCGTCGGTCCCGTCTCCGTCTCTCGAGGCTGACAGTGAAAAGTAGCGACACCATTCCGCGAGTGACTGACGGCGAGAATCGACTGTAACCGAATCGAAACCGACCTGAATCGTCGCGAACGGGGCTACCGGGATGGATTTCAAGAAAGTGGACGGGGACCTCCAGTATGGATACGTAAACGTCGGTATCTCTCGATAATCCTGTTTATAGATAAGTACCTCTCGGTGATCGGTCGCCGTATGTGCATCGGTGAGTGGTGGTGGACGACCGTTCGCTGGAGGCGACTCCCGAGTAGATTGCGATCATGACGCTCGTCAGTGCGATCGTCCCGACCTACGACCGACCGTCGTTCATCGACGGCGCAGTCGAGACCGCACTCGCCCAGACCCACGACGAGATGGAAGTGGTCGTCGTCTGTGATCCGCCCGTCGAGGAGACGCGCGCCGTCCTCGAACGGTACGCCGACGACGAGCGCGTCCGGGCGGTCTACAACGACGAGCGAGTCGGTATCGCCGCGAGCCGCAACCGTGCGGTCGAACTAGCCCGCGGGGAGTACGTCTGCATCCTCGACGACGACGACCGCTGGGGGCCCCAGAAGGTCGAAAAACAACTCGAGGTCATGGAGGCCAATCCCGGCTGCGGCGCCGTCTACACCGGCGGTCTCGTCCGGAAGGACGGCCGCATCGTCGGCAGGTACCAGCCCTCGATGTCCGGCGACATCTACCCGGAAATCCTCGCCCGATTCGGCCTCAAACCGTACTCGGGACACATGATCCGCGCCGAGTGCTTCGAGACGGTCGGCGGCTACGACACCGACTTCGACTGCGGCGAGGACTGGGACCACGCGATCCGGGTCGCTCGAGAGTACGAGTACGAGTACGTCCCGGAACCCCTCGTCGTCCGTCAGTTCCACGACAGTAACGCCTCGGAACAGGCCGTCGACCAGGTCGACAGGCTCCAGTTGGATCTCGAAGAGTCCATGGACATCGCCGGGCGGATCTGGTCGAAGTACCGCGAGGAACTCGAGCGTCACCCGGACGTCCAGCGGCGGTTACGGCACGGACGTCACGTCTCCTACGGCTGGACGGAGATCGAACGGAACAACAGACGGCGGGCGTTCCGGTACGGCTGGGAAGCCGCGAAATACGGGCCGACGATCGCCAGTTTCGCGGTGTGTTGTTTCGCCCTCCTCGGGCCGTCCGTGCTCGACCTCGTGCGCTCCGTCCGAGATACCGTCACGGACTCTCATATCGATCGTTCTGCGGTCGACTGGCAGCGCGAGACACGGACCGAACCGACGACCGACGAAGCGGAGCCCCTCCCTCGAGCGTAACGTCCGAACCCACCGTTCGCTCGGTCACAATCGGTTTCTCGCCTTGTTTCTCAGCCGTTCGCGTTCGCTACCGGCTCGCGTCACGGCCCGCATTACGGTCCGTTTTCTCGTCGCGGCACGTCGATCCCGACCGCTGTTGATTTCGCGCCAGCAGCTTCGAAAGCCGTCGCGATCTACGTTCCATACGAGACTGTACCCGATTCGTCTCGCTTTCCCACTGGCTACTGACCATCGTCGTCGATAGAAAACCGAGTCGACGATTCAGGACCCGCTTTCGCCGGTCACGACGGCGCCGCGTCGCTACTGGGCGGCGTACAGATCCGCGTACGCGCCGTCCGCCTCGAGGAGCTGGCCGTGCTCGCCGCGTTCGATGATGTGGCCGTCCTCGAGCGTGTAGATCGTGTCCGCGTCGCGGACGGTCGAGAGGCGGTGGGCGATCGCGACGATCGTGTAGTCCCGCCCCAGCGCCTCGAGTCCCTCCTGGACCTCGCTCTCGATCGTCGCGTCGAGGTCGCTCGTGGCCTCGTCGAGGATGAGGATGTCGGCGTCCTCGAGCAGGGCTCGGGCGAGGGCGACGCGCTGGCGCTGGCCGCCCGAGAGCCGAACCCCGTCGTCGCCGAGTTCCGTCTCGTAGCCCTCGGGCAAGTCGTCGACGAACTCGGCGACCTGGGCGATCCGACAGGCCTCCTCGACCTCGTCCATCGACGCGTCGCGGTTGCCGATGGTCACGTTCTCGAGCAGCGTGTCGTTGAAGATGTACGGGTCCTGGCGAACGAACGCGATCCGCGAGCGCCACTCGGCGACGTCGAACTCGTCGATCGGCTCTCCGGCGGCCGTGATCTCCCCGTCGTCGGGCGCGTAGAGCCGCGCGAGCAGGGCCGCGATCGTCGACTTCCCGGCGCCGGACTGGCCGACGAACGCGACGAACTCGCCGTCGTCGACGCGGAAGGAGACGTCGTCGAGGATCCGTTCGTCCGCCTCGTAGGCGAACGACACCTCGTCGAACGCGATCGGCGTCGGTTCCTCGGGCACGGGTCGGTCGCCGCCCTCGAGGTCGCGGTTGGCCTCGAGTTCCCCGATGAACTGCTGGGTGCGGATCAGGTGGGGCATGCGCCCCTCCAGTTTGTAGAAGAACTCGTTCGTCTGGCTGACGCGCGGCCCCGTCTGGAACATGACGAAGAGGAACGCGGCCAGCGCGCCCAGCGACATCTCGGCGAACGACAGCGCCGCGTAGATCAGGACGAACAGGAGGACAGCGATCGAGAGGTTGTAGACGTTGTTGATCATCGCCTCGTTACGCCCGAGTTTGATCCGCGCGTCGGTGAACTGATCGAGGTTCCGGGAGAACCCGTCGTAGAGTTCGTCCCGGATGCCGGTCATCTTCACGTCTCTGATCCCCTGCGTCCCGGCCTGAGCGCTCTGCTGGATTTTCTCGTTGGCGTCCGCGACCCGGTCGCCGACGGCGTACCCCGACTCGAACACGTTCCGCACGAGGAAGGTCAGGCCGCCGATGATCCCGCCGGCGACGATCGTCAGCATCGGCGCGAGATAGAACGCGAGCCCGAGGTACATCACGATGAGGATGCCCTGCTCGAAGACGCGGACGAAGTCGCGAATGACCTTCCCAGCGTACTCCGCCTGGGTGACGATCGCGTTGAGGATGTCGTCCGACCCCTCACGGTCGAAGTACGACACGTGGGCGTCGAGCGCGTTCTCGAAGGCCTTCGCCTGGAGTTCGCGCACGTACGTCGTCTGGAGCCAGACGCGCATCCACGCGACGGCGATGCTCGAGAGGAAGCGGACGGTCATCGCCAGACTCACGCCGAGGACGACGGTACCGATCGTAAAAGGCACGCCCAGCGCGTCGTAGACGGTTACGAACGCGGCGACGATGCGGCCTCCCTCGGCCGCCGCCGGACTGTCCGCCTGCGCCAACTCGATGAGCGGAACGATAAAGGTGGCACCGATCCCCGCCAGCAACGCGGCGACAGCACTGCAGACGACGATTCCCAGCGTCACCGCAGGCCGATACGTCGCGATCAGGTACAACCCGCGGAGTTTTTCCCGCCGCGAGAGCTCGTCAGTAGCCATTAATCCGGCTCGACGGACGGGGACGAACGTTATTGTTATCGAAAGATTACCGCAGGGAAGGTAGTCGTATCCGGGTCTCAGACCGACCGCTTCGGGGTGGAGGGCCGCGTCTCGAGTTGGAGCCCAGTCCGCGAGACGTCGGTCAGTCGTCCCGATCCGACGCCGTCATCCGCTCGGCCAGCAATTCCGAGATCGGATCGAGCGATACGTACAGCCGTGCCGCGAGGATCGCCAGCGGCGGCAGCGCGAGCGCGAGGAAGAGGACGTCGTAGACCCAGGTCGCCCCGCCGAGCAGCGGGACGGTCGCCGCCGCCAGCCCGCGGTGGGCCACCAGCACGGCGATCAGGACCACCAGCAGGTTGACGATCGACGCGACGTCGTTCACGACGCCTTCGGGTCCCTCGAGCGTCGACCGGACGAGTTCGGCGAGCGTCGGCGCCAGGTACAGCAGCAGGGCGACCGTCGCGACCGTCACCACCGCGCCGACGAGGGCGGCGAACGTCACGGGCGTCCCGGGGACGAGCCGATCGATTCCGGGCAGCAGCGAGACGAGCCACAGCAGCGCGAGCAGCGACAGCGTCGCCACTAGGAGTTTGCTGATGGACTTCACCGTCTCGTACTCGAGCGATGCCGGGAGAGTCTGTTTCGGTTCAGTCATGATGCACTCGAGGCTGTCGCATGATCGATTAAATAAGCGTACGTTCATCCAGAGCGGATCAACTCGATTTTCGACGGTTTAGGATGGTTTCTCTCTGCTGGGTGTCGGTCGTCGTTCGGTCGGTACTCGAGAGGGTGTAGTGATTCGAGCAGAGGGAACCCGGATACGTACCAATCCGCAAATAATAGTCTTGGGTAATCCGAGGGTTTGAGTGTCGAATCCTCCGTACTCTCACCCCGCCCACACCGATCGGAACGAAGAAAGAGTTAACCGATAACACTCACGATGTACACACATGAGCTCCGAAGGTAAAAAGCGAGTTCAGTTCCGCGCTCCTCGAGGGTTAGTCGAGCGAGCGGATGCGCTCGCAACTGTCCTCGAAACCGATCGCACGGACATCCTCACCAACGCACTGCGCGAGTACCTCCGTGACGCATCTCACGATGACGACATCACTCAGGAGATCGCTGGAGCGTACTACGAGAACGACATTACCTTCCAGCAGTTGAAGGACCTCGTCGGACACGAGGAGGCAGCGAACTTTCGCGTCCTGAAGAACCAACTAAGCGACGAATTCCTCGAAGAGACTGCGGAGGAACTGGCGGACTCGTAGATGGCGTTACTCGTCGCAGACACGTCCGCTCTCGTTAGTCTCGGGACTGTTGCAACTCACGAGAAGACGCCCCTCAGTATTCTTCTCGACACCCATCTGGTCTGTATTCCAGAACAGGTGGTGTCTGAGTTGCAAAAAACGGCCCCGTACGAAGACCGTTCGGGAAACGCCGCACAGGCCGTTCTCGACCGTCGTTCGGAGTTCAGCGTCCGAGCCGCGAAACTCGAGGAGGACCTTCCACTCGACGATGGTGAGAATGCCGCGGTTTCGCTGGCCAACGACCTCGATGCGACGCAGTTTCTCTGCGATGAATTCAATCAACTCGCGCTTATTCACGCCTCCTTAGCTGACACCCGACTCGTGACGACACCGTCACTCTTGACAGCGTTAGTTCGCAACGAGCACCTCGCCCCGGTAGACGCGGAAGAGCTGTTGTCGAAGATAAGCGAAGCCCGAAGCTGGGAAACTAACACGTACGTCGCGCAGGCAGAGGTGACTCTCCAACGGCAGATGCAGTGATTGGTCCACTACCAATACTCCGGTAGTATAGGGCGGATTCGAACCGCGAGGACTCGAATCCTCTCGTCCTCTGGGTTCGAACCGCCGAGGATATTTCGCGCTCACGGAACTGTTCGCGCGAAAATAGTCCCGGGCGGATTCGAACCGCCGTCATGGGCTCGCTTCCGTGACGGCCGGAACCGAACACGTCCAAAGGCCCATATGATTGGCCACTACACCACGGGACTCTTCGTTTCACTCATCGTCCCGTGTCGCTCGCAAACCCATCGGGTTTGCTCGCCACCACGGGACTTCTCACTTCGTTCGAAGCCCCGTGAGGCTCGTAAATCCAGTGGATTTACTCACCACCACGGGACTCCTCGTTTCGCACGCCCCGGATACCTCGCAGTTCCGTCGAAACTGCTCACCACCACGGGACTTCACTCGTAGGATAGACTACCGTCGCACAATAGTGTTACTTTTCGTCGCTGGTGAACACCGCCTTCGGGCTTGGATATCATACGAATTAGTACCGCGTACCGAGTGTGAGATAGCCCGTTCTCACGGTACTGGCAACGATTATCCGTGACAGCTCTCAACGTTGAGAACAACTTTTGGATCGGTTACCGAAGAGCCGCTCGAGCCGACGACGACGCCTACAGGTACCCTTCCTCGGCCAGCCGATCGATCCCTTCCTCGAGTCGCTCCTCGCTCGCGGCGTAGGAGATCCGCGCGTAGCCGGGCGTCCCGAACGCGCTGCCGGGGACGGTCGCGACGTGGGCGTCCTCGATGGCTCCTTCGCACCACGCCTGATCGTCGTCATCGACTGGCAGCATCATGTAGAACGCGCCCTCGGGAACCGCGACGTCGACGCCGTGGTCCTCGAGCAGGCCGACGACCAGATCGCGGCGGTCTTCGAAGGCCTCGGTCATCTCTTCGACGGCCTCGTCGGTGTTCTCGAGCGCCTCGATACCGGCGTGCTGGACGAAGTTGACGGCCGAGGAGACGGAGTGGCTGTGCAGTTTGCCGGCCTGATCGATCAGTTCCTCGGGGCCGGCGAAGTAGCCCAGCCGCCAGCCGGTCATCGAGTAGGCCTTCGAGAAGCCGTTGACCGTGATCGTGCGGTCGGCCATCCCCTCGAACGTGCCTAGACTCGTCGGTTCGACGCCGTAGGTAATCTCCTTGTAGATCTCGTCGCTGATGACGGTGATGTCGTGCTCGACGGCCAGATCGCGGACGCCCTCGAGCGCGGCGTCGGAGTAGACCGCGCCGGTCGGGTTCGACGGCGAGTTGACGATCAGCAGCTTCGTTTCGTCCGAGACGGCGTCCGCGAGGTCGTCGAGCGCGGGCTCGAGCAGAAAGTCGGTCTCGGAGAGGTCGACGCGGGTCAGGTCGCCGCCGGCCATCTTCACCATCGCCTCGTAGGAGACCCACGCGGGGTCCAGCAGGGCGACCTCGTCGCCGTCGGCGATCAGCGCCTGGACGATCTCGTAGAGGGCCTGCTTCGCGCCGGGGGTGACGATGATCTCTTCGGAGCCGTGATCGAGGCCGTCGTCGGCGAGTTTCTCGGAGATCGCCTCGCGGAGGTCGATGATGCCGGCGGAGGGGGTGTAGCCGGTGTGGCCGGCGTCCATCGCCGCCTGGCCGGCGTCGACGATGTTCCGGGGCGTCGGGAAGTCGGGTTCGCCGACGCTCAGGTCGACGACGTCGGCCCCCTCGTTCTCGAGTTCGGTCGCGAGCGCGGAGATGGCGAGCGTTGCGGACGGTTCGACTCGGGTCAGGCGATCGGTGAATTCCATGGACATTGTGCTGAGTTGGTCGCGTTACGCTGAATCTGGGTCTCCGTCCGAATCGGGAAGTTCGTCCACGAGGTCGAGCGCCCCGTCGACGGCTTTCGCCGCGTTCTCGACGCGTTCACGAGATTCGGCGGCGGACATGCCGGGGCCCGTCACGCCGAGCGTCACCGGAGTGTCACGCTCGAGACTGACGTCGGAGAGCCGCTGGGCGGTCGCGTCGGTGATCACCTGATCGTGGTCGGTGTCGCCGGTGATGACCGTCCCGATCACGGCCACCGCGTCGACGGTCTCGAGGCGGGCGAGTCGGTCCGCCGCGAGGGGCGCGTCGTAGACGCCCGGAACGGTGACCGTCTCGTACACCTCGGCGCCCGCGGCTTGGGCCGCCTCGAGTGCCTCCTGCTCCATCTGCTCGGTGATCGGACGGTTGAACTCCGCGACCACCAGTCCGAGCGTGGTCATACGCCAGCGGTGGAGAGGGTGAGTAAAAGAGGTACCGTTCTCGCGTGGCCAGTCTCCCGCCGAGTTGGTTCCGTCACGCTTCGTCACGCAGCGATTGCTCCCGATGCGATCGGCGGCACCGACGCGATGCGGTCGACTATACTGATGGTACCACCGCGAACACCCCGCCGCGCTCGCCCGGACCGGACGCCGGCGCTCTCGGAGGGTCCTCGCCCCTGATCGGGTTCGGTGTCCTCGAACGTGATCAGATCTGGAGCGACCACTCCGTGTGGTAGGCACGATCGTGTGCGAAAGTGAGAACGCTTAAGCGGGGCCGTAGACAAGCGGCGCGCAATGACAACGCTCCAGACGCCGGGACCGACGCTCGGGGTCGTCGGCGGGGGACAGCTCGGACGGATGCTCGCCGAGGCGGCCGCACCGCTGGGGGTAGAGGTCGTCGTGCTCGATCCGACGCCCGACTGTCCGGCGACGCCGGTCGCCCGCGACCAGATCGTCGCGGATTTCGACGACGAAGCCGGAATCCGCGAGCTCGCCGCGCGCGCGGACGTGCTCACCTTCGAGATCGAACTGGCCGACCAGGACGTCCTCGAGCGCGTCGGAGAGGACTCGGGGACGCCGGTCCACCCGAAGCCGTCGACGCTGCGGACGATCCACGACAAGCTCGTTCAGAAACGCGAACTCGAGGCCGCGGGCGTCCCGGTGCCGCCGTTCCGTGAGGTCGCGGACGCCGACGATATCCGCGACGCCATCGACGACTGCGGCGCGCCGGTGATGCTCAAAGCGCGAACGGGCGGCTACGACGGCCGGGGGAACGTCCCCGTCGAGTCGAAAGCCGACGCCGAGGAGGCGCTCGAGTCGGTCGCCGGCCCCGCGATGGTCGAGTCGTTCGTCGACTTCGCGCGCGAGGTGTCGGTCATCGCGGTCAAGGGCGAGGACGAAGTCGCCACGTTCCCGCTGGGGGAGAACGTCCACGTCGACGAGATCCTTCGGGAGACGATCGTGCCCGCGCGCTCGAGCGAGGCGGCCGCGGAACGCGCCTACGACGTTGCTCGGGACGTCCTCGAGGTGATGGACGGCCGCGGCGTCTACGGGATCGAACTTTTCGAAACGCCCGAGGAGGAAATCCTGCTCAACGAGATCGCGCCGCGCCCGCACAATTCGGGCCACTGGACCATCGAGGGGGCCCAGAGCTCGCAGTTCGAACAGCACGCCCGCGCCGTGTTGGGCTGGCCGCTCGGGTCGACCGAACTGCGCTCGCCGACCGTGCTGACGAACCTGCTGGGCGACGTCGACGAGGAGCAGCGCGCGGAGTTGGGAGACATCGACCGCATCCTCGAGACGCCGGGCGCGCACCTCCACTGGTACGGGAAGCGCCAGGTCCGGCCGCTGCGCAAGATGGGGCACGTGACGGTCTCCGGCGAACGCGAGGGCGCCGACGTCGAGGACTTGCTCGAGACCGCGCGCGACCTCGAGGACGCGGTGACGTTCCGAAACTGAGCTACTGGCCGTCCCGTTTGCCACCGTTTCAAGTCATCCGCCCGCACATCATCACCCATGAGCGACAGCGTTAGCGACCTCATCGACCGGCTTCGCCGCGAGGCCGAGCAGGACCGCCCGGACGAGGAGACGCCCGACGTCGGCATCGTCATGGGCAGCGACTCCGACCTCGAGACAATGATGACCGGCGGCCGCCGTCGCGGGGCCTACGACGCCTTCGTCGACGAACTCGGGTTCGCCGAGCAGACGGACTACGAGAACCCGCCCGAAGCGCGGTTCACGTTCGAGACGTACGTGACATCGGCCCACCGAACGCCGGACTTAATGACCGCTTACGCCGAGACCGCCGAGGATCGGGGCCTCGAGGTGATCATCGCCGGCGCGGGCGGCAAGTCGGCGGATCTACCGAACATGACCGCCTCGATCGCCTACCCGCTGCCCGTAATCGGCGTGCCGGTCCAGGAGAAGTCCGTCGACAGCGTCATCGGGATGCCGACCGGGGCGCCGCTGGTCGCCGTCGACGCGGGGAAGTCGTTCAACGCGGCGCTCTCCGCGGCCCAGATCCTCGCGCGCCAGCACGAGGCCGTCCGCGAGGCGCTCGTCGACTACCACGAGGACCTCCGCGAGGGCGTCGGCGACGTTTCACGGCGGCTTCACGATCGGGGAACCGCGGCGTTCTCGAGCGAATAGCACCCCCTTCGGGCGATTACTGTCCGTTCGCTCCGTCGGGCTCACGGCGACGAGAACTGGTCATTCGGTCGGTTGCGGATATCGGGGACGTCGACTGCAACCCGTCGACCGGACCGCAGTAACGCGATTTATCGCTCGTAGTAATCGCGCGATACCGAATTCGATACTCCTGAAACGGACATATATCGTATAAGGCGATTATTCAGGAGGGATTGATCTCCCGGAAGTCGCCGCTGTAGCCCGTCTGCGGCCGCAAATCGAACAATCAACCCTTATATGCGTGCGGTAAGAACCTCCGAACGTTACGGAGATGAACGACTGGATCGCTATCGGGGCGCTGGCGCTCGTGGGGTTGCTGATACCGCTGGGAATGATGGCGGTATCGTACCTCTTGCGGCCGACCGTCCCCGAAACGAGTAAACGCGCCACCTACGAGAGTGGCGAGATTCCCACCGGCGGGACCCGAGTCCGGTTCAACATCCAGTACTACACGGTTGCACTTCTGTTCCTCGTCTTCGATATCGAAACCGTCCTCCTGTTCCCGTGGGCGGTCGTGTACCTGGATGCCGTCGAATCGGACGACATCGCCCTGCTCGAGATACTCGGGCCGATGTTGCTGTTCGTCGCCATCCTGCTGGTCGGACTCGCGTGGGCGTGGCGCAACGGCGCAGTACAGTGGGCACAGACACCCCGTCAGGCAGCGGCCGACTCTGACCGACATGAGTAGCAACAATCCACGGCAATCGATCCACGACAGCACCGCACCGTCGACGGACACTCGCGACTCCCGGATCGGCGAGGGTCCCGACGACCGGTTCAACTCCAAGCTTCGGGAGGCGTTCGGCTCGACGCCGTTCATTCTCACGAAGTTCGACAAGTTCATGAACTGGGTCCGGGGCAACTCGATGTTCATGCTGCAGTTCGGGATCGCCTGTTGCAGCATCGAGATGATGCACACGTACGCGATCAAGCACGACCTCGATCGCTTCGGTGCCGGCGTTCCCCGCGCCTCGCCGCGACAGGCGGACGTGATGATCGTTCCCGGGACGATCGTCTCCAAGTTCGGGCCCCGCATGAAACGCGTCTACGACCAGATGCCCGAACCGAAGTTCGTCGTCGGGATGGGGTCGTGTACGATCTCCGGCGGCCCCTTCCAGGAAGGGTACAACGTCGTCAAGGGTGCCGAGGAGATCATCCCGATCGACATCCACGTCCCGGGCTGTCCGCCCCGGCCCGAGGCGCTGGTCTACGGCATCGCCAAACTCCAGGAGCGGATCCGCAACGGCGAGTCGTCCCCGGTCGTCGTCAAACCGTACGAACTCGAGGAGTTCGGCGACCTGCCGGAGGACGAACTCGTCCAGAAACTGGCGAGCGAGATCGACGAGGACGACCTCGTCATGCGCTACAACTGGGCTGATTCGCCATGAGCACGGGACTCGAGCGCGGACGGCGACGGCCACCGGTCGAGGTCTCCGAGGACGACCTCGAAGCGCTGATCGGTGATCGCGCGCTCGCGCGAGACGATCACCTGAACGCGCCGGGCTTCGTCGTCCGGCCGGACGACGTCCGGGACGTCCTCTCGGACCTCAAGGAGGAGGCCGGGTTCGACCACCTCTCGAACCTGACCGCCCAGCAGTACGAGGACCGGTACGAGTCGATCTACCACCTGACCAAGTACGCCGACCGGACCCAGGAGGTGTCGATCGTCGTTCCGACGTCGATCGACGATCCCGTCAGCGAGTCGGCCGCGTCGGTGTTCTCCACCGCCGACTGGCACGAGCGAGAGGCGTTCGACCTCGTCGGGATCGACTACGAGGGCCACCCCGATCCCCGGCGGATCCTCCTGCCCGAAACCTGGCAGGGACACCCGCTCTCGCTCGAGTACGACCAGGAGAAGCCCCAGGTCGTCACCCTCACGGAACACGCCAACCCGATCCAGCCGGACCACCACGACGACGAATCGGACACGATGTTCCTCAACATCGGTCCCCACCACCCGGCGACCCACGGCGTGCTCCACCTCGAGACGGTGCTGGACGGCGAGACGGTCGTCGACGTCGATCCCGACGTCGGCTACCTGCACCGCTGCGAGGAACAGATGTGCCAGAACGGGACCTACCGCCACCAGATCATGCCCTATCCCGACCGCTGGGACTACGTCTCGGCGGGCCTGCTCAACGAGTGGGCCTACGCGCGCGTCGCGGAGGATCTGGCCGACATCGAGGTCCCCGACTACGCCCAGGTGATCCGGACCATGGGCGCCGAGTTCTGTCGGATCGCCTCCCACATGCTCGCGCTGGCGACGTTCGCGCTGGACGTCTACGGCGACTTCACCGCCATCTTCCAGTACGGGATGCGCGATCGGGAGGTCGTGCAGGACATCCTCGAGGACCTCACGGGACAGCGGCTGATGTTCAACTACTTCCGACTCGGCGGGGTCGCCTGGGACCTCCCCGAACCCCGCGCGGAGTTCATCGAGAAGTGTCGGGACTTCCTCGACGAACTCCCCGCCAAGGTCGACGAGTACAACGACCTGCTCACCGGCAACGAGATCTTCCAGGTTCGAACGCACGACACCGGCGTCCTCGAGCCCGAGGTCGCGAAGGATTACGGCTGTACCGGCCCCGTCGCTCGCGGCTCCGGGATCGAGTACGACCTCCGACGGGACGACCCCTACGGCTACTACGACGAACTCGAGTGGGACGTCGTCACCGAACCGGGCTGTGACAACTACAGCCGCGTCCTCGTGCGGATGCAGGAGGTCGAGGAGTCGGCCAAGATCATCGAGCAGTGTCTCGAGCTCATCGAGGACTGGCCCGAAGACGAGCGGGAGATCCAGGCCAACGTCCCCCGCACCCTCAAGCCGGACGCGGACACGGAGGTCTATCGGGCCGTCGAGGGGGCGAAGGGCGAACTCGGGATCTACATCCGATCCGACGGGACTGACAAGCCCGCACGGTTCAAGATCCGTAGCCCGTGTTTCCACAACCTCTCGGCGCTGCCGGAGATGTCCAACGGAGAGTACGTCCCCGACCTGATCGCGTCGCTGGGTAGTCTCGACATCGTGCTCGGGGAGGTGGACCGATAGGTATGGTCGGCGGACTCACCGCGGTTCCGCTGCAGAGCGACGACACCGTCTTGCTCCCCGAGCGGATCGGCGACCTGACGGGACTGGACGGCTTCGGCGTCGGGGGCGAACTGCTCGCGACGTTCATCGCGGCGTTCATCATCGGAAACCTGATGCTCGCGATGACCGGCGTCGCCGGCCCGTGGGCCAAACGGAAGATCACCGCCGCGTTCACGGACCGCATCGCGGTCAACCGGCTCGGGCCAGCGGGACTGTTCATCATCGTCGCAGACGCCGTTCGGCTGCTGTCGAAGGAGCTGATCGTTCCCGAGAACGCCGATCGACCGGCGTACGACCTCGCGCCGATCGTCGTCGCCGGCTCGGCCCTGCTGGGCTTCGCCGTCATTCCGATGGGCAGCGGGATCCACCTCGCCGACCCGGAAGTCGGGCTGGCGTACGTCTTCGCCGTCGCCGGCATCGCGAGCCTCGGACTGGTGATGGCCGGCTACGCGTCCGCGAACAAGTACTCGATGCTCGGCGGCCTCCGCGCGGTGGCACAGAACATCGCCTACGAGATCCCGCTGGTCGTCACCGGGATGTCGGTCGTGATCTTCGCCGGGTCGTTGCAGACGAGCGAGATCGTCGCGGCACAAGCCGAGCCCCTGTTCGACCTCGGCATCGTGGCGATTCCGGCGTGGTACGCGCTGGTCAACCCGTTCGCGTTCGTCCTCTTCCTGGTGGCGAACTTCGCGGAGGTCGGCCGCAACCCCTTCGACACGCCGGAGGCGCCGACCGAGATCGTCGCCGGCTACCAGACCGAGTACTCCTCGGTCTACTTCGTGTTGATCTACCTCGGGGAGTTCCTCCACATCTTCCTCGGCGGCGCGATCATCGCGACCATCTTCCTCGGCGGCCCGGCCGGACCACTCCTGCCGGGAATCGTCTGGTTCCTCATCAAGATCTGGGCGATATTCCTCCTGACCCAGTGG
Organism: Haloterrigena alkaliphila; assembly: GCF_017352155.2. NCBI lineage: Archaea > Methanobacteriati > Methanobacteriota > Halobacteria > Halobacteriales > Natrialbaceae > Haloterrigena > Haloterrigena alkaliphila. The sequence continues at coordinate 2,691,829 of NZ_CP071462.1, forward strand.
CTCCGCTCGGCGGTGCCCCGGGTCCGGATCGACCAACTGATCGAGATCGGCTGGAAGGGACTGCTCGTCCTTTCGTTCGCCAATCTCGTCCTGACCGCGGTAATTGTGGGGCTGATAGCATGATCGGAATCCTGAAATCCATGGCCACGACGATGAAGCACGCGCTGGACGGCTCCACCTTCACGGTGGAGTACCCCGAGACCGCACCGGACGTCTCCCCGCGGTTCCGGGGCGTTCACAAGTTCAGCCAGGAGCGGTGTATCTGGTGTCGCCAGTGCGAGAACGTCTGTCCGAACGACACGATCCAGATCGTCACGAACGACCAGCGAGAGGGCGAACAGTACAACCTCCACATCGGGCAGTGCGTCTACTGCCGGCTCTGCGAGGAGGTCTGTCCCGTCGACGCCATCCTGCTCACCCAGAACTTCGAGTTCACCGCGGACACGAAACACGACTTCGTCTACAACAAGGAGCAGCTGAAGGCGGTCCCGTGGTACAAGGACATCGACCCGCTCGAGTCGCGCGAACCCGACCGGGGCGCGTGGATCGGCGAGGGCGAAGGGGAGGTCGATTACCAGTAACCATGTTGGAGACGATCGCGTTCGCGGCGTTCGCGCTCGTGACGTTGCTCAGCGCGCTGGGCGTGGTCCTGCTAGAGGACCCGTGGCACTCTGCGCTCATGCTCGGCGTCGCGCTGCTGAGCATCGCGGTGCACTTCGTGATGCTGGCGGCCGAGTTCGTCGCCATGATGCAGATCCTCGTCTACGTCGGCGGGGTGCTCGTCCTCATCACGTTCGCCGTCATGCTCACCCAGCTCGAGTCGGACGATAGCGAGGGGGTGACGCAGGCGTGACGACCGGACCGCGACTCCGCCTCGGCAAGACGCTCGTTCCCGGACTGCTCGCCGTCGCCCTCTTCGGGCTGATGGCGCTGATCGCCCTGAACACGTCGTTCGGCGAGATGACCGGCTTCCCGGACGGCATCGCGATCACGTCCGAAATCGGCTACGCGCTGTTCGACCTGCCGGAACTGGCGTCGACCGACGGCGGGATGTCGGCCACCGAACCGTTCCTCGCCGCGTTCCTGCTGATCGCGATCGCACTGGACGCGGCGCTGGACGCCTCGCTCGTCCTCGCGAAGCGCGAGGAGGAGGGCGAACCCGTCGGCCCGCTGTCCAGTTCGCGCTCCAAGAACCCCGATACGGGCGCGCGTCCGGCGGTCGACTCGAGCGGCTTCGGTCGCTCGGAGTCGACGGCGACCGACGGCGGTACGGCCGGGACCGAGACGACCGCCGCTGGCGATTCCGATGCGGACTCGAGCGGGGGTGAGGACCGATGACGGTCGCCGTCGAGTACTACGTGTTGCTCTCGATGGCGATGTTCTGCATCGGCCTCTTCGGGGTGCTGACGCGTCGTAACGCACTGCTGTTCCTGATGTCCGTCGAACTCATGCTGAACGCGGCGAACGTCAATCTGATCGCGTTCGCGTTCTACCACGGCAACCTCACGGGGCAGGTGTTCGCGCTGTTCACGATGGCGCTCGCCGCCGCCGAGGTGGCCGTCGGACTCGGGATCATCCTGGTGCTGTACCGCAACTTCCGTGACGTCGACGTCACGGTTCCGACGACGATGAGGTGGTAACCAATGGCAGACGCATTCGCATACGCTCCGGCGATCGCGGTGTTCCCGCTCGTGGCGTTCGTCGTCGCCCTGGTCTTCGGGACGTACATGCCGAAGAAGGGCGCGTTCGCGGGCATCATAGCGACGGGCGGCTCCCTGCTGCTCTCGCTGTGGATGCTCGTCACCGTCGCGGGCGGCGAAGTGAGACACAATTCGGAACCGCTCTACGAGTGGACGGCCGGTTCGGCCGCGGCCGAGGCCGGCGCCGAGGGGATCAGTTTCAGCTTCGGGCTGCTGATCGACCCGCTCTCGGCGCTCATGCTGGTCATCGTCTCGCTCGTGGCCTTCCTCGTCCACGTGTTCAGCCTCGGCTACATGAACGACGAGGGCGAGACCGGGCTCCCGCGGTACTACGCCAGCCTCGGTCTGTTCACCTTCAGCATGCTCGCGTTCGTCGTCGCGGACAACCTGCTGATGGCGTTCATGTTCTTCGAACTCGTCGGCCTCTGTTCGTACCTGCTGATCGGGTTCTGGTTCCGCACGAAATCTGCCCCCTCGGCCGCGAAGAAGGCGTTCCTGGTCACCCGCTTCGGTGACTACTTCTTCCTGATCGGGGTCGTCGCCATCGCGGCGACGTTCGGCACGGTCGGCTTCGCCGGCGAGGACTCGTTCGTCGTCGCCGCCGAGGCGGCCATCGACGACGGCGCGACGCTGTTCGGCTTCGACGCCCAGACGTGGGTGACGATCACCGGACTGCTCGTGCTCGGCGGCGTACTGGGCAAATCCGCGCAGTTCCCCTTCCACACCTGGCTACCCGACGCCATGGAAGGCCCGACGACCGTCTCCGCGCTCATCCACGCGGCGACGATGGTCGCGGCCGGCGTCTACCTCGTGGCGCGGATGTTCGGCTACTACGCGCTCAGCCCGACCGCGCTCGCGATCATCGCGTTCGTCGGCGGCTTCACCGCGCTGTTCGCGGCCACGATGGGCGTCGTCAAGGACGACATCAAGCAGGTGCTGGCGTACTCGACGATCAGCCAGTACGGCTACATGATGCTGGGGCTGGGCGTCGGCGGCTACGTCGCCGGGGTCTTCCACCTCATGAACCACGCCTTCTTCAAGGCCCTGCTGTTCCTCGGCTCCGGCGCCGTCATCGTCCTCATGCACCACGAACAGGACATGTGGGAGATGGGTGGCCTGAAGGACAAGGCGCCGGTCACCTACTACACGTTCCTCGCCGGCGCGCTCGCGCTCGCGGGGATCGTGCCGTTCTCCGGCTTCTGGTCGAAAGACGAGGTGCTGTTCGACGCGCTGATCGTCGGCCTCGAGCAGCCCGTGATCCTCGCGGCGTACGCGATGGGGCTGCTCGCCGTCTTCTTCACCGGCTTCTACACGTTCCGGATGGTCTTCCTGACCTTCCACGGCGAACCCCGGACGGAGACCGCGGAAGACCCCCACGGCGTCGGCTGGTCGATCAAGGCGCCGCTGGTCGTCCTCGGCGTCCTCGCGGCCGTCGCCGGCTTCGTGAATCTCGCGCCGATCGCCCACATCGCGGGGTGGGACATCGCGTTCCTCGAGCACTGGCTCGACGGCGAGTACGGCTCCGTCGAGGGGCTGACCTACCACGCGTACCACGAGACGGTCGCCTTCGAGGAGGGCTACGTCGGCTCGGAGACTATCACCATGCTCCTGAGCGCGGGCCTGTCGCTCGGGCTGGCGCTGGCCGGCGCGTTCGCGGCCCACACGCTCTACAACGTGCCCGAACCGGAACGGCACGCGACGAAACTCGGCGGCGCGTACAGCGTCCTGCGGGACAACTACTACCAGGACGAGTACCAGGTCTGGCTCGCCGAGGGGCTGACGCTGCCGCTCGCTCGAGCGGCCGATCTGTTCGATCGGACCGTCGTCGACGGCGCCGTCGACGGCGTCTCGACGGGCAGCCTGTTCGGTAGTAGCTGGGTCAAACGCATCCAGACCGGACTGGTGACGAACTACGCGGCGCTGCTGGTGGCCGGATTCGTCGCCCTGCTTGCGGCGCTCGGACTCTACGGAGGGTGGTTCTAATGATGATCGAAGCACTGATCGCAGTCGCACTGGTCGGCGCGCTCGTCACGTTCGTCGTGCCGAATCGCTACGCGGGCAAACTGGCCTTCGCGATCAGCCTGGTGCCCGCCGCGCTCAGCCTGTGGCTGTTCGCGGCCTTCGACGGCAGCGGCAACGCCCTGCTCGGCGGCGACCTCGCCTTCGAATCCCGCGTTGAGTGGATTCAGCTGGGCGAGTACTCGATCTCGTGGGTCGTCGGTCTCGACGGCATCAGCCTGCCGCTGGTGGTGTTGACGACGATCCTCTGTTCGCTGGCGATCCTGAGTTCGTGGACGCCGATCGACCGCCGCGAGTCCCAGTTCTACGGGCTCGTCCTGTTCATCGAGGCGAACCTGATCGGCGTCTTCGCGGCGCTCGACTTCTTCGTCTGGTTCATCTTCTGGGAGGCCGTGCTGATCCCGATGTACCTGCTGATCGGGATCTGGGGCGGTCCGGACCGGAAGTACGCCGCCATCAAGTTCTTCGTCTACACGAACGTCGCGTCGCTGCTGATGTTCGGCGCGTTCGTGACGCTCGTGTTCGCCCTCGGCGACGCGGTGACGTCGTTCGCGCTCCCCGAGATCGCGTCGGCGATGATCGAGACCGGCCCCGAAGGGGTCTTCGGCCTCGAGGGAACCACCCTCGCCTCGATCGTCTTCGTCGCGATGTTCCTCGGCTTCGCCGTGAAAGTCCCGGTGGTGCCGTTCCACACGTGGCTCCCCGACGCTCACGTGCAGGCGCCGACGCCGGCCTCCGTGTTGCTGGCGGGCGTCCTGCTGAAGATGGGGACCTACGCCCTGCTCCGGTTCAACTTCACGATGTTCCCGGAGCAAGTCGAGGCGTTCGCGGTCCCGATCGCCGCCATCGCGGTGATCAGCGTCATCTACGGCGCGATGCTGGCGCTGGCCCAGACCGACCTGAAGCGGATCGTCGCTTACTCCTCGGTGTCGTCGATGGGGTACGTCATCCTCGGCCTGATCGCCTACACCCAGTTCGGGGTCGGCGGCGCGACGTTCCAGATGGTCTCCCACGGCCTCATCTCGGGGCTGATGTTCATGGCGGTCGGCGTCATCTACAACGCGACCCACACCCGCAACGTCGGCGACATGTCGGGGCTGGCCGATCGGATGCCGGTCGCGGCGGGGATCCTCGTCGCCGGCGCCTTCGGCTACATGGGGCTGCCGCTGATGAGCGGCTTCGCGGCGGAGTACTTCATCTTCTTCGGCGCGTTCGGCGCGGACTTCCCCTACGCGCCCGTCTTCACCGCGCTGGCGATGTTCGGCATCGTCCTCGTCGCCGGCTACCTGCTGTTCGCGCTCCAGCGGACCATCTTCGGCCCGTACCGACTCGAGACCGACTACGACGTGGGCGCGGCGCCGCTGCACGACCTCGCACCGATGTTCGTGTTGCTGGGCATCATCATCGCCCTCGGCGTCGCCCCCGACCTGTTGTTCGAGATGATAACCGACGCAGTCGATCCGATCCTGACCGGAGGTGAACTGTGATGGCGGTGTACCAACTGCCCGAGTGGGCCGCGCTGGCGCCGCCGTTGATCCTGGCGCTGACCGGGCTGGTGCTGTTCCTCGTGGACAGCATCTCGCCGCGATCGACGAACCGCGCGCTGCTCGCGGGGACCGCGGCGACGGGCGCGCTCGCGTCGCTGGCCGTCGCGGTCTGGTACACCGCCGCCGGCGTCGGCGTACCGACGATCGACGGCGGTCGCGGCGTGGTCGAGCCGATTCACGGCCTCGTCGTCGACCAGCTGGCGCTGTACTTCATGATCGTCGTCGCCATCGTGACGGCGCTGGTCGTGGTCGCCAGCTACGACTACCTGGAGGGCCACACCTACCAGGCCGAGTACTACTCGCTGGTCGTGCTGGCCGCGACCGGGATGTCGACGGTCGCCGCCGCCGACAGCCTCGTGACGATCTTCATCGCGCTCGAGTTGACGAGCCTACCGTCGTACGCCCTCGTGGCGATCCTCAAGGACAACCGCGGCAGCGTCGAGGCCGGCCTGAAGTACTTCCTGATCGGCGCGCTCTCGTCGGCGATCTTCGTCTACGGGATCTCGCTGGTCTACGGCGCGACCGGCTACCTGGACCTGGCGGCCATCGCGGACGTCATCGGGAACGACGACGTCGAGGTCCACGGCGGCCTCCTCGGGCTCGGCATCCTGATGCTGCTCGGGGGGATCGCGTTCAAGACCGCCAGCGTCCCGTTCCACTTCTGGGCGCCCGAGGCCTACGAGGGCGCGCCCGCGCCGATCAGCGCGTTCCTCTCCTCGGCCTCGAAGGCCGCCGGCTTCGTGATCGCCTTTCGCGTGTTCAACGTGGCCTTCCCGCTCGAGGAGATCGGCGGCGCGATCGGCTTCGACTGGACGGTCGCGTTCATCGTGCTCGCGATCGTTACCATGACGGTCGGCAACTTCGCGGCGGCGACCCAGGAGAACGTCAAGCGGATGCTCGCTTACTCGTCGATCGGCCACGCCGGCTACGCCCTGATCGGGTTGGCGGGCCTGTCGGCCGACGGCGGCGAACTCGTGATGGGGGCGGCGCTGATGCACCTGCTCGTCTACGGCTTCATGAACACGGGCGCGTTCCTGTTCGTCGCGCTGGCCGAACACTGGGGCGTCGGTCGCACCTTCGAGGACTACAACGGCCTCTCGACGCAGGCGCCGGTCGCCTGCGCGGCGATGGCCGTCTTCCTCTTCAGCCTCGCCGGCATCCCGCCCTTCGGCGGCTTCTTCAGCAAGTACTTCCTGTTCGTCGGGGCGCTCGAGGCGGCAGCCGCGAACACGGCGATGCTGGCCGTCGCCGGCGCGCTCGTGGTCAACAGCGCGCTCTCGCTGTACTACTACTCGCGGCTGGTCAAGGCGCTGTGGATCGAGGAGCCGCCGATGACCCGCGATCGACTCGCCAGCCGACCGGGCTCTACGCCGCGATCGTCGCGGCCGCGGTGATGACGATCGTCATCCTGCCCGGCTTCGGCCCGGTCGTCGACGCCGCCCTCGAGACCGCCGCGTCGATCGTGGGCTGAGACGGTCTGCTGTACCGATTTACCGGAGCAACCACAGGACGATCGAGGTTGCTCCGGAAACGACTTACAGCGGTCCGTACGAGACTGACGGACGACGGCAGCGGCGCCGAGCCGACCCGGTAGTTTTTCCCCGTCGGGTTGCAAAGCGCGATACATGGTTTTCCGGCTCGTGCTCGGGTGCGGAACGGTGGGACGGCAGGTCGTCGAGGAGCTGCCCGAGCGCGACGGAGGCGACGCCAACCGACTGCTCGTCGTGACCGACGACCAGAGCATCGTCGAGACGCTCCGGGACGAGAGCATTCCGGCCCGGTTCGGGGACCCGACGGATCCGTCGGTGATCGCGAGCCTCGACGCGCCGGACGTGATCTTCGTCGCCAGCGACCGCACCGACGTCAACCGGACCGCTCTCGAGCGCGCCCGGGATCGGTTCCCGACGGCGTCGATCGTGGCTTACATGGGCGGCAACGCGACCGAGGCCAACAGAACGCGGTTCGAGGAGCTCGCCGACCACGTCGTCGACGCGCGGGGGGCGATGGTCGATCACGTGCTCGACGGCATCGTGAGCCCGTCGGCCGACGCCGCCATCGGGCTCCGGAAGCGACTCGCGGGGATCGACGGCCGGCTGGCGGTCGTCATGCACGACAACCCCGATCCGGACGCGATCGCCAGCGCCGTCGCGCTGGTCGACATCGCCACGGAGGTGGGCGTCGACGCCGACGCCTGTTACTTCGGCGAGATCTCCCACCAGGAGAACCGCGCGATGGTCAACCTGCTCGATCTCGACCTGCGGAACCTCTCGCCGACGGACTCCATCGAGGAGTACGCCGCGTTCGCGCTGGTCGATCACTCCCGGCCCGGGGTCAACGATCAACTTCCCGAGGATCTGCACGTCGACATCGTCATCGACCACCATCCGCCCCGCGGCCCGGTGCCCGGCGAGTTCGTCGACCTGCGCGAACACGCCGGCGCGACCAGCACCGTCCTGACCGACTACCTCCACCGGTTCGGCCTCGAGCCCCGGCGCGCGACCGCGACGGCGCTGTTGTACGGCATCCGGATCGACACGAACGACTTCACGCGGGAGGTCTCCGCGGCGGACTTCAACGCCGCGTCGCTCCTGTGGCCCTACGTTGACGCGTCGGTCATGAGCCAGATCGAACAGCCGACGGTCGAGGGCGAGACCTTAGAGACGATCGCCCGGGCGATCAAGAACCGCATCCAGCGGGAGTCGGTGGCCGTCGCGAGCGTCGGGATGATGAGCGACCGCGACGCATTGCCGCAGGCGGCCGACCAACTGCTGTTGATGGAGGGGGTCGAGACGACGCTGGTGTTCGGATTCCGCGACGAGATGGTGTTCCTCTCGGCGCGCTCGCGGGCGAGCGACGTCGACCTCGGGGAGGCCCTCCGGGACGCCTTCGACCGGATCGGCAGCGCGGGCGGCCACGGCGACATGGCCGGCGCGCAACTCGAGATCGGCATCCTCGGCAGTGCCGACGACGAGGACGAGGTGGAATCGATCGTCAGCGTCGTCGAGGAGGTCATCACCAACCGGTTCTTCGAGGCGATCGACACCCGTCCGGGGGTCCCGGTCGGCACCTACACCCAGACCAGCGAGTGGCTGTTCGACGTCGACGACGAGGAGGCCACGCCCGCGAGCGAGCGGGTCGCGTCCGAGGACGAGGGCGAGGAATCGGCGTAGCGGCGGGGGGTCCGACTCGACCCGGAGTGACGACCGCAGCGGATCGTCGACTCCCTCGCGAAGACACGTTTTTGCGCCCGGAGGCCGTTGACTCGCGTATGGACGTCGTGTCGGACAGGACCAAACCCCGGGTCGAGGAGTACATGACGCGCGACGTGGCGACGGTCGCCCCCGACGAGACCGTCGGCGAGGTCGCGGCCCGGATCGCCGAAAGCGACGAGCACAGCGGCTTTCCCGTCTGCGAACGCCGCCGCGTGGAGGGGTTCGTCAGCGCCCGCGACCTGCTGCTGGCCGACGACGACGATCCCCTGTTCAAGGTGATGACGACGGACCTCCTCGTGGCCCACCCCGAGATGAAGGTGACCGAGGCCGCCCGCGTCATCCTCCGCTCGGGGATCCAGAAACTGCCCGTCGTCGACGACGCCGGCAACCTCGTGGGCATCATCTCCAACGCCGACGTCATCCGGAGTCAGATCGAGCGCGCGACGCCCGAGAAGGTCGGCAAACTGATGCGCACGCTCGAGGAGATCCACGACACCGACCTCGATCAGGCGCGGCGGACGGTCGCGCTCGCGGACCTGACGCCCACGCAGGGCCGGGTCTACGCCGACGAACTCGAGGGCCGGCGCTACGAACTCGAGCACGGGCTGGCCGAACCGCTGGTGGTCATCGACAACGACGGCACCCTGTTGCTCGCCGACGGTCACCACCGCGTCCTCGCCGCGGATCGACTCGGGATCGACGAGATGGACGCCTACGTCATCGTCGTCGACCGCGAGATCGACCTCGGAATGGCCAAGACGGCCGAAAAGGAGGAACTCGAGCGGATCGACGACATCGACGTCGTCGACTACGCCCGGCACCCGCTCGTCCAGACGACCAAACGGCTGCAGACCGACGAATGAGGGGTGCGCCGAGCGCGTCGCACTCGCCTCCGTTCCGACCGGCACTCACTCGGCCCAACTCGCATCCGCGATCTCGAGGGGCCGTACTCGCTTCTCTCGAGGCGACCGCGTTCGGATCGACTATCAGCAATGATAATCGCGCCTGAATAGTTACAAGCGGGCGTCGACAACCCCTCCGTATGTCGAGGACGGTACTCGAACGGAGCGACGACTACACGATCGAACGAGACGACGAGTCGGGGGTAGCGATCTTCACGTACACGCAGTACGTCTCCGGGGAGCAACTCCGCGAGGTCCTCGACGAGTGGGCGGCGGTCCTCGAGGCGGCGGACGCCGACCGGTACGTGGTGAACGCCGAGGCGTTTATGGCGCATCCGGAGGAGGACAAGCGCTGGATCGCCGACACCTGGGTACCGAGGCTGATCGATCAGGGCGTCGGGATGGGGGCCGGCGTCCACGCGGACTCCGCGGTCGCGCGCCTGGATATGGAGGAAATCGAACGGATGGTGAACGAACCCGATTCCGGCTTCACGTACCGCACGTTCGAGAGCGAATCCGACGCGCTGGAGTGGCTGGCGGAGCGGTAGTCCCACCGCCGGCGCCGACGCTCCGGTCGATGCGCACGGTTTTGGCCCCTCGTCCCACTGTACGTTGGGAACGGATTCAACACGTCATCGGCCGTTCAGATTAGTATGGCACGAACCCAGACCCAGCGAAAGACCGCCGTGCGCTGTGCGGACTGCCAGTCCATCTTCACCGCCGAGATCGAAGCCGACGGGGACGTCTTCCTGATCGGACTGGGCGACCGCTGTGACTGCGGGGGTACCGAGTTCAGCCGGTTCGCCTGATCGGTTCGTCGCCGCTCGCGGAGCCGGCGAAGACGTCCCTCGAGCCGACGGCTGACCTTCGTCACGGGCTACCAATCCCCGGAATCCTTAATGCCGCGTTCGGCAAATATTGCACCCATGTACGACGACGAGGAGCTCGCGGCGATCCGGGAGGCCACCGACGAGTGGGAGGCGGAAACGCTCGAGCCCACCCTCAACGCCCACGGGGAGCGCAAGGACCGGTTCGCGACCGTCTCGAATCTCGACGTCGATCGGCTCTACACCCCCGAGGACGTCGCCGACCTCGACTACCTCGAGGATCTGGGCTTCCCGGGGGAGGAGCCGTACACCCGCGGGCCGTACCCGACGATGTACCGCGGGCGGACGTGGACGATGCGCCAGTTCGCGGGCTTCGGAACCGCCGAGGAGACCAACGAGCGCTTTCACTACCTGATCGACGAGGGCCAGACCGGCCTCTCGGTGGCCTTCGACATGCCGTCGCTGATGGGTCTCGACTCGGACGACCCGATGAGCCAGGGGGAGATCGGCACGGAGGGGGTCGCCGTCGACACGCTCCGTGACATGGAGATCCTCTTCGACGGGATCGATCTCGAGGAGATCTCGACGTCCTTCACGATCAACCCCTCCGCGCCGGTGATCTACGCGATGTACGTCGCGCTGGCCGACCAGCGAGGCGTTCCGCGCGAGAATCTCCGCGGGACCCTCCAGAACGACATGTTCAAGGAGTTCATCGCCCAGAAGGAGTGGGTGATCCCCCCGGAGCCCTCGCTGGATCTCGTCACGGACGTCGTCGAATTCAGCACCGAGGAGACGCCGAAGTTCCACCCAATCTCCGTCTCCGGGTATCACATCCGCGAGGCCGGGTCGACGGCGGTGCAGGAACTCGCCTTCACCCTCGCGGACGGCTTCGCCTACGTCGAGGACGCCCTCGAACGTGGCCTCGCGGTCGACGAGTTCGCGCCGCGGCTCTCCTTCTTCTTCAACTGCCACAACGCCTTCTTCGAGGAGATCGCGAAGTACCGCGCTGCGAGACGGATCTACGCCCGCGTGATGGACGACTGGTACGATGCGGAGGTCGACGAGTCGAAGCGACTCAAGTTCCACACGCAGACGGCGGGCCAGTCGCTGACGGCCCAGCAGCCGCTGAACAACGTCGTTCGGGTGACGATCCAGGCGCTCGCCGGCGTGCTGGGGGGCACGCAGTCGCTGCACACTAACAGCTTCGACGAGGCGCTGGCGCTGCCCAGCGAGAAGGCCGTCCGGGTCGCCCTGCGCACCCAGCAGATCATCGCCGAGGAGTCCGGCGCGGCGGACATCGTCGACCCGATGGGCGGGAGCTTCGCGGTCGAGGCGCTCACCGACGAGACCGAGCAGCGGGTGATGGGCTACCTCGAGGAGATCCGCGAGATGGGCGACGGCTCCGTCCGCGACGGGGTCCTCAAGGGCATCGAGGACGGCTACTTCCTCCGGGAGATCCAGGAGGCCTCCTACGAGTACCAGGAGCGCGTCGAGCGCGGCGAGGAGGTCGTCGTCGGCGTCAACGAGTACACGCTCGAGGAGGACACCAGTCCCGAGATCCTCCAGATCGACGAGACGACGGCCGAGCGGCAACTGGCCCGCCTCGAGGACGTGAAGGCGGATCGAGACGACGCGGCCGTCGAGGACGCGCTCGAGGCGCTCCGCGAGGCGAGCGAGCGCGGCGAAAATACGATCCCGTACATCGTCGACGCCGTGAAGGCGTACGCGACGATGGGCGAGATCATGGGCGTCTTCGAGGAGCAGTACGGCGCCTACAGCGAAGAGATCGGCCTGGCGTGAGGCGGCGACCGGTCACCGATTAGCTCGTGGCGCAACCGCTGGCCTCGAGGTGTGCTCGAAGCTGCTCGGAGCGCTCGCTGTGTTCCCGGAGGGTGACCGTATCCCGTTCCTGACTGTAGTCGACGTACTCCGCGGCCGCCAACTTCGGAACGTGCGTGTGGTACAGCGTGAGATAGATCCGTCTCACCTCCTCGGGTGGGATCTCCGTGATCGGCGCGTCGTGCTCCCGGACGGCGACCTCGTCGGCGAGATCGGCCAAGGGGAGCGGGTTCTCGTACTCCCGAAGACACTCGAGGGCGTACCGACGGCGGCGGTGTGAGAGCATTTCGAAGACGGTGCTGACGGATTCGTGCGACTGTTGTGGCCCAACCATACACGGATAACGCACCTCTTTGCGGAAGAGGGGATATGTTGTATACACCACCCAGAGTGGGGCGTGCGGAGGTGGAACGGAGATGACGTCACTCTCCGCCCTGATGCGTGACCGTCACCGTGCTCGCGACGAGGTTCTCGTACGCGGCGCAGACTCTCGTGCGCGGTGCAGAACCGCTTCGAGAGGGGCTGCCACCCTGGCGTTCACCGTTCCGTCGGTACGGTCCCCGGATCGTTCCACCCACGCTTCCCCGATCGATCGGAACGACGCGAGGATCGGGTCACAACACGAGCGTCGACACCAGCCCGACGATTCCGGCGAGCGTGAACCCCAGTCCCGGAACCGCGAGCAGTCCGCCGAAGATCACGTAGAGGGAGCCGGAGCGCTGCCGGTCGGGGATCACCGTCGGCCGGTCGCCGACCGACACTTCGAACCAGTCGTCGCCGGCGACGGTGACCGGCGCGTCGGGATCGGACGCGCGGTCGGCCCCGTCGGTGACGGTGCCGCCGTAGACGTGGACGTCACCACCGGGCTCGAGGCGGTATTCGCGGTACTCTCGGTGTTCCCGGTACTCGCGGAGGTCGTCGCTCGAGTCGGCGCCGTCGCCGTCGGTCGCCGCGTTCGGAAGGCCGATCCCCGCGAGCCGATCGCGGACGTCGGCCGAGAGGTCGGCCCGGTCCGTCCAGGCCGTCGCGGCTGAGGGACGGTCTGTCAGCGAGAGGACGGCGCTCGCGGGGTCGACTCTGACGCGGTCCGTGCCCTCGTCGACGACGAACGGAACGCCGGCCGACACCGCCGCGTCGTGGGTCCACGTCGCGTCCGGCCGCGTTTCGTCGCGGGAGCGAGACTGCACCGTGTACGCCAGACAGGCAGTGCCGGAGACCGGCGCCTCGAGGGTTCCCTCGTCGCTCGCTCGAGCGGTTCCCGCGAACTCGACGAGCCGGTTCGCGTCGGGAACCTCGCGGAGCGGTATCGGCCCGGCCGCACGGAGCCGTCGGGCGAGTCGAATCCGGCCGACACCCATCGACGCGATGATCACTCCGGCGGCGAGGACCGCGAGCCCGAACAGCAGCGCGGCCCCCATGACGAGCAGGTTCGTCGGCGGCATACGGGCCGGTTGCGTGCCGGAGAGGATAATTCCCGCGGGATACCGCTCGCGAACGGTCGACCTCGGGGCCGTGAGTGTGCCCCTCGATTGACGTCCCGGCGTCGAAACCGCCGGACGAAGTGACCGACGACGGGTTCGAAGCGGAGTGGCCCGCGGCACCCGTCGCAGTCAGACCGCGTCGTCGTCGAACCGCGACAGCACCGTGACGACCAGCAGAAAGGCACCCAGCACGAGCGCGACCGCGACGCCGCCGTAGAGAGCGAACGTGATCGGCGTGGCGGGAATCGACCGCTCGAGGACGGTGATCGTCTCGAGGCCGCTCCACGCGGGGAGGGCGTAGCCGAGGACGGCGCCGAAGGCGGCGGTCGCGGCGCTCAGCGCGAGGACGAGGCCACCCACCACGCGGCGCCCGCCGAGTCGGCGATCACCAGTCACGCCCGTCGGTTCACCGCGCGGATACGAGGCCGTTGCGGTTTCACGTCCGCGCTCGAGCGGGCCGATTCCGCCAGATTCGCGCCGCCTCGAGGGGAACCAAATTTGTTTGGGGCCACTGATATCGAGGATGCCGTCCTACGTGTACGTACGGCAGGGTCGTCGGCACTGGACCCGGTCCTGTCACCCTGCCGTTGCACCCCCATCCTCTCCGTCGGTTACTCGACGGCCGTCTCCCGCCCGCTATAGTAGCGACTGAAAGTCAGTGCACATCCGATCGCATAATTGTCGTGCGATCGGTGTGTGAACAGTTTCAGTTGGTACTACTGGCGCGCGACTCCGCGTCGGTTTTTTGCCCGCTCACGTCGTAGCGTCGCAGGTAGCCGTGCACTCCGAGACCACCGACTCCGACGGCGCGGACTCGCGGCGACGGTTCGCCGAGAAAGAGCTGTTCCTGCTGTTACTCGTGGGAATCGCGGTACTGATGTCGCTGACGGGGTACGTCCTGATCGTCACCTGACGGCGGCGGCGGGCGGTCAGTGCTCCTCCAGTTCGGGTTCCGCGACGTCGTGGTGGGTCCGCTCGTCGCCCTCGATCACGCGCGCCGCGTAGTAGGTGACGAACCCGAGCGTGGCGATCATCGACAGCAAGATCGCGAACTGAATCGTCGACTGCAGTATCGCGACGCCCCAGGGGTTGAACACCGCGAAGAGGGCGACGAAGAAGACCATGATCGCCAGCGGGATCAGGTTGACTGCCAGGTCGAGCGTGATTTCCGAGTCGAAAGCGGCTCTACTCATGAGTGGGTGGAGTTAGCGGGTGGATCGTCTTCGAGCGCGAACGAGGACCGTCCCGGCGACCGTGACGACGCCGGCGACGGCGATCGCGAGGCCGCGGGTCGCCAGTCCCGTGAGTCCCTCGAGCGCGGCGACCGAGAGGACACCGGTACCGAGCGCGTACAGCAGGGCACCCGCGACGACGAACAGGGCGCCCAGTCCCGTCGCGAGCGGCCACGGACTCTCGACGTGGCCGGACTCGGCGAGGATCCCGGCGACGCTCGCGGCGAACAGCACGAGGCCGCCGACCGCGACCGGGAAGAGGTCGACGACGATCCCGACCTCCGAGCCGACGAGCCCGAGCGCGACCATGAGGGGCCACGGGCTCGCCGTCGGCTGCTCCCTGTCGTTCGCGCGCGAGTGGTCGGCCATTCGATTCGGGGCTACCACGTCCCCCCAGTAGTAGCTAGGGCCGTTCGTCCGTTCTCGAGACAGTGGTCGACCGGTGACTGTTGGTTAATCGAGTACTTAGCGCGGCTCGTCGCCGTCCGTCACGCCTCGCGTTCGATGACGAACTCGGTGAACTCGTGGAGCTTCCGGGTCGTCTCGTCGTCGAATGCGAGTCGGTCGATCTCCTCGCGGGCCGTCGCGGCGAGGTCGAGGGCGAACTCGCGGGCGTACTCGAGGCTGCCGGCGTCCTCGATGATCGCGAGGGCCTCGGCGATCTCCTCGTCGGTGTTCGAGTCGGCGCCGAGGATCGCCTGGAGTCGCTCGGCCCGCTCGGGCGGGCTCTCCTCGATCGCGTGGATGACCAGCAGCGTCTTCTTCCCCTCGCGGATGTCGTTGCCGAACTCCTTGCCGAAGTCGCCGGCCCGACCCAGCGAGTGTTCGACGTCTAAGATGTCGTCGCCGATCTGGAAGGCGACCGCGGTCAGTTCCGCGTACGTCGCGACGGCTTGCTCCACGTCGTCGGGTTGGCCGGTGATGATGGCCGCGAGGCGCCCGACGATCCGGGCGAGACAGCCCGTCTTGCACGCGCACATCTCGAGGTACTCGTCGACGCCGACCCGGACCGCCCGTTCGTTGTGCCAGCAGATGTCCATCCCCTGGCCGAGGTGGGTCCGGTTGAGTTCGTACATCAGCATCTCGTAGGCGGCCAGTCGCCGCTCGGCCGGGAGGTCGCCGGGGTCCTCGGTCAGCACTTTCAGCGGCAGGAAGTACATCGCGTTGCCGGCGTTGAGCGCGATGTCATGTCCGTAGACGTGGTGGAGGGCGCGCTCGCCGCGTCGAATCGTGGCGCCGTCTTCGACGTCGTCGACGATGATCGTCCCGTTGTGGAGGATCTCCGGGATACAGGCGTAGTGGACGTAGTCGGCGGGGTCCTCGCCGAACCCCTCGACGAAGACGAGAAAGAGCACCGCGCGCCACCGTTTCCCGCCCCGATCGAGGAGGTCCCACAGCGGCGTCGACAGCGCCCGCTGGATCCCCCCGGAATCGTACTCGTAGGTCGGATCACCGAAGAACGACTCGAGATAGTCGGCGTCGACGTCGCGTGGGACCAGGTCGGCGATCGCCTCGTCGATGGCCGGTCGCCAGTCGGCAAGCGTCTCCCGCATACTCGTCCCGTGCGTGGGGGGCGTGAAAAAGTTTCCCAGTTTATGTTGTCAGTTGCGATTAATTGGATCGCTCTCGTTTTCCGTGCCCCGCGACTCCGGTTTCGAGCCCCGGTACCGCCGTTCGCGAGCGGTACAGTTACCCGGCCGTCGCCCCACGCTGTCGGTATGAGCGACTGGATCGGTGACGTCTTTACGAGCGACGTCGGCTGGAGCCACCTCGAGGAACTGGTCGACGTCGGGAACCGGATGGCCGGCAGCGATGGCGAGCGCGAGGCCGCCGAACTGACTCGCGACGCGCTGGCCGACGCCGGTGCCCGAAACGCCCGCCTCGAGTCCGTCGAGATTCAGGGCTGGACGCGCGGCGACAGTTCGATCGCGGCCGGCGAGACGACCCAGGACTGCATCGCCCTGCCGCGCAGTCCGTCCGAACGCGCGACCGGGCCGCTGGTCGACCTCGGCTACGGGCTCCCGGCGGACTTCGAGGAGGCCGATCTCGAGGGGGCGATCGTTCTGGTCCGCAGCGACATCCCCGACTACGCCGACCGCTACGTCCACCGGCGGGAGAAGTACTACCACGCCGTCGACGCGGGCGCCGCCGGCTTCGTCTACCGGAACCACGTCGAGGGCTGTCTGCCCCCGACTGGAAGCGTCGGAACGGACGAGGATCCGATCGGCGAGATTCCGGCCGTCGGCGTCTCGAGCGAGGTCGGCGCCCGGTTATCCCGTCGGTTCGCGGGGGAGAAGATCGAACTGACGGTCGAGGCCGACGTTCACTCGGCCCGGAGTCAGAACGTCCACGCCGAACTCGGCCCCGATACCGAGGAGCGCGTCCTCGTGACCAGCCACGTCGATGCCCACGACATCGCCGAGGGTGCCATGGATAACGGCGCGGGAACGGCGCTGGTGGTCGAACTCGCGAACGCGCTCGCGACGCGGGCGGACGACCTCGAGACCCGCGTCGAGTTCGTCGCCTTCGGCGCCGAGGAGGTCGGACTGGTCGGTTCCTCGCGCTACGCCGAGTCGACCGACCGCGAGACGATCAAGGCAATCGTCAACAACGACGGCGTCGTGCGCGGTCGAACGCTCTCCGTGACGACCCACGGCTTCGACGTCCTCGAGGCCGTCGCGGACGAAATCGCGGACCGACACGGCCACCCGATCGAGACGGATCCGACGCTCGGTCCCCACAGCGACCACTGGTCGTTCGTCCAGTGGGGCGTTCCCGGCGCGTACGTCAACTCGACCGCGGACGACGTCGGCCGCGGCTGGGGCCACACCTCCGCCGACACCATCGAGAAACTCGAGAAACGGACGCTCCGGGAGCAGGCGATCCTCCTGACCGACCTCGTCGTCGAACTCGCCCGCGAGGAGACCTCCGTCGAGCACCGCGATCCCGAGGCAATCGCCGCCGACCTCGAGGCCCAGGACCTGGCGGACGGCATGCGGATCACCGGCGACTGGCCCTATAGTAGCCACTGAAAGTCAGTGCACACCCGATCGCACGACAGGAGCGCGGTTCGGAGCGAGCGAAGCGAGTGAGAACCGCGGATAGTGCGATCGGTGTGTAAACAGTTTCAGTTGGTACTATACGACGAGTAGGGAACCCAACGGCTTTTTTCGGCCCCGCGCCAACGGGCGGACATGGACGCCGCGTGGTCCGCGGACGAGCGACCGGTCGTCGGCATCGTCGACCCGAACGTCGAGGCGGGACCGAGCGACGGCGCCGAGTCGCTCGAGGACGCGCTCCGGCCGACGCTGGACGCCCACGACGCCACGGCCGTCGGCGGCGACGCGGCCGACGTGCTCGCGGGGTCGCCGTCTGTTCTCGTGGTAGCGGGCGAGGACGCCCTCTCGGCGGTCGCTCGACGGCGACCCGACGTGCCGGTTCTCCCCGTCGGCGACGTGACCGGGATCGACGCGGTCGATCTCGATCGGCTACCGGCGGCGCTCGAGGCCGTCCTCGAGGGAGACGCGAGGATCCACCGGCACCCGATACTGGGACTCGAGGTCGAGGACCGCGGCGACGCGGCCGGACGTGGATCGACTGGTGACGCAGCCGACTCGGTCGAGCGCGACGGCGCTCGGGAGTACGCGCTGTTCGACGCCACGCTCGTCACCGACGAACCGGCACGCATCTCCGAGTACGGCGTCTCGAGTCGCGGCGAGTCGGTCGCGACGTTCCGGGCCGACGGCGTCGTGATCGCGACGCCGGCCGGCAGTCACGGCTACGCCAGCGCCGTCGACGCACCTCACCTCTCGGCAGCCGTCGACGCCGTCGCCGTCGCCCCCATCGCCCCCTTCGTCACGCAGACCCGGCGGTGGGTGCTCCCGGACGACGACCTCGCGGTGACGGTCGAACGCGACGAGGGCGACGTCAGACTGGTCGCCGACGGGCGGTCCGTGGCGACGGTCGACGTCGATTCCCGTGTGACGATCGCTGTAGACGGCGCGCTCGAGACGCTGTCCGTTCCGGATGGGGTACTCGAGTCGTAATGAGTAGTCAACTCGAGTCGTAATGGGTGGTCGACTCGAGTCGTAACGGGCGACGTTCGCGGAGAAAAAGCCAGTCGTCACCGAAGCGCCGGGCGTCGCAGTTCAGGCCCGGGTGCCGACGTGGTCGGGCGCGTCGGCCTTCTTGTTCGCGTAGGCGTTGTACGCCGAGAGGGCGGCGATGGCCGCCCCGGAGGCGGCCGTCCCGGTCGCGAGGGTCTCGCTGCCCATGTCGATTACGCTGGGCGCAATGAGTAGCCAGAGGCCCAGCAGGGCGGCCAGCGATGCGACGCCGACGCTCGCCAGCCGATCGCGCGACAGGCGGACGAAGTTGTAGCCCGCCAGCAGGAAGACGCCCGTTCCGACGAGCGTGTCGTTCCAGATGGCCTGGTCCGTGGCCTCGAAGATGAACGGCGAGGCCACGACGTAGAGGCCGATCAGCGCGACGAGGGCGCTGAGCCACTGCATCACGTCGGTGTTGAGGGTGTTTCTGTTGCGGTCGGCTCTAGTCGTGTTCGAGTCGGTATCCGTCGGTGTTTCGCTCATGTCTTCACCGGTCGTAGCCGGGTCTCAGGGAAAGCGGTCGTGCCTGCGGTTGTAGGGCTACTCACAGAAGGTCGTACGGCACTCGAGAGCGGCGTAATTCGGGGGTGTACGAACCGAGGCTGTCGCGACTCGAGGGCAGAGTGACGACTTCGAACGTCGTGACTCGAGGGTGGTGAAAAACGAAAATCGCGAGCGCCGGCGTGGACGGCGGGCCGTCGGCAGCGGAGTCGTTCGAGCGGTCGCAAGCGCTCGAGCGTCGACTAGCTGTTGTACGGCTCCTCGTCGCGGTGACTGTCCGGGTTCTCCTGCTCGAGGGCGTCGTTGACCCGCTCGTCGGACTTGTGTTCGATGTCCTGTCGGCGCTGTTCCTCGTCCTGGCGCTCTCGCGCCTCCATCTCCTCTTCCGTGAGTTCGTCCTCGGCCTCGGCGTCCGTGTCTTCGTGCGCCAGTTCGACGTCCCGCCCGTGTTCGTCTTTGCCGGTCTCGTCAGTGTTGTCGGACATACTGATCCCGTGTCCGGGTACCGTCGAACCGTGAAAAGGCGTTGGGCTTGCGAAGGTCGGCTAGAACGAAATTCCCAGTTCGTCTGCAGTCGTCTCGTTGATCGTTCGGCTGCTCGAGTGAGTCGTCTCGTGGATAAATCGAGCGTTCTGCTACCGTGGCAACGGTGATTGCCACACCCTCCCCAGCCGATTCGCTCACTCACTCCGTTCGTTCACTCATCCCTCGCACGGTGTCATCGGCCGCCCTCACTGTCGTTCGGTCGGCCGACAGCGCGCACCACCGTACGGCGGTAAGTCGGCCCGGAACGATTCTCGTTCGACCGATTACCAGGGGTCGCCCGAGGCCAGATCGATCTCGCCGTAGCCCTTTTCCGAGGGGCAGATGTCCGCGAGCACGCAGTCGCTGCAGTCGGGATTGCGGGCGGTACAGGTCGCCCGGCCGTGGTCGATACAGAGGTGGGTGAACTGCTGCCAGTAGCCCTCGGGGACGATCCCCATCAGATCCTGTTCGATCGCCTCGGGGCGCTCCTCCTCGGTGAGTCCGAGTCGCCGCGAGAGTCGCTGGACGTGCGTGTCGACGACGATCCCCTCGACGACGTCGTGGCCGTGCTGGAGGACGACGTTGGCCGTCTTCCGGCCGACGCCCGACAGTTCGGTCAGTTCGTCCATCGTGTCCGGCACCTCGCCGTCGTGTTCCTCGAGGATCGTCCGACAGGAGCTCTTGATGTAGCCCGCCTTGCTGTTGTAGTAGGTGATCGAGTTCAGGTCCTCCGCGAGTTCCTCCTGGGGCGCGTTGGCGTACTCTTCGGGCCCGTCGTACTTCTCGAAGAGGTGCTTCGTTTCCTCGTTGACGCGCTCGTCGGTACACTGCGCCGAGAGGATCACCGCGATCAGCAACTCCAGGCGATTCGAGTACCGAAGCGAGATCGTCGAGTCCGGATACGCCTCCTCGAGTCGGTCGACGACTTCCTCGGCCTGCGCGGCGCGGCTCTCGAGCGGGGTTCCCATGGGGCGTTCGTTGCGAGAGCGTCCATTTGAGCGTATCGGTCACGGGCGACGACGGTACGAGCGACGACGGCTCGACCCGGGCGCGCGGAACCGACGCGCCGGTGACAGCACCCCGTCCGTTCGGATGCCGTGACCTTTAAGCGGTCGTCATCCGGCTATTCGGGTATGAAAGCCACCGCCATGGCCCACCCGATTCAGGGGTTGGTCAAGTACCACGGGATGCGCGACGAGATCGAGCGACTCCCCTATCACGACAGCATCAGCCTCTGTACGGCGCCGAGCCACACCCGCACGACCGTCGAGTTCTCGATGGACTACGAGGAGGACACCTTCGTCGTCGACGGCGAGGAACTCGACGGCCGGGCTTACGAGCGCGTCGAGGCCGTCGTCGAGAAGGCCCGCGAGAAGTCCGACGCCGCCCACACCGTCTACCCGGTCCGCCTCGAGAGCGAGAACAGTTTCCCGTCGAACGTGGGTCTGGGCTCCTCGTCGTCCGGCTTCGCCGCCGCCGCGATGGCGCTGGCCGACGCTGCGGAGATCGACGCCTCGCGGCAGGAGATCTCGACGATCGCTCGGGTCGGGTCGGCTTCGGCGGCCCGCGCCGTCACCGGCGCGTTCTCGCAACTGCACACCGGCCTGAACGACGAAGACTGTCGCTCCCGGCGCATCCCGACCGATATCCACGAGGACCTGAAGATCGTCGTCGGCCTCGTCCCCTACCACAAGGAGACCGAGGACGCCCACGAGGAGGCCGCCGACAGCCACATGTTCGAGTCGCGGATGGCCCACATCCACGGCCAACTGTCCGACATGCGCGACGCACTGCGGAACAACGAGTTCGACCGCGCGTTCGAACTCGCCGAACAGGACTCCCTCTCGCTGGCCGCGACCACGATGACCGGCCCCTCGGGGTGGGTCTACTGGCAGCCGGCGACGCTGAAGATCTTCAACACGGTGCGCAAACTCCGCGAGGAGGAGGATATCCCCGTCTACTTCTCGACCGACACCGGCGCCAGCGTCTACGTCAACACCACCGACGAACACGCCGACGAGGTCGAGGAAGCGATCTCGGACTGTGGCGTCTCCACGACCGTCTGGGACGTCGGCGGCCCCGCCAAGCTACTCGACGAGGACAAACACCTCTTTTAGGGTTCTGACCCCGTCGGAATCGATTCCGCTGGGCGACTCTTATAGTGGCGCCGCTCGTAGTCGTTGTCCATCCAATGGCCGATCTGGACAGGGACGATATGGCGATCCTCCACGTCCTGCAAGACGACGCGCGCAACACGACGACCGAGACGATCGGGGAGCGGGTCGACCTCGCCTCTAGCACCGTCGCCTCGCGGATCAACGACCTCGAGCGACGCGGCGTCATCACGGGCTACGCACCGGCGATCGATTACGAGAAGGCCGGGTTCGAGCAGCGGCTGATCCTCCTGGGAACCGTCCGTCCCGAGACCGACGACGAAGGGGTCGTCACGAAGGTGAGCGAGATCGAGAACGTGATCAGCGTCAGACGGTTGCTGGCCGACGAAGACGACCTCCACATCGAACTCGTGATTCGATCACAGGAGCGAGCGGAGGCGGTCGCGGACGAACTCCACGCACTCGGCGTCGAGATCACGAAGACGAGCGTCGTCGTGGAAGAGACCACCCGCGTCTTCGACCACTTCGGGGAGAAGTACACGAGCGACGGCTAATTTCGGAACGATTCCGCAAAAATCCGATCGCGTTCCGGCCAGTGTTGCGACGGGTTGAAAGGGACGACGGAAACTGTTCGGTGAGCGACGTTTTTTAGGCCTTTAAAGCGATACCCGTACTCGATGCCCGATCAGACTCACCCACCAGACGACCGCCGCGCACCGAGCGAGCGAGTCGTCGAGGCCGTCGCCACCGCATCCGGGACGTCACCGCTGGACTTCGAACCCACGCTCTACGATGTAGTCGACCCCGAGGCGCTGGACGCCCTCGTTCGATCCGGGACGGAGAACGTTCGGATCCAGTTTCGATACGGGGATCGGTCCGTCGTGGTTACCGGTACCGGTCACGTGGAGGTCTCGGCGTCGACTGAGGAGATTCCCTCGAGCGAGTGGCTCTCGCCTGACGAGTGACGGATATCTACCGAGTTCCGTCGTGAGAGACGTACTACTCTGATTTGATCTGCAGTCGGCGTGCTACTATACCGCTCGCGCCCGTAGCCGCCGCTATGCACGTCGTCGTCTGCGGCGCGGGCTACGCCGGGCTGACCCTGACGAAGCTACTCGAGTCCGACCTCCCGGCCGACGTCGCCCTCACGCTGGTCGACGAGTCGCCGGACCACCTCGTGCAGCACGAACTCCACCGCGTGATCCGGCGGCCGGCGCTGGCCAACGAGATCACGGTGTCGCTCCCCGCGGCCCTCGAGCGCGCGACGGTCCGGGTCGCCCGCGTCGAGAGTATCGACCGAAATCGACGGCTCGTGTCCCTGTCGGACGGCACGCTCGAGTACGATCTCCTGGCGATCTGTCTGGGCGCGCAGACCGCGTACTACGGCCTCGAGGGCGTCCCCGAGCACGGGTTTCCGTTGAAGCGGCTGGCCGACGCCCGTCGAATCCGGCGACGAGCGCTCGGGGCGCTTCGGGAGGACGACGGTCGGATCGTCGTCGGCGGTGCCGGTCTCTCCGGCGTTCAGGTCGCCGGCGAACTCGCGGCGCTGGCCCGCGAGGAGCACGGATCGGCGTCGATCACGCTCCTCGAGCAACTGGATCGCGTGGCGCCGGGGTTCCCCGACCCCTTCCAGCGCGCGGTCGAACGCGCGCTCGAGGACTCCGGGATCGAGATTCGAACGGAGACCGCCGTGGTCGGCGCCGACGAGGGCGGCGTTCGCCTCGAGTCGGGCGAGCGACTGCCAGCGGACCCCTTCGTCTGGACCGGCGGCATCCGCGGGGCCGACGCGTTCGACGGCGAGCGACCGGCCGTCGGGGCCGACCTCCGACTCGACGACCGGACGTTCGCGCTCGGCGACGCCGCGCGGGTGACCGACGCCGACGGGGAGGCGGTCCCGCCGAGCGCGCAAGGGGCCGTCCGCGAGGCCCGAACGGTGGCCGAGAACATCGAGCGACTCGTCGAGGCGCGGCGCGACGGCGTCGAACCGTCCGAACCGGACCTCGAGCAGTTTCGCTTCGACTCTCCGGGCTGGGCCGTCAGCGTCGGCGACGACGCGGTCGCCACGGTCGGCTCGCGAGTCCTAACGGGACGGGCCGCGAAGGCCCTCAAGGCGAGCGTCGGGGTGGGCTACCTCTCCGGCGTCGGCGGCGCCGGGAACGCGGCCGGCTTCGCCTACCGGGAGTTCGTTCCGGAGCGGTTCAGGCGGCGGTAGTCACTCTAGCCACTCGAGCGAGACGTCGAGTCCCTGATGCTCGCCGGCCTTCTGTAGTCGACGGCGTCCTCGGTCCGGGCGCCGTAGCTATCATCGGCGGGTGTCGTTCACGCGAAGAAAATAGGGTGTGTCCACGCGACGTCAGGAACCGAACGCGACCGGGGTCGTCCCGGCTCAGGGCGTTCGAGCGTAGCGGACCGCTCGCATCGCCGCGCTCATGGCGACGAGCGCGACGACGGCGATCGCGATCCACTGGCCCGTCTGAGTCGCGAGCGCGGCGGCGGTCCTGCCGAGGAGATCGACGCCGAACGCGCGACTCAGCGCGTAGAGGACGACGACGAGCCCGACGACGGCGACGACGGTCTGCAACACGGTTGACAGCAGCCATCGTCCGGGCGCGGGTGCGGGCTCACCCGGTCGATCGGCCGGCGGCCGCGACTCTCGAGCGCCGTCTCGGGATCGGTCGCTACCGGACTGTCGTGGCATGGGTGGTCACCCGTTTCGTCGGAGTCCGCGGTCGGCATTTACTATTCGGTGCGTATCCGACGGGACGCTCGAGCGGCGGTGCACCGGTGTCCGTTCCGGCGGTTTACTAGGTACTGTACGCGACGCTTATCAGAATATGGGGGAGGGTTCGACCGGCGGTGGGTCCGGCGATCCAACGACGTCAGGTCCAGCGATCCAGTCCCGTCTGCGTGACGCTCTCCTCGATGCGCTCGAAGCCGCGTTCGACTTCGCCCTCGTCGACGCTCCACTCCTCGCAGACGTACGCCCGGGCGGCCTCGAGGTCCGGGTCGAGATCCGTCTCGAACTCGTAGTCGTCGGTCACGTCGGGGTCTCGGAACAGTTGCCGGACGCGGTCGCCGTACTCGACGTGGTCGCCGCGGGCTTCGAGGACGCTCCAGAGGTCACCGTGTTCGGTGATCGCTTTGATGGCGGTTTTGGGACCGATTCCCGAGACGCCCTCGTTGAAGTCCGTCCCGATGAGGATCGCCGCGTCGATGAGTTGCTCGAGCGTGAGGTCGTGGTGGGCGAGCGTCGCCTCGAGATCCATCAGTTCGGGGTCGCCCTTGCTCGTTAGCTGGCGCAACGTCAGCGGAGCGCCGAACAGGAGGGCGTCGTAGTCCTCCGACCCCACGTAGTCGGCGTCGCCGCGGCGGACCATGTGGGCCGCCTGCGCCTCACCCTCCGCCGGCGCTTCGACGATCGGCACGTCGAGCAGTCGGAGGAGTTCGCGGCTGGTCTCCTGGATCGTCGGCGTCAGCCGCTGGGTCCGGGACTCGAGTTGCGCGATGGCGACCTCGTCGCCCTCCTCGCGAGCGGTCTCGAGTTGCTCCTCGTAGCTCCGGCGCTGCTCGCGCCGTGACTCGATTTCGTCTTCCTTCAGGTCGGAGGGACCGCCGTCGAAGACCATCACCGGCGTGATGTCGTTCTCGAAGAACTTGGGCAGGCCCTGGACGATCCCCACGAGGTTGGCGACCTCGGTGCCGTCAGCGGTCGTGTACGTCGCGCTGTCGGTCCACTTGACCGTCGTCGTCAGGTATCGGTAGAGCCAGTTGTGCGCGTCGACGGCGACGATGCCCTCGATCTCGGAGAAGGGTATCTCCTCGATGACGGCGATGTCCCGGAGTGCAGCGTTTCCCATTACCGCTTCCTTGGGCGGACTGGGATTTGTATCATTGGCTTCTTCGGTGACGACTGCTCGGTACGGTCGTTCACACGTCGTTCAACTCTGATTTCCGTGCAGATATCGTTTCAGTTGACTCGTCCGATATGCGGTGGCGCGCCCTGGACTGCGGTGAGCGAATAGCGAACCGCGGTCCGAAACCGTGCGAGGGATGAGTAAACGAACGAAGTGAGTGAGCGAATCGGCTGGGGAGGGTGTGGCGACTCCTTGCCGCCACGTTAGCAGGACACCATTCTGTTTTCCGTTTCGTTCCGCTCCGGTTTCCCGTCCGGTCCGAGAAGCTACGGACGAATTAGTCGGAAAACTACGGCGAAACCAACCGATAGGAACCGCTCGCTACTCTGTGCTACCGTGGCAACGGGGAGTTTCCACACCCTCCCCAGCCGATTCGCTCGCTCCCTATGGTCGCTCACTCATCCCTCGCGATTCGTGCTGCGTCTCGCTCCCGCTCGCCGCAGCACCGCGCGCCGAGGGTGAGGTGTTCCGTTCCCTAATCGCGCGGTCCGAATTCCGGCGGGTCACTCCCTTCGCGTGACTCGAGGAACTCCTCCTCCTCGTCGGAGAGGTCGCGCTCGCGAAATTCCTCGAGTCCCGACTGATAGCGCTCGCGCACATCCAGTTCGCCGCTGCGGTCGTCTCCGTCGTCGACGGGCGCCGGATGCTCGAGGACCAGTTCGGCGATGCCGGTCGTCTCGCCGGTGTAGCCGAAGTCGGTCCGGTAGAGGGCCTCGTAGGCGAAGGGGTTGTTGACGGCGATTCGAAGGCGATCGTAGCCGCGCTCGAGCGCGCGGTCGCGGACCCGCCGGAGGAGTTCGGGCCCGATTCCCTCGCCGCGCCGGTCGCGGGCGACGGTGACGTAGCGAAGCCACAGCGTCGTCTCGTCGGTGCGATCCTCGTTGAACGCGACGGCGGCGACGATCTCGCCGTCGTCGGTCCGCGAGACCGCCTTTCCCGTGTTCGTCATGACGAACTTGCCGGCGTAGCTGAACCGCTCGTGGTCGAGCCGGAGTTTCGGGCCGTCGGGCGGCCAGCCGAGCAGGTCGTACTCCACGCTCGGTCGTTCGGACGCCACCGACTAAGATTCCGGCGACTGCGCTGTCGATGCCGTGATCCGGCACGGGTCGCCGTTGGGCCCCTCCGTCCACAATTACCGTCGGCGAATGAAGGGGAAAGGGCTAACACCGCGGTATCGAGTAGGAACCGTGAGAATGGATCCCGAACAGTCGTCGACCGAGCCGACCGCGAACCCGGACGCCCTCGACGACGCCTTTCTGGCGCTTCGCGACCGCGACCGTCGGTTCGCCCTCTACTTCCTGCTCGAGCACGAGACGGCATCGGTCGCGGAACTCGCGGACGTCGTCACCGCCTGGAGCCACGCGGCCGACGGCGGGGTCATCGAACCCCAGTGTCGGAACCAGCGGTACCGCCGGCTCCTGCAAACGCACGTCCCGAAGCTGGCCGACGTCGGCGTCGTCGCCCACGACGAGGAGGCCGACCGGGTGTCGCTGGCGCCCTGTCCCGAGCCGATCCGTGAACTGGCGGCGCGAGCCTGCGCCGCGGAGACCGGCTCGTGACCGGCCGGCCGACTGCCGACGGGATCGCGACCGATCGGACCCGAACGGACCGGCGACCGACGGTCGAGCGCAACCGATGACGCTCTCCGAGTACTTCGATCGACTCGAGGCGCCCGCGCGGACGGTCACCGTCTACGCGCCCCCGCCGCGGCCCGATCTCGTCGACCGGATCGCGACCGAGACGGGGATCGACGCCGTCGACTACCGGGAACTTCCGGAAGCGACGCGGGACGATCAGGGATTTCTCGTCGTTCGCGAGGACGACGCGTTCGTCGCCGCGATCGGCCTGCCGGCCGTCCGGGAGTTCCTCGAGCCGCCGATCGTCGCCCCCTGGGCGGAGGGTGGCGACGACTCGTCGTATCGGCGCGTGATCGAGGTCTTCGAGACGACGGTGTGGAGCGCGCTCGAGCGGCGACAGCTGCTCGCGATCAGCCGCGAGATCGAGTCCCGCGCGTGGCGCGTGGGTAGCGGAACCCTCCGGGTCGGCTTCCAGCGGGCGGCGGCGCTCGAGGCGATGGTACCGGTGTACGTCCGCCTCGCGGGGGAGTCGTCGCTGGACGTCCACGTCTACATCGCCGACGACTGGGACCGACCGTCGGTCCCGGGCGTGACGATCCACGCCGACGCCGGGAGCGAAATCGGCGGCTACTGGTTTCTCACCTTCGATGGGAGCGGCGACCAGCTCTGGAACAGCGCCCTCCTGGCGAGAGAGCGCGATGCGGACAGCTTCGAGGGCTACTGGACCGACGACGCGCATCTCGTCGCGACTCTCGAGCGAGCGATCCTCGAGTGCGCGACCGACGGCGCGTAACGGCCGGGCCCGTGGATCTCAAAACCGATTGCGCCACCGACGGGTCCGCAGCACCTCGTCTTTCATCGCCGAACAGTGGTCCCGCGCGCTCCTCGTCGAACTCGTCGGCCAACACCTCGGCGCACTCTTCTCAGGAGACGTCGATCGACGACCAGTACTCGAGGACGCTGTCGCGGTCCCACCCTTCGGAGAGGTCGTCCAGGCCGTTCACGTCCTCGTCGACGACGCCGGTCAACCGATCGCCGTCGGCCGATTCCGTCGCGTCGTCCTCGAGGTCGCTGGACGTCAGGCTCGAGGTGCGGTAGACGGCCGAGCCGACCGCCCCGAGACCGACGACGTACGCCGGTCGGTCGTCGCCGGCCTCGACGTATCTGGTCGCGGTTTCGCTCATACGCGACGGTCGGGCCGTCACGTCGGAAGGGACAGCGCAAGAATTCGCAAGGAGGAGTCGCGTCGGATCGAAACCGCTGTCGATGCCGCTCGCCGCTCGAGTCGGTTCTCCCGTCACCTCCGCCCCACCGGGAAATTTCGAGACCGAGAGTGGCGGCGGATCTCCGCCGCCGATACTCTCGATATTCTTATGGTCAATTATTTTTATATACCCCGGTCATAGACAGTGTGTCGCATGACAGACTACAGCAGACGAACGGTTCTCACTGTCAGCGGTGGCGTCCTCGGCGGACTCGCGACCGGAACCACGGTCACGGCGGCCGCGCGGCGTGACCGATTCGTCGTCGAGACCCGCGGCGACGCCGACCTCGGCGGCCTCGAGGTCGTCCACGAGATGCCCGGCGTGACGTTCGCGGTCGTTCGCGGCGACGAATCCGAGCTGCGGCGGGCAGACGCCGTTCGGGACTACGCACCCGACATCGAACTCGAACTGGAGGAGCCGACCGTCAACGAGGCGGCGCCGACGGTCGACGCCGCGGACGCTCCGGACGACCCGCTGTACCCGTACCAGTGGGACAAACAGGCGCTGGACGTGCCGACGGCCCACGAGACGACCCGGGGCGAGGGGACTCGCGTCGCGATCATCGACACGGGAGTCGCCGCCGACCATCCCGACCTCGAGGTCGACGAGGAGCTCTCCCGGAACTTCACGGCCGACGAATTCGGCGCGGCGAACGCCGCGGGCGGCTATCACGGCACCCACGTCGGGGGAATCGTCGCCGCGGAGACCGACAACGGGAAGGGGGTCACCGGCACGGCGCCGGCGACCGACCTCGTCGACTGTCGGGTCTTCTCGCCGGACGCGACGGCGCTGTTCGGCGACATTCTCGCGGCGATGGTCTACAGCGCGACCATCGATGCCGACGTGGCGAACCTCAGCCTCGGCGCGTATCCGGTGCCGCGAAACGCCTACCGGGACGAGGACGGCGAGTTGGTGACCGGCCACGGGGACTTCTACGGGAAGGTCCTCACTAGCACGACGACGCACGTGAACCGCGAGGGCACGCTGCTCGTGATGGCCGCCGGGAACGCCGACGCGGACCTCCAGCACGACGGGAACGTCATCAGCCTCCCGAACGAGGCCGCCAGATCGTTCTCGGTCTCGGCGACCGGGCCGATCGGGTTCGGGCACGCGTTGGCCGACGACGCGCCCCTGCAGGCACCGCCGGAGAGTCCGGCGACCTACACGAACTACGGGACGAACGCGGTCGCGATCGGAGCCCCAGGCGGCGATTTCGACCAGTCCCTCGAGGAGGTGATCGGCGGGCTACCCGCGTTGTACTACGATCTGGTGTTCAGTACCATCTCCGAACCGGTGTACGAGCGGGACGAGGACGGCGAGTTGGTCGATATCGCCGACTACGAGCACTCCTACTCGTGGGCCGCCGGGACGTCCATGGCCGCCCCGCAGGTCGCGGGCGCCGCCGCGCTCGTCAAGAGCGTCAATCCGGAGTACGGCGCCAATCAGGTTCGATCGGCGCTCACGGAGGCGGCCGAGGTTCCCGACGGCTATGACAAGGAATTCTACGGCTCTGGATTCCTGAACATCCTCGACGCGCTATAGGGCGTCCCGGAACTCTCCTTGTGGCTGCCGCTCCGTCTTTCGAACTCGTTGCCGCCTCGCGAGCAGTCGCTCTCGAGGACGTGCTGCCGTAGAAAACGAAGTTACGCGACGCCGCTATCCGCGACGGTGCGAACCCGTATCAGTTCCGAACGACGTTCGTCGCTCGGGGGCCCTTGGGGGCCTGTTCGATGTCGAATTCGATCTCCGTGCCTTCCTCGAGGTCCGGACCGCCAACGTCTTCCATGTGGAAGAAAACGTCCTCGTCCGCGTCGTCAGTCTCGATGAAACCGTAGCCGCCAGTGTCGTTGAAGAAGTCGACCTTACCGTTTGCCATTGCGATTGAATCGTGACTGCATATACGGATAAGTGTTCCGCATCTGTATAGCTGAGCCAGGGTTTTCGAGACGAATGTTTCTCAAGTCCACTACTTTATGGATATTTAGATATATACGTGGGATATCTCACCGAATCAGTGCCCGACCCGTCACAACGAGCGAGGTATTTCGTCGTATCCATAGTTCTCCCTCAGTGGTCTATCGTGTTCGCTTATGATTTGGTCATGTGCCACACGGAATGGTTCGTTTCCGAACTCTTCATCCATGGTGGGTTCCTGCGCGGAGCGGGATTTGAACCACTCCCGAGAACCTGCTCGCTACGCTCGCAGAACCTCGGTATAATTCAAATCCCTCGTACGATTGCTGTCGCTCGCGGAGTTGCTCGCGACAGCAATGCGCGGAGCGGGATTTGAACCCGGGCCATTGGCTTGCTTCCGTATTCGAGGACGAGTCGGATGAGACCTATCGACGGCTATAGAATGGTCGCTACGAGCATCGATATGAGTCCGAATTTCCTCGAATCGGGCGAATCGACCATACGGGCGTGATAGCTCCGATTTTAGTATGCGAGTTAGAATGACTTACTCGTACTGCTGTGTATCGAGTTCGTACCGTTTTACTCCATCTGACTCGCTGATCACAACGCGATTCTCATCTTCTAAGAGGTCGAGGTGGCCTATCACCTCGGACATTCCGGGGAACATTTCAGTCGCTGGAAGATCCGGAAACATCTCCTTCATAATTTGATACGCCGTCGTCGGCTCGTGGTCGGCTACGAGATCCGCGATTCGTTCTTTCCGCTCTTGATGATGAGTGATCGTCTCTCGCGCTCGATTCTGAAGAGTCGAGATAGGGTCGCCATGGCCGCCGTACCCGAACGGGACCTCGGTATCGAGCACTTTT
This sequence comes from Haloterrigena alkaliphila, assembly GCF_017352155.2. NCBI lineage: Archaea > Methanobacteriati > Methanobacteriota > Halobacteria > Halobacteriales > Natrialbaceae > Haloterrigena > Haloterrigena alkaliphila. The sequence continues at coordinate 2,723,370 of NZ_CP071462.1, forward strand.
CGTAGTGACTCGAGATATGTCGGCAAGCTTCGCGTTCGTTCGTCTTCGGAGCCGGGTGCGAGCGTAAGTAACGGATTCGGCGTAATATCGGGCAAGACATGGTCGCCAGCAAACATGATGCCTTCCGTTTTTGCGAGATAACAGAGTGAACCAGGGGCATGACCCGGTGTCGAAAGGCACTCTAACTCTACGCCGACATCGATAGTGTCTCCCTCAGCTAATTCGTGGGAGACAGTGACCGGATCCTGATACTCGGTGTACGGTTCCGGCAACTCGAGGACTGTATCCACCGTATCCATAGGCATTCCCATCGAGAGTAAGAACGGTCGGAAGTACTCCTGCTCCTTCTCGAAGTATCCAATTGGGTCAGACAACTGCTCGACGGCATCCTCGTGGGCGAATACATGGGCATTCGATTCCGCTACGAGCCGGTGTGCAAGACCGAAATGATCCATGTGAGGATGAGTAATAAGTACGCGATCGATATCGCTACTACTGTACCCGAAGCGAGCGAGAGAGCGTTCTAACTCCTCGTAGGCCTCCTCAGTTGCGGGTCCAGGATCGAGGACGGTCAGACCGTTCTTTGTAAAGAGATAGCAGTTTACCCGCCCGACGCTGAACGGTGTCGGAATCGAGATCCGTTCCATTCCTTCCATAGCCACAACATTCACACTTCAATTACTTATAGTGCTCACCAACGCCGTAATTCGGGTTCGGGTTATTGGCATACCTATCTCATGATAAGGCAGTACGATCGTTTATGACGGATCATAGTCTACTCGAAGCACGGTTCCTCCGGTAGAAGATCGGCGATCGCTTCTTGAATGGCGGGAACCCACTCGTCTTCTTCGACGGTCCGTTGCGCCCAGGGTAGCGAGGTCACGATTTTTGAAATCGCTGTACGACGGTAGGGTCGTTAGTTGAACCCGGACTATGAGCTGTGACCCACATCTTTTGTTCACCTATAATGTGTGGGAAACCTGCGAGACAGCTCTGCTGTCTCCATGCGCGGACCGGGATTTGAACTACTCCCGAGAACCTGCTCGCTTCGCTCGCAGAACCTCGGTATAATTCAAATCCCTCTTGCGATTTCTGCTGCTCGCGAAGTTGCTCGCAGCAGAAATGCGCGGACCGGGATTTGAACCCGGGCCATGAGCTTGGAAGGCTCAGGTCCTACCACTAGACCATCCGCGCGCACCAGCCGATTTTCCCTCCACGGTTAAGGCTCTTGCTTTTCGGGGCAGCGCGTCGGGGTCGAGCGATTCTCCCTATTCGAGCCCTCACCCCGAGTCGCCTCCCGGTGCCGTCACCTCGGCGTAGCAGTTCCCGCTCGAGAGTTCCCACTCGAGGAGTTCGAGTTCGCTCGCCTCGAGTTCGGCCTCGAACTCGTCGGGCGCGTAGATGTGGTAGAAGCGATCGACGGTCTCGCCGCCGGGGAGGGTCCACTCGACGGTGGTGTCGAACCCCTCGGACTCCTCGAAGCGGTCGTGGGCGGTCGACCACGCGCTGACGAGCGCGCGGCCGCCGGGGGCGAGGACGCGGGCGAGTTCGTCGAGGCTGGCCCGTCGCGCCCGCGAGGTCGGCAGGTGGTGGAGCGTCGCGACGTAGACCGCGAGGTCGACGCTGTCCTCGGCCAGCGGGAGCCGCGCGGCGTCGCCCTGATAGAGCGCGACGTCGAAGCCGCGCTCGAGCGATCGCTCCCGACCCGTCTCGAGGAGACCGCGACTGACGTCGACCCCGACGACGGTGACGCAGTGGTCGGCCAGGAGTTCGGCGTGGCGGCAGTTGCCGCAGCCGAGGTCGAGTCCGACCGGACGCTCGCTCGTGCCGGACTCGAGGTCCCCCGCGGCCGTCTCGACGAACGCCTCGACTTCGGGCCAGGCGTACTCCCGCGTCGACGCGAAGTGCGAGGCGATTCGGTCGTAAGTGTCGCGAACGGCGGCGCGTCGGTCGGAGTCGGCGGCCTCGTCTCGGTCCCCGTGATCGGCCATTGGCGGAGTTCCTCGCGGGGCGCGCAAAAAGCGTTCGCAACGGGGTCAGAGCAGCACGGCGAACAGGGTGACCGACAGCGCGACCATCAAGGCGGCGTGTTTCGCGCCGCCCCTGACGTTTCCGCTGCTCAACTGGCCGGCGATCAGCCCCGAGAGCAGTCCCTGCAGGAGCGTCGCGTGGTAGAACAACGTCCCGTAGGCCGCGCTGTCGGACTCGGAGAGGCCGCCGAGTCCCTCGACGGCGGTGCCGGCGTCGGCGCCGACCGCCTCACCGGCCCCGCTCGCGGGCAGACTCGGGAGGAGATACCCCGCGAGTACCGCGATGATAAACAGGAAGACCAGAAACGAAACGTAGACGACGATCATGTACTCGACCATCGCCTGGGCGCGCTCGCGCTCGAGTCGGCGGTCGGCCGCGGCCTGCCGGGCCGCGATCCGGAGGACGGTCGCGAGGTTCCCGCTGGCGTTCATCGCCTCGGTCAACAGCGTGACCACGCGCGAGGTCGATCGCGTCCGGACGCGCGTCTCGAGGCGGCCGAACGCGGTCTGCAGGTCGGCGCCCCACTGGACGTCCGCCCAGACCCGGTCGAGTTCGACGCCGAGCGGGCCCAGATCTGAGCCGCGGACGTGGTCGACCGCCGAGACGATGGACATCCCGGCCTCGTTGACGCTCGCGAGTCGATCGAGCAGGTCCGGGATCGCCGCCTCGATGGCGGTGATGCGCCGGCGGTGGAATTCGTAACAGATCGCAAAGCCGGTGAGAACGACCAGCAGCCCCAGCGCCGCGGCGTCGTCGACCGCCGAGATATCGAAGCCACCCTCGAGGGCGCCCGGCAGTTGCCACAGGACGCCCGCGAGCGCGACGGGGACCGTGAGCCCCAGCGACAGGACCGGCCGATCGAGCAGCGTCCGCACGGGGTTGCCGAACCGCTCGCGCAGCCCCCGGAGCCGGCGGTAGATCCGAAGGCGTTCGACGTTGGGATGGGGAGTCGATTCGGCGTCGAGTGGCCCACTATCGGCGGTCCTCCCGCCGTCGGCGCGGGTCGCTCGAGCGGCCTCGCTCTCGATCGAGGGGGCGTCGCTCGAGGAGTCGCCACTCACCTCGCCGGGGGTGAGTTTGTCGGTGACGGCGCTCAGGTAGACCACGAACGCGAGGTTGCCGAAGGGGACGATCAGGTAGATCACCGCCCGCAGCGGCTCGATCGTGTCGCCGCCGGAGATGCCGATGACGACGAGGATCGTGATGAGAAAGAGGGGGCCGGCGACGAGCACCGTCACGTAAGCCTCCGCGAGCGTCGCCAGCAGGTCGAGGGTCCGCTCCTGCTGGGATTCGGCCTCCTCCTGGTAGTCGTGGTACTGACGCTCGAGGAAGTTCGAGAGGTTGTGGCCGCTCTGGAGGACGCTGACGAGGTTCTCGGTGAACTCGCGGAACTGCGGACTGGGGGAGCGCCGCCCCATCTGCTGGAGGGCCGAGACGACGTCCTGCCCGAAGGTGTCCATGCTGCGGACCGCGACGTCGAACTCCGCGGCGGCCTCGCCGTAGGTCTCCTCGTGGGCGGCGACGATCCGGATCACCTTCGGGAAGGCCATCCCGCTGCGGGAGAGCGCGTAGACGAAGGCGACCGTCGAGGGCAGCGCGGCCTCGATGCGCCGGGCGCGGTTGTCGGCGACGTAGCCCGGGTACCACCAGCGGAGCCAGTAGCTGGCGCCGCCGGCGACGGCGCCGAGCGTGAGACAGGAGGCGAAGAGCAGGCCGAACAGTTCGACGGGCGACAGCGCGGGGACGCCGCCGAGGTTCGCGAGAAACGCGAGGGCGCTTGGCAGCGCCTCGCGGAGGGTGCGGGGATCGATCGAGAGCACGAACAGCAAGGCCCAGATGACGTAGATCCCCAGCACCGAGCCGAGCATCGCGAACAGGCCCGCGTACAGAACCGTCTTCGCGCCGTACTCGCGGTAGGTCACGGGCGTGTGGGCGGCCCGGAGGGCCGCCTGCCTGTCGGAGTGTTCGGAACGGAACTCGTCGACGTAGCCGCCGAAGAGGCCGACCGCGGCGCGGGTCAGCGCGCGGTCGACCCCGTCGTGGTACCGCGCGACGACGACGGGAGCACAGCAACAGAGTGCGACGACCAGCGGCAGAAAGTTCGAGAGGTTCATAGTGGCTCAGTCGTGGTCGTCCCCTCGGGTCGGCGGATCCTCGTGCCCAGCATCGACTGTCGGATTCTCATGCCCACCATCGACCGTCGAGTCCTCGAACTCGAGGGATTCGGTCGTCGACTCGTCTCCCTCGTCCTCGAGACCGTTCGGACGCGTCGCTTCGGTCGTCTGGTCGTCCATTTCGAGGTCGGCTGCGTCGGTCGTCTCGCCGTCCATCTCGAGGTCGGCCGCCTCGATCGTCTCGAGGACGCCCTCGCGGTCGGTGTAGTACTCGTTGACCAGCGCGGTGAACCGGCGGTAGTCGGCGATACCGTTCGTCCGGAGGTACTCGAGGAACCGCTGGCGGTTCTCGAGTTCGTCCAGGAGTTCGGCCCGACTCCAGCCGCGTTCGTCGCGGATCTCCTCGAGCAGCCGGCTGCCACTGGACCGGAACGTGTCGGTGTCGCCGTCCCAGGTGAACGCCGTCGAGTAGTCGAGTTCGCCGGTTCGCTGGTCGATACCGTCGATCTCGGCGAGCACCTTGTTTCGGCGGACGCGACCGTCCTCGAGTCGGGTCAGCGTCTGGACCGAGAGGATGTCGAGGCTCTGGACCATCGGCCGGGGAACGTTGATCGGGTCGTTCTCGAGGCGATTGATCGCCGTCTGGACCGAATCGGCGTGCATCGTCGAGTAGGTCGTGTGGCCCGTGTTCATCGCCTGGAAGAGGGTGATCGCCTCCTCGCCGCGGACCTCGCCGACGACGATGTACTCGGGGCGGTGGCGCAGGGCCGAGCGCAGGAGGTCGTACATTGTCACGTCCTTGCCTTCGTGAATGCGCTCGCGCGTGACCGAGGAGAGCCAGTTGTCGTGGTGTAGCTGCAGCTCGCGGGTGTCTTCGATCGTCAGGACCTTCGCGCGCGGCGGGATGAACATCGAGACGGCGTTCATGCTCGTGGTCTTCCCCGAGGCGGTCCCGCCGGCGAAGATGAGGCTCTTGTTGTGCTCGATCGCCAGCCAGAGGTACGCCAACTGCTCGACGTTGAACGTCCCGTACTCGAGCAGGTCGATCGGCGTGAACGGCTCGTCGGCGTACTTACGGACGGTGAAGGCCGAGCCGCGGGGAGTGACCTCCTCGCCGAGGGCCAGTTCCGCGCGCGAGCCGTCGGGGAGGGTCGTTTCGACCATCGGATCGCCGATCGAGATGTGCCGGCCCGAGTGCTGGGCGAGGCGGACGACGAAGCCGTCGAGGTCCGCCTTCGCGAAGGCGACGTCCGTCGCCACGTCCGCGTACTCGTCGTGGTAGACGAAGATCGGCAGGTCGTAGCCGTCACAGGAGATGTCCTCGACGTGGGGGTCGTGCATGATCGGCTCGAGGCGGCCGTAGCCCCGGAAGTCCCGGTGGATGTAGTAAAACAGGCGGTAGAACGTCGCCATGTCGATCTCGGCGCCGTAGCGCTCGAGGTACTCGTGGATCGTCTCCCGCAGGAGCGTCTCGACGTCGGCCGGCTCGTCCTCGCGGTACAACAGCGGATCGCGGATATCGTCGAACAGGGTCTCGAGCAGGGCCGCCTCGTCCTCGCGGAGCGTCGGCTCGACGGTGTGATACCGGTACTGGTTCGTGTCGGGATCGTGGCCGATCGTAACGAACGAGAAGGGGGCGTCGACCCAGTAGCGCTCGGCTTCGTCGACGCCGTCGATGCCGTCGAACTCGAGCAGCGGGCCGTGGGCTCCCGGGTCGTAGTTCGTGACCTCGATCTCCGAGCCCTGGAGCGTCTCGCGGACCCGGCGGATCGTCCGGCGGGCGGTCGCGATCGTCGACTCGAGTCGGCCGCCGGCGTCGGCGTCGTCGCCGACTGGGGGTCGGTCGGCCGTTCCTGCGTCGATCTGGTCTGACATCTGTGAGGATCTCCGAGGCGAAGTCGTTCTCGTGGCATGTCGCGCGCGAACCGCCATAAGTGAGATGGCCGATCGATCGGCGACGCGCCGGTCCGCGTATCGACAACGACGCGCTCGAACTGACCGGATCGTTGATTCGTTGTGCGTTACGTTGATACGGTGTGAGTGCGAAGCCACCGGTACGGAATGAGGCGCGAGCATTTCACGCTAGACGTCAGCAACGTCGACTGGGTCGAGACCGACGGCGAACCGAGTAAACCCTCGGTATCGATCGACTTTACCGGCCCGGCGACGATGCTTCGCGAGCGCCTTACCGGTCCCGACGGCGACGTTCTCGAGGCGGGGGAAACCGACGTCGCCCTCCGTCTGCAGGGACCGCTCGGGGAAGATACCGACGGCGTCGTCAGCGTCACGAACCGGGTTACCGGCGAGTTCATTCTCGAACTCAACGAGCCGGCCCAGGACGTCCTGACCTTCATCCAGGCCGCGCGAGGGTACGGAGAGGACGCGACGGAGGACGACGGCCGCTACGAGGTCGAAATCACGCTCGACGGCGACGGGTTCGTCTCCTACGACAAACGGACCTTCCTCGTCTACGACGAGGAGGGGAACCTGCTCCGTCAGCACAGCCTGATCCCCAGCGGCGTCGAACTGTAACCCCGGCGTCGAACTGTAACCCCGGCGTCGAACTGCAACCCCGGCGTCGAACTGCAACCCCGGCGTCGAACTGCAACCCCGGCGTCGAACTGCAACCCCGGCGTCGAACTGCAACTCCCGGCGTCGAACTGCGCCCGTCGGTCTTCCCGACCGTCGGAACCGACCGGCAGCTATAAGTGTTTTAGGGGTGCCTAAATCCAATAGACGCGGCACCGCCGGCTACCGGAGGATCGATCAATGTCGAACGAACAAGTTCTCACGACGACGGCCGAGGGACGACGACCCGAGCACACCCCGGACGACGACGAGGTGGTGCTCGAGCTAGACGGCGTCGTGAAACGGTACGGGCGCGAGGAGGTCATCACCGACCTCTCCCTGTCCGTTCGCGACGGCGAGATTCTCACGTTGCTCGGTCCGTCTGGGTGTGGCAAGACGACGACGCTGCGACTGATCGCCGGGCTGGAGCGGCCCGACGACGGGCGGGTTCTCCTCGAGGACGACGCCGTCGCGGGGGCCGACTGCTTCGTCTCCCCGGAGGACCGTGGCGTCGGCGTCGTCTTTCAGGAGTTCGCCCTGTTCCCCCACCTGTCCGCCCGCGAGAACGTCGCCTTCGGCCTCCAGGAGTGGGACGCCGAGGAGCGAGCGGCTCGCGTCGACGAACTGCTCGAACTCGTCGGCCTCGAGGCCCAAGGGGACGCGTATCCGGACGAACTCTCCGGCGGCCAGCAACAGCGGATCGCGCTGGCCCGCTCGCTGGCGCCGGAACCCGAGATGCTGTTGCTCGACGAACCGTTCTCGAACCTCGACGTCGACCTTCGCGTCGAGATGCGCGAGGAGGTCCGCCGGATCATCAAGGAAACCGGCGTCACCGCGATTTCCGTGACCCACGATCAGGAGGAGGCGCTATCGATTTCCGACCGCGTCGCGGTGATGAACGACGGCGACGTCGAACAGATCGATCGCCCCCAGCGGATCTTCCAGCAGCCCGAGTCCCGGTTCGTCGCGGGCTTTCTCGGCCACGCGAGCTTTCTCGAGGGGGACGTCCACGGCGACAGCGTCGACACCGCCGTCGGGCGCGTGCTCCGCGACGACGTCAACGGCCTCGCCCACCAGTACGACGGCACCGCGATCGACCTGCTGCTCCGCCCGGACGACGTGACGGCGTTCCCGGTCGACGACGAGAGCGACGACGAAGCCGACGGTCGCGTCGTCTACCGGCGCTATCTCGGCCCGACGGTCCTCTACCGGGTCGAACTCGACTCCGGTGAGACCGTCGAGTGCATGCACAACCACTCCGACCGAATCGATCTCGACGAGCGCGTCGCCGTCCGCATCACCGCCGACCACGACCTCGCGTGGTTCCCCGCGGGCCAGCGCGAGGCCGCCGCCGAAGCGTCCGACGCGGCCGACGCCGCCGCGGACTGATACTTCTGCCTCATCGGTGCCGACGCTGCCGCGGACTGTCCCTCTTGCCTCGGCGCTGCCCGGTGGAGACGAACAGTTTGATAGTCGGCTGCTGACATTCTCAGACGATGAGTACTCGGTCTCGACGGCGGATTACGACGGCCTGCGGATTCGCCGCTCCCCTCGTCGCGCTGGGAGCGATCGGTCTCGCGACGCTGCTGGCCGCGCCGGAGACGTTCACCTGGCGCGCCCGCGCGCTCTCGGACATGGGTCGCGTCGGGACCCGAACCTTCCTCCTGTTCAACGGCGGCCTGATCGCCGGCGGGCTACTGGGAGTTCCCTTCGGCTGGCAGCTCTGGGTCGCGGCCCGCAACGGCCTCGAGCGAGTGGGCGTCGCGCTGCTGTGGGCGGCGACCGCCGCGCTGGTCGGGATCGGCGTCTTCTTCCTCGGCCACGACGCGTACTACCTCGGAACGGAGCTTCACGCGCCGGTCGCCCTGCTGTACTTCGGGCTCGCGCCGCTCGCGCAGTGGCTCTACGGGAGCGGCCTCGTCCTCGCGGGCGACGCCCGACTCGGTCTCGTCTCGATCTGGCTCGGGATCGCGCACCCGCTGACCTGGCTGGGTTGGCTCGTCTCCAGAGCCGCCGCCGGCGATCCCTCCGCGTGGTTCGCCGTGCCCGAGTTCGTCGCCGCTGTCGCGTTCGGCGGCTGGGTAGTGGCGCTGGCCGCGAACCGGTATCGTCGTCTCGCCGACAACCGCCCGAAATCGAGGATTTGAGCGCTCCGTCCGGGTATTGTACCTGTGTTCCACACAACGTTTAAGCCCGGACCGTTCGTACACACGTGCATGCATAAGGACGAACTCCTCGAGCTTCACGAAGAACTCGTCGTGATCATGGAGTACTTCGCCCAGCGGGAGGACGTCGACGAAGCGCTGTTCGAACCCTACCGCAACCTCGACGTGGATCCGTCGCACGTCCACAAGTCCAAGAGCGAGCACAAACACGCCGTCTTCGTGTTAGGCAACGCCTTAGCGAAGGGAATGAGCGAGGACGAGTTCTCGAGCGCCGGTCGGATCGGCAAGCGAATGAAGGAGCTCGCCGAGGACGCCGAGTCAAAAATATAGACTCTATCTAGGCGAAACGTATTTGGTGCGGTTCCCGCTTGTTGTCGTATGGACCCGCGCACGCAAGAGCGCGTCGAACGATGGGATTCTCGCCCGTTCAACGGCGGTTATGACGGCCTTACTGATCTCGCTGACGCTGATTTCTCCGGAGCTGTCGCCGCTGCCGGCACGTGGCTGTTCATGCTCAACGGCCGCGTCGTCGGCGTCTTCGACGGCACGATCGAGGACTTCGACGGCGCGTCCGGCACCGCCCACGAGGCACCGGATCCCGCGCTCCCGCTCCTCTGTACGATGGAGGAACGGGGCGGTGAGACGAGAGCGAACTACTACACGAACGAAACGCCCCTCCGGGAGGTCGACGAGACCCTCCAGAACGGCTCCTTTACCGGCTACGTCAAGCTGAGCGAGAACGTTCTCAGCGGCGACTACTACACCGTCTACTACGGCGGCCGGCGGATGGCCGCGGCCTACATCGGGAACGCCGAACGGCTGCTGACCGGCGAGGAGGCGTTCGAACGCGCCGCCGACGAGGTCGGCATCTACGAGGTCGTCGACGTCGAGATCGAGGTGACCGACGTATCTGGCGCGGCGTCGGACGGCCCCGACGAGAGCGGTTCCGACGCCGACGCCGGATCGAACGCAGGCGCTGGATCGACCGCCGGCGCGGACGCCGAGACCGGCTCGAGCGAACCGGAGCGGACCGAACCGAGTACGGACCCGACCGAGTCGGCCGTCGAGTCGATCGACATCTCGGGATCGGAGCCCGAGACTGCGGCCGACGCCGGGGGCACCGCCGCACCGATCGAGGACGTCTCGTTCGACGAGGCCGCTATCGACGGCGCATCGTCCGACTCCGCGGACGCGCCGTCGGGAATCACGGCCACCGACGACGCGAATCCGGACCCGGAACCGGCCTCGAGCGGCATCACCGATACCGGCGTGGGTACGGACGCGACCGAGTCGCCCGCGGACGACGACCACCCGGACGTCCAAGCGGCGATCGGCGAGGTCGACTCCGAGACCCCGGACGAGACCGAGGCGCAACCGACGACGGAGACAACGGTCGAGGAGGCCGTAGAGCCAGCGGCGAGCAAGGGCCCCGACGCGGCCGACATTCAGGCCGACGGCGACCAGAGGGCGTCGACGACCGATCCCGAGACCGACACCGAGACCAGTGACTCGAGCCCCGACCTCGCCGAAGTCGAGGCCGCCGCGGAGCAACTGGACCAGAACGACATCTCCTGGACCGAGGACGACGTCGACTCGACGACCGACGAGGAGTCGACGACCGAAACCGCCTCCGCCGTCGCCGCCGACACGGCGACCGAGGCCGCGGCCGACGCGCCGGAGAACGAGGAGCGATTCGAGGAGGAGGCTCAGTGGCGGGAGACGCGTAGTATCCCGTCGATCGATCCGGACAACAGCGAGACGGCCGACTCGACCCAGCGCGGGGCCGCCGGCCGCGACGGAACGACCCAGCGCGGGACCGGCCGCTCGTCGGAGGCGGACCGATCCGACGGCAGGTCGCGCGGTACGGCCGCGGGGTCGACACAAACGAGCCGTCAGCGACAGTCCGATGCGAGCGGCCAGCGCGCGGCCCAGCGGACGGACCGCGCCGAGGCCAAGAGCCCCGGAACGGCCGAGTCCGGCTCCTCGTCGGGCGGGGCGGCGAACGGCGGCCGCGCCGACGAACGGGTCGCCGAACTCACGCAGCGCATCGAGACCCTCGAGGCACACCGCGAGAAACTCGCGGCCAAAGCCGAGGAACTCGAGACCGAACGCGACGAGTTGCAGTCGGAGAACGAGGAACTCTCCTCGACGGTCGACCGCCTGCAGTCCCGGATCGAGGAACTCGAGGCCGAACTGAAACGAGCCCGCGAGTCGGGATCGGACGGCGGCGACGCGACGCCGTCGGCGAGCACCACGCTGTCGCCCCAGCGGGCGCTGGCCGACACGAACCTGTTCGTCCGGTACGTCTCGAAGAGCCAGCCGACGCTGGAGTCCGCCCACGACGGCGACGCCGACCGAACCGACGTCGCCTCGAACCTGCGACTGGAGCACCACACCGGGTTCGACGCGGCCGACGTCGCGGTCGACGGCCGGCCCTACGAGACGTTCCTGACGGAGACCATGGAACACCGGTTCGTCGACTGGCTCACCGAAATGCTGCTCTTCGAGATCCGCGACACCGGCAGCGCCGACGCGCTGGCCGACCTCTACGACGCGATTCCGCGGATCGACCGCGCAGAACTCGGCGCGACGCTCTCCCTCGAGGAGGACGATACCGAAGACGTGCCCGACCAGGTGACCTTCGACGTCGTCGCGTTCGACAAGATGGGCAATCCGCTCGTGGTGGCGAACCTGAACGACTCGCGCGACCCCGCGACTCAGGGGATGCTCGAGGAGATGGAGGAGGCCGCCTCGGCGGTCAAGGCCAACTATCCCGACCTGGCGGCGGCGGTCGTCGTCACCTCGAGTTACTTCGAACCCGGCGCGCTCGAGGTGGCCGAGCAGGCGACCAGCGGCGGTCTGTTGAGTCGCGGCTCGAAGCTGAGCTACGTCAACCTCTCGCGGAAACAGGGCTATCACCTCTGTCTGGTGGAATCGCGCTCCGAAGGGTTCCACATGAACGTCCCGGAACTGTAGTCGGGGCGCGCGGCGGTCCGGTTTCGGGCCGTCAGTGGCGTGAGAAGACGCGGTTTTCGTCGGGCTGTCGACGTCGCGACTAGCGGCGGTACCGTGTCGAAAAGCGGTCGTTCGGTCGTTCCGGACCGATCAGAACGGCGTCGCGATCGGTGGCGATCGGCTCCGGTCCGGCCCCCGATCCCCGGCCCCGAACGGCTCGCTACCGGGCGCTGGTAGTCGAGTCGGACGTGCGGGCAGAGAGACTAGCCTTCGATCTCGGCGACGTCTTCGATCTTCATTCCGTCGAGCTTGTCCATGATGTCGTCGAGCTTGTCGTCGAGTTCGTCGACGAACTCGGCGGTGCGCTCGGTCTTGATCGCACCCTGGCTGGAGGGCTCGATGAGGTTCTCCTCCTCGAGGACGCGCAGGGAGTAGCGGACTTTGTGGTGGGGGTAGCCCGTCTCGTTAGACATCTTTACGATCCCGATCGGTTCGTTTTCGATGACCATCTTCAGAACCTGAAGATGGCGTTCCAGCATATCGACTTCCTTCTCAAGTCGGTCTATCATGGCATTTGTTAACTTGTCTTCGGACCTTTTAAACGTTACTCTCGATGATTCGAGCGTCCACTCTCAACTGAATGCTCGTTCCTGTCAGTAGTTAACGCTTCGGGTTGCGGCCGATCTCCGCGGGCGAAACCCTGATATCGTTCGTTATCGTTCTCGATGCGCTCGAATTCTGAATCGGTCGTCGACGTCCGCGGACCGAAGCTCGGGGGTCGGATCCGCCCTCGCGGGCGTCGTCGATATCTCGCCGAGCGATGTCGCGTCCTCGCGTGGCCCTCCCGACAACCGTGGCTCTCACTGCGTGGCCCCGGCCATACCGTAATCTGTTTATCGACCCGGCAAGAACCCGCCGCTGTTATGACCGTCACTATCGTCGGGTCGCAACTCGGCGACGAAGGCAAGGGTGGGGTCGTCGATCTCTACGGCGACGCCGCCGACATCGTCGCTCGCTATCAGGGCGGCGACAACGCTGGACATACCGTCGTACACGACGGTGCAAAGTACGAACTTTCGCTCGTCCCGTCGGGCGCCGTCCGGGGGAAGGTCGGCGTCCTCGGTAACGGGTGCGTCGTCAACCTGCGGACGCTGTTCGACGAACTGAGCACGCTCCGAGAGCAGGGGCTCGAGCCGGACGTCCGGGTGGCCGAACGCGCCCACGCCATCCTGCCGCTCCACCGCGTCCTCGACGGCATCGAGGAGGACGTCAAGAGCGAAACGGATCAGGAGGTCGGGACGACCGGCCGCGGCATCGGCCCGACCTACGAGGACAAGGCCGGACGCCGCGGCGTCCGGATCGGGGACCTGCTCGACCCCGACGTCCTCCGGGACCGACTCGAGTACCTGGTCCCCCAGAAGCGCGCGCTCGTCGAAGAGGTCTACGGGCTCGACGTCGAGGACCTCGAGGATCCCGACGCGTTCGACGTGGACGCGCTCTTCGAGGAGTTCCGCGAGTTCGGCCGTCGCCTCGAGGAGGAGAACATGACCGTCAACGCCGGCGACTTCCTCTCGGATGCCATCGACGACGGACGGACCGTCGTGTTCGAGGGCGCACAGGGGACGCTCATCGACATCGACCACGGCAACTACCCGTACGTGACGTCGTCGAACCCGACGGCGGGCGGCGCCGCGGTCGGTACGGGGCTCAGCCCCGGCGTCGTCGGCACCGGTGAGATCATCGGGATCGTCAAGGCTTACCTCACGCGCGTCGGAAGCGGTCCGCTCCCGACCGAACTCGGCGGCGTCGTCGGCGACACGCCCGGCTACGACGAGGGGACGGAGGGCCGGAACGAGGAACTGGCGACGTACATCCGCGAGGAGGGTGGCGAGTACGGTACCGTCACCGGTCGCCCCCGACGCGTCGGCTGGCTCGACGTACCGATGCTCCGCCACGCCGCCCGCGCGAACGGCTTTACCGGCCTCGCTGTCAACCACATCGACGTGCTCGCGGGCCTCGACGAGGTGAAGGTCGGCCACGCGTACGAACTCGACGGCGAGGAGATCCGCACGATCCCCTCGACCACCGAGGAGTGGGGCCGGTGCGAGGCGACGTTCCGCAGCTTCGAGGGCTGGCCCGAAGTCGACTGGAGCGAAGTCGCGGAGGCGGGGTACGATGCGATCCCCGAGAACGCGCGCACGTACCTCGAGTACATCAGCGACGAACTCGACGCGCCGATCTACGCGGTCGGCGTCGGTCCCGGCCGCGAGGAGACCGTCGTCGTCGAGAACCCCCACGAGTAGGCGGTCCCTGACGCGCCGGGGATCGCGGTCCGAGATCGCGCCGAAAACCCGCCCACTATCAATCAGTGGGTGTTTATTCACCGTCATTAACTACCCAACAAGATAGATAGATTCATTATACACTTCTGAGATGTTGTCGAGTATGGTTGTAGACCTTCGTGACGCAGTCGGTCTCAGTGGCTCGTTTACGGGGGTTGGGTTGTGCCTCGCGATCGGGTTCTATCAGGGGATTCAGCCGGTCGCGGTGATCCTCGAGGTTCCCGGGTCCGCGATCCATCTCGCGACGAAGAGTGCGGTGCCGGCGATACTGCTCTTCACGTTTCTCACGGCGCTGTCGGGCCTGATGCTCACCCGCGAAGTCTATCAGCGGCGGGACACCGAGGCGCGGCTCACCGAGGGGCCGACGGTCGCCGCGATCGTTCCGGTCTATCGGGACGGCGGCGTCCTCGAGGCGAGCGTCGGATCGCTCCTCGAGTCCAACTACGAGAACCTCGAGGTCGTAATCGTCGGCGAACCGGGAGACGAGGCGACGCTTGCGGCCGCCCGTGAACTGGCCGACCATCCGGACGTTCGGCTCCTGCTCAATCGCCAGCCCGGCTCGAAGGCGCGAGCGATCAACGACGCCGTCTCGCGGCTCGACGCGGAGTACTTCTGTGCGTTCGACGCCGACGAACGCGTGGATCCCGAGTTCGTCCCGACGGCGATGTACGAACTGCTCGAGAACGATCGCGACGTCTTCCAGGTGCGACGCGTTCCGCGCGCCAACGGCCACGTCGAGGCGTTAGCCTACTGCGAGCGGCTCCTCTTTCACGCCAGCTACAAGCTCATCGAACCGCTGGGCTTTACCTACTGCCGGAGCTCCTCGTCGGCGTTTACCCGCGAGGCCTTCGAGCGCGTCGGCGGCCTTGACGACATCCTCACCGAGGACATCGACTTCGCTCACAAGTGCTTCCGCCAGGGACTCGACGTCAAGCAGTCCCGTCACATCACCAACGAGATGGAAGCGCCCCACACCCTCGCGGACCTCTGGGGGCAGCGCAAACGCTGGCGGATCGGCCACATTCAGGTCTTCCAGAAGGCGGTGACCCGCGGGTTCGAACCCGCCGGCCTGCGCGGCGCCGCGTCGACGATCCGCCTCGCGACCAGCCTCTCGGCCAGCCTGTTCATGGTCGCGGTGGTCGCCAAGATTGCCGTCCTCGTCTACTACGGGCTCTACGCGGTCGCGGCGCTGCCTCTGATCGCAGTCGCGCTGACGGTTCTCCCGACGCTTTACCGCGACTACCGGGCCGGCCATATCCACGGACTGACCCCGGCGTTCCTGCTTGCTCCCCTCGTCTACCCCGGCTTCGGTCTCGTGACGATCCGCTGTGCCTTCGAGTACCTCCTGAGCTGGGACGGCGAGTGGTATCAGGTCGAGAAGACGGGCGCGTGATTCGAACCGATCCGATTCGACCAGGGAGCGGGGCGCACGCTCCCCTCGAACCCCATCGACTCACGCCCGACGTTCCCGAAACCTTTTGCTTGATGCGGTCACCCTTCCTACTATGAAGGAGTCGTTACTGGAGATCCTCTGCTGTCCGCTGGACAAACACGAACTGGAACTCGAGGACGCCGACTACGAGGGCGACGACGAGGACGCCGAACTCATCGGTGGGGACCTCGTCTGTACCGAGTGTGGCGAACGGTACCCGATCGAAGACGGCATCCCGAACCTGCTCCCGCCGGATATGCGCGAGGAGACCCCGGCCTGAACGGCCAGATTCACCCGTGTCCCCGGAGGTCATCGTCCACGTCAACCGTGGATCCGCCGACTCGCTCGAGGCCGCAGTCGACACCGTCGAGACGCGCGGCTCGTTCGGCCTGCGCGTCCAGAGCCACGGCTCGCCCGCGCACGTCCACTGTCGTCTCGACGACGCGCTCGCGCGGATCGCGACGCTCGAGACGTCGAACTACTACGTCGAGGAGGATGGCGAAACGATCGTCCCGGTCCACGTCGCCGCCGAGCGAATCGACGATTCCATCGCGGGCGAACTCGAGATACTGACCGGCTACGGATCCGAATCGCTCTCGATCCCCGTGACGGTCGGCCCCGCACCGGACGGGGTCGACGTCGACGACTCGCTCGCCGACCCGCCCGCCGACCGGTCCGACCGGTCCGCTCTCGAGCGAGCGGTCGACGTCACCGCCCTCGAGCCGGCGTCGCTGGCGATCGGTGCACTCGGCGCGATCGCGGTCATGGTCGGTGTGCTGACGGCGACGGCGATCGGCGGTCCGGTCGCCGCTGCGGGACTGGCAGTCGTCGTTCTCGGCGTCGCCGTCGCGTTGTTGCTGTTGGCGTGGTGAGCGCGATCACTCGGCGGTGACGACCGTTCGGTACGGCGTCTTCTCGTACCGGCTCGGCGTTTCGAACGACGTCGGGCGGTCGATCTCCGGATCGCGATCGACGTGCCGGGCGAGTAGCTGGAGCAACATCCGAAAGTCCATCGTGATCGCTTCCCGTCCCGGGAGGGTATCCCAGGTGACGTTCTCCTCGCTGTACGACCCCGACTGAACTGTCTCCTCGACGATTTCTCGCTGGCTCATCGCCAGCCCGATCGTCTCGTAATCGAGCACCTCGATCGACGGGTCGGTATCGGCTGCGGACTCCTCGATCGGGCCCTCGATCTCGAGCGTGTACGTGAGGCCATTGTCTTCCCCAGCGAGTGCGGAACAGCCGGCTGCCAGCGGGAAGGTCGTCGACACTGTGGTCGTCAGGAACTCGCGGCGATTCACGTCTGCACTGTTCGAGTACCGGTACACCAAAATTGCGGCCGACGGCGCGCGACTGGTCCCCCGTCTGGGTCACGGGGACGGGCAGTGGTCATCCCGGTTCGGCTCTCGGGGGCCGCCCGGTCGTCGTCCCGTTCCCGCTCGCAGCGGTGATCAGTCGTCGACCCGCCTTCCCTCGAGGTCCCCCTCCTCGTCGAACCGCTTGGCCCGGAGGTAGCGTGCCCGGAAACGGTTCGCACCGTCGTTGACGTCCGCTTCGCGGATCTCGTCGGTTCGGCCCTCGGCGACCGCGTCGATCAGTTCCGCGAGCTGGTTGTACTCGCTGGTGGTCAACTCGAGTTCGTAGGTGTGCTCCGCCTCGGACTCGAGGATGGTCCACTTGCGGGCGGCGGCGACGACCAGCGAGCAGGGCTCCCGACAGGGAAACGGGCCGTCGCCGCCGTCGACGTCGAGGTCGTCGCCCGCCTCGTACTCCCACTCGCGTCGTCGCAGACACTGCGAGTCGACGCAGCAGGCCTCGGCCACCCACTCGACGGCCTCGCGGGGTAGCTCGTCGAGGACGTCGTAGATGCCGGTCTGGCGCTCGGCGGTCTCGACCCAGTGGTCGACGTCCAGTTCCCCGCGCCGTTCGCGGTGCCAGTTGGCGACCGTCGCGGGGTAGACGAACTCCACCGTCTCGACGAGTTCCGCGCCCGAGAGGCCGGTGAACGCCCACCCCGAGGGCAGCGTGGGCGCGGTCTTCAGCGGGCGGTACCGACCGTCCTCGTCGTACGTCGCGATCTCGCGGGCCTCGAGGGGATCGTCGTAGATCTCGAGGTCGGCGATGTCGCTGGCGGCGTCGTCGACGTGCCACAGGTCGTAGACGCGCTCGCCGGCGGGTTCGTCGACGTCGTCGCCGAGCCGGGCGGTGATGCACAGCTGGCCCCACTCACGGTCGATCCCCTCACGCAGGGCCTCGTAGCGCTCGGGAACGGGAAGCGGGTCGTCGACCGACGGATGGTCGGGATGGTCGGTGTCGGCGTCCGCCGGTTCGTCACCGTCTCCCTCGAGCTCGAGGGGCGCTCGTTCACACCACCGGAGGAACGCCCGCCGGGCGGTCCCCTCGCCGCCGACCGACCGCTGCCAGTAGCGCCAGTTCGTGACGTACGCCGCGAGCGGCTCGAGGGCGTCTCGGAGGTCGTCGGCTTCGAGGCCGGTCCACTCGTCGTCGGGCGTCTCGAGGGTGTAGCCGTCGCCGTCCGAGGCGCGATCGATCCGGAGCCCGTCGAACCCGACCGTCCCGTCGGCGTCGACGGCCTCGAGCAGCGCCTCGAAGTCGGCTGCCGGCAGCGTCGCCGTCACCCGTCAGTCCCCCATCTCCGCGCTCGGTTCGGGATCGGTCCCGCGGTCGCCGTCGCCCGTCGGAGCGACGCCCTCGCGGACCGCCTCGAGCGCGCCCCCGATATCGGCGCCGGCGTCGGCCGCTCGCTCGAGGACGACGTCGGCCATCAGCCCCTCCGTGCCGACGGCGCCGGCGTACCAGATGCGGTGGCCGTCGACCTCGCTGGGCACGTCCCAGCCCAGCCGGTAGTCCTCGGTCAGCCCCATGTCCTCGGGGATGTCCTCCTGGGTGTGGTAGCCGTCGGCGATGAACAGCGGGACGACGACGACATCGTCGCTGTCGAAGTAGTCGGTGACGTCGTCGACCTCCGGCTCCTCGTCCATGAACAGCGCCTTCGCCTCGTCGAAGCGGTCCCGCTCGCGGATGCGCTCGGTGTGGTACTCGATGGCCTTCGCGGAGTTCTCGTTGCGCTCGGTGCCGTGGCCGACGACCGCGAGGCCGACCCCCTCCCCCACGTCGGGATCGGCCGTGACCGACTCGGCGCGCTGGACGATCACGTCCGTCATCGCGTCGTGCGTCCCGACGGGGCCGCAGTAGTGGACGGTCTTGTTCGCGTCGCCGACCTCGAGGGTCACCTGCGAGGCGCTCGTGCCGTCGGAGTCCCACTTCTCGGGATTCCACTCCTCGAGGCGCAGTTCCCGCGGGATGACCTGCTCGGTGAAGTAGCCCTCGCTGATGAAGAGCGGGACGACGAACACCTCGTCGGACTCGAGGGTGCGGATCACCTCCCGGAAGTGCGGTTCCTCCTTCCAGAAGGCCTCCCGGACCTCGTCGAACGCGCCCGTCTCGCGGACGGTGTCCGCGTGGACGTAGGTGGGGTCAGAGGCGTCGGGATTCAGGTGTGAACCGTGCGCCGCGATGACCAGCGCTTGCATGGGCTTCCCTTCGGACGGAAGCGATTTATACTCTATGGAAAGGCGAATAGTCCTCCCCGAAACCCGAACCAGAGTTGTATAGTTGGGAAAACTCCTTTCAGAAAGAAGAACCTCGTTCGATGGGACCGCGGACGAGCGCTGGCGCGATCGATCACTCCGGAACGGTGACCGACGTTCGCGCCTCGCAGGACGCCTCCTGTGTTCGCAACTCGGCGGTGACGGTGTACTCGCCTGTCCGCGGCCGCTCCCACTCGGCCTCGTAGGTCGACGACCCGTCGGGTTCGAGGTCCTCCCGACTCAGCATCTGGGCGAACAGTCGGCCCTCCGTGTAGCGCCAGACCTCGCGGTCGCCGTCGCGGACGACGAACTCCGCCTTGCACGCGTCCGAAAACTGCAGTTCGACGGGTTCGGAGCCCGCGTTGGTGACGGTAAACGCGAACGAGACCGTTCTCGAGTCGCCGTCGGTCGGCCGCACGTCGGCTTCGAGCGCCCCCTCGAGTGTCATACGATCCGGTAGGGCGGAGGGTCGGATAGGTCTTCCCTCGCGTGACGGTTCGAGAGCGGTGACGACCGACTCGAGGCCGGGAGCGCTACGCCTATTTGCGCCCGGTCCCAAGCCGGAGGCGTGCAACTGGTCGGCTACGAACCGAGCGGCCGCGGGTCGATGCTGCTGGTCAGCGACGGCGACGCCGTCGACGCCCGCCCGCTCGAGTCCGGGGCCGACCTCGCCTACGCGCTCGGGGAGCGCCACTGCGCCGGAACGATCGACGAGGACGGCGACCACGTTTCGTGTGATCGACCGTCGGCCCCCTACTGCGAGTACCACACGAGTACGTGGGTCTGCGCCCGCTGTACGGGCACCTGCCTGAAGGACGAGATGGACTGCTACGAGGAACACGCCGTCTACATCGCCGCCTTCGCCCCGGACACGTTCAAGGTCGGCGTCACCAAGAGTCGCCGGCTCGAGACCCGCCTCCGGGAACAGGGCGCCGACCGCGCGGCCCACGTCCACACCGTCTCGAACGGCCGAATCGCCCGCGAACTCGAGGCCGAGATCGCCGAGCGGCTGGTCGATCGGGTCCGGACGCCGGCGAAGGTCGCCTCACTGGCCGCGACGATCGACGGTGCGGCGTGGGAGTCGGTTCTCGACGAATTCGACGTCATTCAGCGGTTCGAGTTCGACTACGGCCTCGGCCTCGAGGCCCAACCGGTCCGCGAGACCATCGCCTCGGGGACCGTCGTCGGCGTGAAGGGGCGGCTGCTGGTGCTCGAGACCGGCGGGACGACCTACGCCGTGGACATGCGCGATCTGGTGGGGTACGACGTCACGGCCGGCGAGACGAGTCGCAGCCTGCAGTCCTCGCTCGGGTCGTTCGGCTAGTCGAGTCGATTCGTCCAGTCTGCTCGAGTCGGTCGCTGTGGCCACTCTCGGTCTATTTCGCAGCGGAGTGGTCCGTTCGAGATGCGACGACGTCGACTATCATCGCGTTCGTTACGACTTCTGGCAATAGGGAATCGCCACGCCCTCCCCAACCGATTCGTTCGCTCCTTGGCTCACGGTGGTTCGAGAGAGCTTCGCTCTCTCGTCATCAAGCGAAATCGAAGATTTCGCGGACCTCGCGGAACTCCGTTCCGCTCAGTCACGAAACGCCGTCGGCGATTCGAACGACTCGCCGTTCGCCTTTCCGCGGCGCGTAGCGCCGCGCGTCCGTCGCTCACTCATCCCTCGCGCATTGTCATCGGCCGTCCTCGCGCTCGCTCGGACGGCCGACAGCGCGCGCCACCGCACGCCGAATCGTCGGTCCGGAGTGGCGGACTCGAAGACGTGACTAGTACGTCAGTTTCAGGTCGCCGGTGTCGCCCCAGCGCTCGAGTCGATCCTCGCCGACCCCGTACTCGATGCTGTAGTCGCGCTCGACGGTCCAGCCCTCGTCGCCGAGGTGGTCGGCGACCGCCCGGGCCGCGTCGCCGTAGTGGTCGCCCCGGTGAAAGTGCGAGGAACTGGGGTCGAAGACGTCCAGGTGGGCGTGGATCGCCACCCGGTCGTCGTCGACGTCCCAGACGTGAACGTGGGTCCACTCGTCGCCCAGTCGCGGTCGCCGCACCGAGTAGTCCGGCGGAACGAGTCGCTCGCGCTCGCGGTCCCACGCCCGCGCGGTCGCGTCGGGGAACACGCGCGTCCACTCGAGGTTCGAGAAGCCAGCGAAGGCGTCCTCGACCGTCGCCAGCGCCGCGCCGTCGCTCGAGTCGCGCGCGTGGACGTTGATCGGAAGGACGGGGTTCCACTCCCCGTCGCCGTCGGGCTTGTAGAGACAGCGCGGATAGTCGCCCTCGCGGTCGGCGTCGACGACGGCCTCGGCGGGCGACTCCTGTGCCCCCGCGAGGCCCGCGCTCGCCCCGACCGCGACCGCACTCCCGATACCCGCCATCGCTTCGCGTCTGGTCAGGTCCGGCGTCACGGCCGCTCACCGACGGCAACCGGCGCGTCGAGTACCGTTTCGTCGTATCGATTCGGCGTCACGACGGTCCGTTGGCCTACACTCGAGACAAGCGTTCGGCCTGAACGTTCGTGGTCGCCCGTTCGGCCTATGCGACTGCAGCGCGCTCGAGCGGGTCCCGTCGCTTCAGGCGGTTTCAGGGACCGATGCCCTCGACGGGGACCTCCGTCTCGCAGTTGGGACACGACGCGTGCTCGTCCCCGCCGGTGTAGGTCCAGGTTTTGCCGCACTCGTGGCAGGTCAACTCGACGCCGTCCGACGACTCCGCTCCGCTCCCGGTCCCGCCGGCGTCGGTTCGCGCGTTGCGAACCCGCGACAGGACGGTCGCGGCGGCGTCCAGATCGGTGTCCCCGAGAGGGACGGCGTGTTCGCGGTCGTCGGTGACGAACCAGTAGTCCGTCGATTCGCTCTCTTCGGCCGCGACGACCGCGTACCGGCCCTCGCTGGCGATCGGCTCTCCGTCGGCGCTCGCGTCGTTCATACGGGCGCTTCCGTCCCGACCGGGTTCCGTCTTCTGCAAGCGATACCAGCGTCGATGGTCCCAGAGCCAGCCCGGGACCCGCGTCCGGACGAGACGACTCGTCCCGCCGACTGGCCGCTACCCGGTTCGAAACATGGCAATCCTTTTCCGCGGCCGTCCAGAATCCGATGGTATGACGGACGAAAACGAATCCAACGGCGAAGCGGACGACGGCGAGGAGAAGTCCTTCCGCGAGCGAGTCGAAGAGATTCGAGAGAAGCGCGCCGAAGAAGGCGACGGCGAGGGCGAGCCGCCCGAGAGCCCGTTCGGCGGTGGCGGCGGCCCAGGCGGCATGGGCGGCGGCGGCAACCCCTTCGCGCAGATGATGGGCGGCATGATGGGCGGCGGCCCCGGCGGTCCCGGCGGCATGGGCGGCGGTCCCGGCGGCCGCGGCGAAGAGGTCGGGAACGAAGAACTCGTGCAGGAAGTTCGCCAGCTCCGCGACGAGATGCGCGACCAGACGCGCGCGCTCAAGCGGATCGCCGACGCGCTCGAGGATCGGTAACGACCGTTCCGTTCGCTCGATTTTTCGGATTACCAGCCCGGTAGCGTCGCGATTCGCGATCGATCGTCGCCGGTCGCTCGTGGCTGCCGATCGGAGACCGCGGGCCGGCGCCCGTCTCGGCCTCACTCGACGTGGCTGCTCAGGCGTTCGCGGAACGTTTCGTACAGTGTCGTTACCGACCAGCGACCGACGATGCGGTCGGAGGCGACGACGCAGACGACCGCGAGGATGAGTCCGCCGATGACGTCGATCCCCCAGTGGATACCCAGATACATCGTCGAGATGATGACGCTGACCGCGAAGACGACCGAGACGGGGAACCAGTTCGGATACTCCGACCGGGTCTGATAGGCGAACATGGCGACGGTCGCGGACAGCGAGGTGTGCAGCGAGGGGAAGACGTTGGTGTTGCGGTTGACCTCGCGGGTGAGGTGCTGGGCCTCCGGGTTCACGTTGTACAGGATCGTCGGCAGTTCGGGCATGAAGTTCCGCGGTCCGTAGGCGATGACGAGCGCGTAGATGACGACCCCGATCGCGTAGTTGAGCGAGTAGGCCGTCAGCAGCCGTCGAAACGGTCGGGTGTTCGACAGGGCGAAGTACGCGATCGGCGGGAAGATCAGCAGGAACGCGTAGCCATAGATGTACGTAAACGAGAAGTACAACGTCACGTCCTCCGAGGCGATCGCCTGGAAGATCAGGACGAACTCCCCCTCGATCGAGCGGATCGTCCGGGTCATGTAGACGCCGATATCCGGCTGATTGTCCCGCATAATACGGTTGAAGACCAGGACGCACGCAAGGACGGCGAGAACTGGCGCAGAGACTCGAACTCGGGACAGCCACTCCCTCTGCGTCTGCTCGAGGCGGTCGCGGCCGATGAATACGGCTGTGGAGAGAACCACCATGAGGCCGACGACGATCGCTACCTGCGTCAGAATGTCGCTGAGCATCAGTATTTCCTCAGCACCCGTCCCTCGTCGTCGATGGGATAGCCCGCGGATTCGAACGCAGCGCGGGCTGCTTCGACGTTGAGCGTTCCGTCGCTGCCGGCGAACGGTGTCACGGGGTCCTCCCCGTCCCACGCGAGGTCGTCGGGCGTCCACTCGTCGGTCAAGGGCGTCGCCAGCGGCTGTGCGTGACCGTGGAAGACCTCGTCGACCAGCCACTGCGTATCGATCGCCTGACACACGGCGCGGCGGAAGTGGAGGTTACTGCACGGCGGGCGGCGCGTATTGAACCCAACGTGGAAGAACGTCCACGACGGCGAGTCCAGCCGTTCGATGTCGGAATCGTCGGGGATCCCCCTGATCGTGGACGACGCGAGCATCGAGGCCGTGACGTCTCCGTTCCCGCTCTCGATGCGGTTGATCGACGACGCGCTTCCGGTGTCGACGGTAAACCGGAGTTCCTCGGCGAGGGGCGCGCGAAGGTGATCGGCCTCGGCGTCCTCGCGCAGCGTGAAGTGGTCGTCGAACCGCTCGAGTAACACGTGGCTCCGTTCTTCCCGCTCGGCGAGCCGGTATGGGCCGCTGCCGATCGGCGGGACCGAATTGGAGGTGACGAGTCCCCACCGACCCTGCGGTGCCGTGAACTCGTCGAGGTCGTCGATCCGGTTCTCGAGTTCCTCGCGCCAGATGTGACGGGGGAAGATCGGCACCGTAAACGCGCGTTTGGCGACCTCGGTGCTGGCGTCGAACGTGAACCGGAGCGTCCGCTCGTCCACGATTTCGACGTCCTCGACGGCGCTCGTGTGGCCGCGATAGCGCGGCGGCGGCGACGGATGCTGGGCCTGTCCGAGTGCGGTGTCCGCGAGGAATCGATACGTGAAAAAGACGTCGTTCGCGGTGACCGTCCGGGGCGTGTTCGGTTCATCGTCGTGGAACCGACAGTCCTCTCGGAGCGTAACCGTCGCGGTCGTTCCGGGCGAGTCGTCCGACTCGTCCGAGGCGGGTTCGAACTCCCAGGATTCCGCGAGCCACGCTGTTACCTCGCCGTCGACGACGGTTCCAAGCGAGTCGTACAGCAGGTCGACGACCGTCCCCCGATCTCGAGTCGTCGCCGAAAGGGGGTTGAGGTTCTGCGACGCGCGCGCGTCGGTGACGAGTGCGTTCAGTCGGTCGGTGTCGGAGACCGGATCGAGGCCGAGATAGGCGCTTCGCGTGGGGAAGAGCGTCTCGTCCCAGCCCTCGAATCGATCGGTTCTGGCGATTCGAACCTCGTCGGGCCGGCAAATCGGTTGAAACGGTTTTTCGTTGGCGATTCCGTCCAATACCTCTGCGATGTCGCGCCGTCGATCCTCACCGTCGGCCCGACGCTGGTCCTCCAGGAGGGAATCGAACGACCATCTATCGAATCCGAAGGGGTTCTGCCAGCCGGATTCGGTGGCGTACGTGGAGTGGAGGGCCTCGTAGAGGAAGTCGGGATCGTAGTCCGCGGGGTGGCGGCCGACGTAGATGTCGAAATCGTGGTCGATCAGGACCTTCTCCAGGAAGTCCGCGGGCGAACGCATCGTGAGACTGGCGTTGATACCGATCTCTTTGAGGTTGCGCTCGAGATGGCGGGCGATCTGAACGGTCTCGGGGCCGGCGTCGCCGGGAACCGTGACGATGGAGAGCGACATGTGCTCGTTTCCGTCACCGTTGACGACGCTCTGCACCGACTCGACACACCCGCTCAACGAGAGCGAAAGCCCGGCCGCACCGGCGGCCAGGACGGAGCGGCGATCGACGCCGTCAGTCGGATCAGTTGGATTGCATTTCATTCAGTCTATTACACCTCTTTGTTGTTGATATATAACAATATTGCGTACTACGATCGGCTATGGGGCATCGTCAAAAACTTTTCCAATCGCCCATATATACCCCACGATTGACGGCCCTGGCCAAAAATCAGCCCGAACGACGACGAGAGGCGTTGTTATCGAGGGTTCTCGGTCGACGCCGTTCGGGTCGATTCGATCGGTGAGCCGTGGTTGTCGGTCCGTGGAGGCCGCCCCGCGGAGCCCTGAGAACGCAACATCAATAGGCGAACCACCGCAAGACGGAGTATGGACGTCGCCGCCGAGCGAATCGACCGCCTCCACGAGCTGGCTCGAGCGGCAACAGCGGACGACGACTACGACCGAGCGCGGTACTACGTCCGCCTCGCGCGTCGCATCGCCGAACGGAACCGGCTCACGCTCCCCCGCGAGTTTCGGCGGTTCGCCTGCGATCGCTGTGACGCGTACCTCCGGCCCGGACGGAACGCTCGCGTCAGGCTCCGGGACGGCCACGTCGTGATCACCTGTGACTGCGGGGCCCACGCGAGGTACCCCTACGAGGACTGAGTGACCGGCCGCCACCGACGACTGAGTGGTCGACCGCCGCTATCGGACCCGTCGGCGATGGACCTGGGAAGCGGAATTCCGATTCGAGAAGATACAAACGGCTCGGTTCGCTATCGACGGGTATGGATACCCAGAAACTCAAGCAGGAGGCACACGATCTCGACGTCACCGTCTGGGTCGGCAAGAGCGGCGTCGAATCGGTCGTCGACGAACTCGACGACCAGCTTTCGACCCGAGAACTCGTGAAGGTCAAATTCCTCCGCGCGGCCCGCGCGGGCAGTTCCACCGAGGAGAAGGCGGCCGATCTCGCGGATCGGGTCGGCGCCGAACTGATCGAGACGCGCGGGCACACTGCGGTGTTGTATCGATGACCGGCGGCCCCAGTTCGATCGTGCTCCAGGCCGACGAACTGGGTCCGATCGGTCGCGGACTCGAGGCGCTAGATATTCCGTACGTCGGGCCGACCGTCGCCGGGAGCGTCGCGAGCGTGATCCGGTTCGTCCTCGCGTTCGCCGCGATCTGGGTGATCGGTCGTCTGGTCGTGGTGCCCCTGGTCCGGCGGGCCCTCGACGGGCGCGACCTCGACGACCACGCGAAGAAGCCGCTGTTGCGGCTGACGACGTTCGGGATGCTGTTCGTCGCCGTCGCCATCGCCTTCGGCTTCGCCGGCTTCGGAAACTTCCTCGTTTCGATGGCCGGCATCGCGGCGGCCGGGGCGCTCGCCGTCGGCCTGGCGATGCAGAACGTCATCTCGAACTTCGTCGCCGGCGTCTTCATCTACGTCGACAAGCCGTTTCGCATCGGCGACTGGATCGAGTGGGACGACGGGACCTACTCGGGGGTCGTCGAGGACATCAGCCTCCGGGTGACCAGGGTGCGCACGTTCGACAACGAACTCCTGACGGTGCCGAACTCGAGTCTCACCGATAGCGTCCTCAAGAACCCGGTCGACGGCGACAAACTCCGACTGAAGTTCGTCTTCGGAATCGGCTACGGCGACGACATCGAGAAGGCCACCGATATCATCGTCGACGAGGCCGAGCGCCACCCCGACATCATGGACGATCCAGGGCCGTCGGTCCGACTGACGGAACTCGGTGACTCCGACGTCGGGCTCCAGTCGCGGTTCTGGATCGCGAACCCCTCGCGGGCCGACTTCGTGCGGATTCGCGGCGAGTACGTCACGAGCGTCAAACAGCGCTTCGACGAGGAGGGGATCGACATCCCCTACCCCGTCCGCACGCTCGAGGGCGGGCTCACGCTCGAAGACAGGCCGAGTATCGGTCAGCCGGCAGAATAAGGCGACGAGCACCGAGCGGTTTCAACGTACACCGCGCCTCCCACAGTCGGCGCTACCACTCCTCGACGGTCACGTTTTCCGGCGGGTCGAAGGCGAACCGATCGTCCTCGAGACCGCTGTTGAACGTCACCGATTCGAATTTCTCGATCATCACGTGGCGGGTGCCCGCTGGTCCCTCGAAGACCAGTTTCTCCTTGAGCGGGTAGTCGAATTCCGCGTCGATCCAGATCGTCTGCTCGACGACGGTGAGTTCGTCTTCCGGATCGATCGTCTCGAGGGCGTAGACGTACTCGGTGTCCCCGACGAGGACCGAGAGTCCCTCCGTGACCACCTCGTCTTTCGCATCGACGTCGAGGACGTGGGCCTCGCGGTCCGCGATTTCCGCCGTCCCCTGATACTCGAGGTCGTACAGCTCGCGTTGCTCCGCGGCCATGTCGGCGCGACTCTCGCGGACGGACGCGTCTTCGAACGGCTCCTCGAACTCGGTGTACTGGGCGACCCCGGCGTCGGGGTAGTACCACCACTTCGTGGTCGCGTTCGAGACGTAGACGTCGCCGACGCGGTCGGGGTTCGACGCCTCGAGGACTTCGTCCCGGTAGTCGACGTAAGGACGTTCGGCCATGCGGACGCGTTCGACGACCGACCGGTCGCCGTCGGTCACCTCGGTCCGCATCTCGCCGCTAACGTCCTCGAGATCGTCGCTGTGGACGAACGCGCCCTCGAAGACGGCTTCCGGATCGGGGTCGTCGGCGTCGCCCGGCGCCCCCTCGCCGGACGGGACGCCGACGCAGCCGCCGAGGACGATCAGCGCGAGCAGGCAGCACAGCGCCGCGAATCGGCGAGGTTGCATAGGAGTAGTCAGCCGGTTAGACAGTACTAAGCGTTTTCATCCTCGAACCGAAACGATCCGGCTCGGACCCGAATCGGTCCGGAACGCCAGTTTTTTGCGCGGCGACCGCTCAGCACGTGCATACCCACGACGACGCGGGCCGCGACCGGGAATCGACTCGACGATCCGCGGCCGCGTTGCCCGAGGAGAACTTCCCGATGTTGACAACGAACACCGTCGCCCGTGCCGGACTGGACGCGATCGCGCTGAAGCCCGCCGAGTGCGACGTCTCGGCCGCGAGCGCGCTGCCGGTCGAGACGATCGCGATCGACTACGAGGGTCGCGAGCACCTCCCCGCCCGCGAGACCCTTCGCGCCCTCTCGAACGAAGCCGCGGTCTACCTCACGACGCCGGTCCGGGCCGACGGCTTCGATCCGCTGGGCGACGACTCGCTGGTCGCGGAACTACCCGATTCGGTGGGGCGGGTCCTCGTCGCCGGCCACCCCGCCTACCTCACCTCGGACGAACGCGAGCGGGCCGTCGCCCCCCGACTCGGTGCGGCCCTCGAGCGCGACCCGGACGCCTGGGTCGGCACCGAGAGCGTCGAACGGATCGCGATGGCCACGGGCGCGACCCAGTACGAACTGCTCTCCCGGACTACCCACCGCGACCTGCGGGCGCTGCGGGCGGCCGGCTTCGACGGCGGCGTCGCCGTCTACGCGCCGACGGTGCTGACCGACGACGAGGACCGAATCCTCGAGGCCGTCGGGGACTACGTCGCCCGGCGGCGCCCCGTCGCGGAGGCGTTACCCGCGGGCGCCGCGACGGACGCGAGCGCGACCGGACGCGCTCGAGAGGTCTTGCTCGCCGCGGCGACGGACTACGCGCTCGTCGGCACTGCAGACGAGGTCCGCGAGCAGACCGACGCCGTCCGCGAGGCCGGCGCGGCGACGGTCGTCGGCTACCCCGCACAGGGTCTCGAACCGTTTCTCGAGTGACCGCTCGCGGATGAGCGGCGCCGCCTGCAGTCTCGATCAGTCTCCGTCGATCGACAACCACCCAGAGGTAAGTGCCCGCCACCCCCAGTAGCCGCTATGACGAGTTTCGTTCGGGCCATCGACGGTCGAGTACAGCGCCGGACGGCCGGCGGATCGGAGCGTGATCGGCGATGAGCGGTATCGACGACGATCCGGAGATCGCCGTCGGCGCGGACGCCTTCACGCAGTCGGGTGCCGGCCTCGAGATCGCGGTCGTCGGCGCCGGCGCCGTCGGTGCGACGACCGCCTACGACCTCGCGCGGGAGGGGGCGGACGTCACGCTCTACGAGAAGGGATCGATCGCGAGCGGCTCGAGCGGTCGGGCCGCGGGCATCTGCTACGACGCGTTCGCGGACCCCCTCGACGCCGAAATCGCCAGCGACGCCATCGAGCGGTTCCGCGCGTTCTCGGGCGACGAGACGTTCCCGTTCGTCGAGTGTCCCTACGTCTGGCTCGCCCGCGAGGGCGATACGGAGCGGGCCGACGCCATACGCGAACAGGTCGAGCGGATGCAGGAACAGGGGATCGTCGCCCTCGAGGCCGACGGCGACGCGCTCGCGGATCGCTTCGACGCCCTGCGAACGGACGACGTCGCCGTCGCGGGCATCGCGGGCGCGGCGGGCTACACCGATCCCGCCAGATACACCGCCTGCCTCGCCGCCGCGGCGGACGGCGCCGGCGCAACCCTCGAGCCCGAGACGCCCGTCGAGGTCGCGCTCGACCCCGCGCGGGTGGTCCTCGCGGACGGTACCGAGCGCGAGGTGGACGCGGTGGTCGTGACCGCAGGCGCTCACACGACGGAACTGCTCGCGGACGCCGGCGTCTCGATCCCGGTGAAACCCTACCGGGTGCAGGCGTTGGTCGCCAGCGCCGACCTCGAGGAACCGATCTGTTACGACGCGAGCGACTCCTTTTACCTCCGCCCGCACCCCGACGGCCTCCTCGCGGGGGACGGCACCGAGCACGTCGAGAGCGACCCCGACGACTACGACCGCGAGGCCGATCCCGAGTTCGCCGACGACCTCCTCGAGCGGGTCGCACACCGGCTTCCGGGGGTTGACCTCGAACTCGACCGGGCGTGGGCCGGGCTCTGTACGGCGACGCCGGACCGGGACCCGCTGGTCGGCCGCGTCGCGGCGGGGTGTTACGTCGCGACCGGCTTCCAGGGCCACGGCTTCATGCGCGCGCCGGCGATCGGCCAGCGGCTCGCAGAACAGGTTCTCGGCGGCGACGGCATCGACGCGTTCGATCCGGCGCGGTTCGGCGGCGACGAAGCGTTCGATATCGTCGACGGGATGTCGATCGAGTCGGAGAATTAAGACCGACGGCGGGGCCGACCGGTCGGCCGCGGGACGCAGGGAGTGGGCCCGGAGAGATCTGATCAGTCGTCGGCGGTGAGTTCGTCCGCTTCGGAGGCGGGGTCGGACTCGCTCTCGTCGCCCTCGACCGTCGAGTCCTTCGGAATGTCGATGCGCAAGGTGCCGTTCTCGGTCAGCGTCGCCGTCCCCGAATCGGGGTCGACCATCGCGTCCGACGGCAGTTCGGTTTCGCCCTCGAGTTCCATCCCGCGGCCGGGAAAGCGCATCTCGTAGCCGTCGCGGTACTGGCGGAACCGATCGATTTGGATCTTGACGTTCCCTCCGAGATAGCGGACCTGGACGTCGTCGGGTTCGGCGCCGGGCGCGTCGAAGACGACCCGATACGACGCGTCGTTCTCGAGCACGTCGACGGGCAGCGAGCGGTGGTTCTGGAACTCTCCGTTCGCGCGGCCGACCTGCCGGTAGAGCACGCTGCCGACCGATTTCGGGAGATCGCCGAGGCTCACGCGGCGTCACCCCTGCTAGCTGTTCGCAGGGCGGTGGTGGGGACCTGGAGGTACGTCGAAGTCATGGCTCACGAGGAGTTACGATGGCGCCATTCATATCTCTTTTGATGGGTCAAAATAAACGTCTGACACGTGTCCGCCGCGAGCGGCCGGTACAGCGGCCACGCCTACAGTTCGACCCGCTCGAGGCAGTCAGTCCCCCCGCAGACGGGACAGGAGAGTTCCGTCACCTCGAGGTCGTCGGGGACGTCGTACGTGTAGTGGTTCTCGAAGATGTCGAGAAAGCAATCATCGTCGGTGCAGACGACTTCCTCGGTCGGTGGCATACCCGATAGTAGCGCCACGAGCACTATCAACGTCGGGGTTGCGGCACCTCGATTACAGGCTGTCTCCGTTCGGCCCCTGTCAGGAGAACACCCTCGGCCGCTCGAGTCACTCGGACGCGCCACCAGCACGCATCGCGTGCTGAAACACGGCTCGAGTACCGCTCGATATCGGCCAATCCGGCCGGTTGACTCGTATCGGCCGGCCGGTCGAGCAACGGCGGTGGGCGGGACTGAAAGGGGCTGCCGCTCGCGCCGCGAAGCGTCGCGAGCGGCAGCCCCTTTCAGTCATCGTTTTACCCCTCGAGGCGCTATCGGCGGCTATGACCGACCCCGAGACGCTGTCCGTGACGATCGTCGACGGCTACGTCGACGAGCCCGCACACTTCGGGGTGCCGCCGTACATCTCGACGTACCCCCGCTACACCGCGGGGGCGCTCGTCGACGCGGGAGTTCCCCGCGAGCGGATCACCTACCACACGATCGACGGCCTGCGCGACGAGCCGGATCGGTGGCGCGACGTCGACGAGGCGGATCTCATGATCTACATCGGGGGGATGACCGTCCCCGGGAAGTACGTCGGCGGCACGCCCGCCGAACCCGACGAGGTGCGAAAGCTGGCGTGGACCGCGAACGGCACGAGCCTGATGGGCGGCCCCGTCAAGTTCGGCGTCGGCGACGAGAACGCCGGCGCCACCGAAACGGAGCGCCAGGACCTGGACTTCGACTTCGTCGCCAAAGGAGACGTCGAGGCCGCCGTCTACGACCTCGTCACAGGCGGCCTCGAGGGCTTCAACAACCGGATGCGCGATATCGACGAGGTCTCGCGGTGGGCACAGGAGGGTGCCTTTATCGTCGAGCACCACCCCAACCACCCGGACCACCTCATCGCGGAACTCGAGACCTCCCGCGGCTGCGCCTATCGGTGTTCGTTCTGTACCGAGCCGCTGTACGGCAACCCCTCGTTCCGTCCGCCGCCGACGGTCGTCGGCGAGGTCGACGCGCTCTCCGATTTCGGCGTCAAGCACTTCCGACTCGGCCGACAAGCCGACATCCTCGCCTACGGCGGCGACGGCGAGGCGCCGAACCCCGACGCCCTCCGCCAACTGTACAGCGGGATCCGCGAGGTCGCGCCCGACCTCGAGACGCTCCACCTCGACAACATGAACCCGATCACGATCGTCGAGTGGCCCGAGCAGAGCCGCGAGGGGATCCGGATCATCGCCGAGCACAACACGCCCGGCGACACGGCCGCGTTCGGACTCGAGTCGGCCGATCCCGTCGTGCAGGAGGCGAACAACCTGAACGTCACCGCCGAGGAGTGCTTCGAAGCGGTCAAAATCGTAAACGAGGAAGCGGGATGGCGTCCCGGAGAGGAACCCGGGGACGGCCCGAGTTTCGGTCCGGACGCCCCGAACCGGCTCCCCAAGCTCCTCCCCGGAATTAACCTCCTACACGGCCTCAAGGCCGAGCGCGAGGAAACCTACGAGCGCAACCGCGAGTTCCTCCAGCGAGTCTACGACGAGGGGTACATGCTCCGGCGGATCAACATCCGGCAGGTGATGGCCTTCGACGGCACCGAGATGAGCGAGACGGGGGCCCAGATCGCCAACGAACACAAGCAGCTGTTCAAACGGTACAAGAAGCGGGTCCGCGAGGAGATCGACAACCCGATGCTCGAGCGCGTCGCGCCCCGCGGGACCGTCCTCCCGGACGTCCACCTCGAGTACCATCAGGACGGCAAGACCTTCGGCCGCCAGCTCGGGACCTACCCGCTGCTGGTGGGCATCCCCGGCGAACGCGAACTCGGACGGATGATCGACGTCGCGGTCGTCGACCACGGCTACCGCTCGGTGACCGGCGTCCCGTACCCGCTCGATCTCAACGCGGCCTCGATGGACGAACTGACCGCGATCCCCGGCATCGGCGACCGGACCGCCGGCGACATCGTCGTCAATCGGCCCTACGAGGCCGTCACGGAGGCCGATCTCGGCTCCGAGGTCGACCTCGAGGGGTTCGCGACGACCCGCGCGCTCGAAGGCGCGGACTGACGACCGCCCGGAAACGAGTGTCTACCCACGCGTCTTTTGAGCGCTACCCCGGCAAATGTCGGCTTTCGGTCGGTAGTTCTATTATGGAGGCGCTTCAGAGGTGGAATTGAGGGTCTACCTGTGGAAATATCTGAAAAACTCCTGTGTCTGTTCAGCGCGGACGTCTCGGCAGAGGAGGACCGTTACGTCATCGAGGTACCACGCCAGGAAGTCGAGACCGGCGACATCGAGCCGGACGAGGTCTACCGCGTCGCACTCATTTCCCGCGACGAAGCGGCCGACAGCGAGGGGGCGTCGGCCACGCCGGGGAGCGCGCCGTCGGAACCGCAACCGCCGGTCGACGTCGGCGAAACCCGCTACGTCGAGATCGAGGACATCGGCAAACAGGGCGACGGCATCGCGCGCGTCGAGCGCGGCTACGTCATCATCGTCCCGGGGGCCGACGTCGGCGAGCGCGTCAAGGTCGAAGTCACCGAGGTCAAATCGAACTTCGCCGTCGGCGAAATCATCGAGGACACCTTCTAACGCACCGCTGTAGCCGGGGCCTCGCTGGCGTCTCGGGTGCCGGTCTCGACGCTCGCGACACCGCTCGCGCAACAACCAGGAGCGATCGCGTTCGCACCTCCCGTTCGAATCGTTGAAACGCGCGATGACGGCCGAGTCCGGCTACGAATCCCGCTCGAGGAACGGCCAGGCGGAGCGTGCCGTCACCTACTGGCCCCCGTCTCGAGCCAGCGCCGACGCGGTCGCCGGATACGGCCCCTCGAGCCACTAGAACTCGTTTCGGTGACAGGAACGACGAGTGACGAACCGCTCGAGACAGTGGGACCACAAAGCATATTTCCACCGACCAGTGATT
The DNA here is from genome assembly GCF_017352155.2 of Haloterrigena alkaliphila. Lineage (NCBI taxonomy): Archaea > Methanobacteriati > Methanobacteriota > Halobacteria > Halobacteriales > Natrialbaceae > Haloterrigena > Haloterrigena alkaliphila. The sequence goes on from NZ_CP071462.1 coordinate 2,757,603, forward strand.
GATCTGGTAGGACGGCGGACAGCGGGTAGGGGTACTCGCAGTTTCTGTCCGCCGGTTTATTACCCGTCTAGTGCCCCCTATCGCGCCGGTTCGTCGGCCGACCGGGCGACGCTAGCGGACCGATCACTGTTCACCACTCCGGTCTCGGCTGGACGAACGACCCGTGGCGACACCATCCGGCGAGTCCGCCCCGACCCCGTCGCTATCGCGGATTGCTAAAACAGGACCACTATTCTGGAATCGTCTCCCGGAACGTCTCCGGGTCGTCGTGAAAACAGTCGCCGACGACGACGGCGTCCGCACCGGCCGCGAGGATCTCGGTCGCCCTCGCTCGGCTGTCGATACCGCCGCCGTACCACAGCGTCGTCTCCTCGAGGTAGCGAGCGGCGGCGACGACGTCCTCGGGGCCGCCGTAGGTTCCGGAGTACTCGACGTAGAAGACCGGGAAGCCGTAGAACGCCTCGGTCGCGAGGGCGGCGCCGGCGACCTGCGCGCGGGTGTAGCGCTCGTCGACGCCCGCGGTGGCCGCGGCGGCCGACTCGAGGTGTTGGACGACGTAGCCCTCACCGACGAGTTTGTTCGCGAGATCCGCGATGGCGTCGGCGGCGGTCGCCGCGTCGGAATCGCCGTCGGCCGACGACTCGCTTCCGAGCACTGCGTCGGCTTTGCGGCCGATCTCGGTGAACAGATCGACGTGTTTGCCGACGAAGTGCTCTCGGTCGCCGTTGTAGACGGCCGGAACGGCGATCGCGTCGGCGGCGTCGATCGTTTCAACGGAGACGTGAGCCGCGTCGTAGGGTTCCTGGAGGACGGGCAGTTCCGGCGCCGCGTCGTCGATCGCGCGGACCGTCTCGAGCGTGTTCGTTTCGGTGACCGCGTCGGAGCCACCGACGATCACCAGATCGGTCCCCTCGAGGACGCCGAGATCGGCCGGCAGCGGCTTCGCGGGATCGACCTTCGTCACGTGGGTGATCCCGTCCCAGTCGAGCGTCATGTCGAGGGCTTCGGCCGACCGGGTGAATGTCCTGTCGGTTTCCCACCGGCGGCGCGGCGCCACGCTGGGGGCGCCAGCTACTCCTCGAGGGGCATCCCGTCGATCCGTTTCGCGCCCTCGGAGTCGTGGATGACGACCTCACCAGGGCCGGGATCGGCGGGTTCGTACGCGTCCCGGACGGCGATCGCTTCCTCGAGTTCGCGGACGGCTCGCTCCTTCAGCGCGCCGGCGAGGTCCTCGGCGTCCTCTCGGGAGATGTCTCGTCCCAGCCCCTCGCACTCGTGGGCGCGGACGACGCCCGCCTCGTCGACTGCCTCGCCCATCGGCTGGCTCGTTCCCGCGAGTGCCACACTGAACGGGTAGGTCCGACAGATCAGCGGCCGGTCGTCGTGGGCGGCGCAGGCGCCGGTGCCGTCGTCGCCCTCCTCGTAAAAGGTACAGTCGCCGCAGCCGTCGGTCTGGAGCGCCCACTCGAAGGTCTCACCCTCGAGGTCCCCGTCGTCGGTCTCCGAGAGGCCGTACGGCATCGGTCGGGCGACGTCGCGCCAGTCGTAGTCGCCGTCGTAGCTATCACTCGCCTCGAGGTCGCGCACCTCGTCGGGAAAGACCGTCGCCGTGTGGTCGTCCTCGTCGTCGCTCTTGCAACAGGCACCACAGCGGGTACACTCGAAGCCGATCGACTCGATGGCGTCCGCGAGGTCGTCGATCTCCAGCGCGCGGGCCGCCTCGAGTTCGGCTTCGAGCGATTGCACACCCGGTCGTGGGGCGGCGACGCGGAAAAGTCAGTCGCTCAGCGATCGGGCTCCCTCGGTCGCGGTCACGGTCACTGGCCTACCGGCGTCGCGCGCTCGCCGTTCCACTCGAGTCGGCCTTCTACCGCGAGTTTCTCGAGGTGGGCTCGGACCGTCGCTTTCGCGAGATCCCGGACCCCGGAGAGGTCCTTCTCGTACGCTTCGTCCAGAATCTCCTCGAGCGTTCTGGCGCCGTTTTCGACGGCCTCGAGCACCCGTCGCTCGCGCTGCGAACGGTGGTCCAGCAGTCGCTCGAGGGTTTCCCGTGGCGCGTCGATTTCGGGGCCGTGACCCGGAGACAGCGTCGGCGGGTCCATCGCCCACAGCCGTCTGAGGGTCGTCACGTACGCGCGCATGTCGCCCTCTGGTGCGCCCACGACGACGCTCCCTTCGCGGACCGCGCAGTCGCCACAGAGTATCGGGCCGCCGCGGCCGGCCTCGAGGGCGACGTGATCCGGCGCGTGCCCGGTCGCGTCGAGGACGCGAACGCGGCCGTCCTCGAGGGGGATCGTCGTTCCGTGCGCGAACGTCCGATCGGGCTCCCGGCCCGTCGCCTCGCGAAAGCGTTCGGTTCGGCCGTATCGTGCCCACACGGTCGCGTCCGTTTCGGCGGCGTAGGCGTCGACGGCGCCGACGTGGTCGGGGTGGGTGTGCGTGACGACGACGTGTGCGACCGCTCGCTCGCCGACGAGTCGGTCGAGTTCGTCGGTCCGGGCCGCGGGATCGACGAGGACGGCCGGATCGCGGCCGAGCAGATAGGCGTTCGTCTCGCCGGCTGGCGCACGCGTCGCAACTGGGACGGAACACCGAGTGACGTCCATGTATCGAGTGACTCAGCGGGCGAAAAAGTGTGTATCGGCGAGACGGTGAGACCGTCCTCCGCGGCCACCCCCGTTTCCACCCCCAGAGCGGAGAAGACCGGGTCGCCGGCGGATCGGTCGTCGATCAGTGGTTGCGGTCGGTCAGTGCTTGAGGAAGTAGACCTGCTTGCGCGCGTCGCGGAAGCTGTACCGGGAGCCGACGATTCCGACGTCCTCGAGCCGATTGAGGGCGTAGCGGACGGTGCGGTCGGGCAGCAGCGACTCCTCGGCGAGCTGGCCCTGCGAGAGCGGCGAGTCGGTCTCCAGCACCTTCGCGACGAGCTTTGCACTCGGCGGCAGGTCGCGGAGCCGGTCGCGGTATTCCTCCTCCGACAGGGTGTCCTCGGCAGCGGCGGCACGGTCCTCGGCGGTACTCAAGCTCATATACTCTTCAGCGGAATCGCCGATGGTAAAGCTTCCCTATATGTGGATACGAACAGTTCAGTTTGTATAAGGGGTATGAATGGTGTATTAACACAGGACCGCCAATCCGATCCAGTCACGCGGTTTCGGAGGAATCTCTCCGGCGAATTGGGACGGTTCGGCGGCAGATCGGACCCGACTCGGCACGCGTGCGAGGTCGGCCATTCCTCGAACGAGTCCAGTATCGTTTTATCCTCCCGCTCCTGTAGTTGTGCCCAGTGTGAAAGGACAGGAGTGGTACCAGGCCGACGACGTCGCCGAGGAGTACGACGATAAACGGTTCTCCCAGGGCGGCCAGCTGATCGACCGTCGGGAGAAGGCAGCCGTCCTCGAGGCGATCATGCCCGTCGAGGACCGGAACATCCTCGAGATCGCCTGTGGTACCGGGCGGTTCACGGTGATGCTCGCCGAACAGGGTGCCGACGTCGTCGGACTCGACATCTCGGCGGCGATGTTACAGCAAGGGCGAAACAAGCGGGAGAACACGGCTCTCGAGGGGACACTCGAGTTCCTTCGCGGTGACGCGGGACGACTGCCGTTTCCGGACGATCACTTCGATACCGTCATCGCGATGCGGTTCTTCCACCTCGCGGACGATCCAGAGGCGTTCCTGAAGGAGATGCGGCGGGTATCTAGCGACCAGATCGTCTTCGACACGTTCAACCGGTTCAGCGCGCGCAGCATCTACAACTGGGCGCTGCCGATGGGCTCGCGACTCTACTCGAAGAGCGAAGTGGCCGTTCTGCTCGCCAAGACGAACCTGACGCTCGTCGACGTCGAGGACGATTTCCTCGTTCCCTACGGACTCTACCGGTCGATCCCGAACGGGCTGGCGTCGCCGATCCGCGGGCTCGACGAACTGATCGGGTCGCTGCCGGTGACCGACCACCTCGCGTCGGTCTCCTACTGGAACACGCGCGTTCGGTGACCGCGTGCACTAGCCCCCTCGGTTCCCCCACGAATGCCCCGAGATAGCGACTGGCACGCTCCGATACGGATTTCCCCTAATTTTACTATCGACGAACCCTATCTCGGGATATGGAGCTCTCGGTAGTGGTATCGACGCTCAACGACCGAGAGCGACTGCTGTCCTGTCTCGACGCCCTCGCGGAGCGAACGCCCCCCGGGACCGAAATCATCGTCGTCAACGGGCCCTCCTCCGACGGAACGACGGGCGTGGTCCGCGACCGATCCGACGTCGACGTGCTCGTCGAGATCTCCGAGCGAAACCCGAACGTCTCGCGTAACGCGGGCCTGCGGGCCGCCACGGGCGACGTCGTCGCCTTCCTCGACGGCGAGTACGCCGTCGACCACAGCTGGTACGACGCCGTCGAGCGATCGATCGACGACGGGATCGACGTCGTCTCCGGGCCCGTCACCGGCGGCGGGACCGACTACGACCTCGAGAACCCGCGAACCGTCGCCGGCCGGAGCGTCACCCACTTCGACGGCGACAACGTCGCGTTCGACCGGACCGTCCTCGACGCGCTGGACGGCTTCGACGAGTACCTCGCGGTCGGCGGCGAGCGCGACTGCGCCCACCGCGTGGCCGGGTTAGGTTTCGACGTCGCCTGGGACGCGGAGATGGCCGCCCGCTGTGAGGTCGGAACCGACGGCGGCAGGACCGGCGACGACTGGGGCGACACCTACCGCTCGCGGTCCTACCGGCTCGCGAAGAACTACGGGCTGCGACCGTCGGTCGTCGGTCGGCTGCTCGGCGGGGCCCTCCGCGACGGTTTCTCGGGCGTCCGCGACGTCGTTTCCGGCGACGTGACGCCGACGGACTGGCTCTCTAACGGCGGCGCCGTCTTCGCGAACGGCGCGCGCGGACTGCGGGACGGACTCCGCGCGCGCTGGGCCGATCGATCGGCCCAGCGAAATCCGAACGGCGTCTCGGTGCGCCACGACCGCGCGGTTCGGATGTACGACCGTCGGTAGCCGTCTCTCGCCGAGACGATTCGTCGCCTCGCCGGTTCTTCGCAACCCCTACTCGCCGCGGAACTCGGGCTCTCGGTCCTCGAGTCGCGCTTCGAACCCCTCGCGGTAGTCGCGAGTGTCGTCGAGTTCGTGGCCCAACTGGCGCTCGTACTCGAGGCCGTGCTCGAGGGGCATGTCGAACGCGGCGTTGAGCGCCTGCTTGCCCTTCCGGAGTCCGAGCGGGGCGTTCTCGCAGAGGTCGTCCGCGAACGCCTTCGCGCGCTCGTCGACGGCTTCGGCGTCGACGACCTCGTGGACCAGTCCCATCTCGGCGGCGTCCTCGGGATCGACGAACTCGCCGGTCAGGACGATTTCCTTCGCGTTCGACAGCCCCACCAGCCGCGGCAGGCGCTGGGTCCCGCCGCCGTGGGGGAAGGTCCCGAGTGCGACCTCGAGCAGGCCGTACTTCGCGTCCCGGCCGATGACTCGAAAGTCACAGGGGAGCGTGAGTTCGAACGCGCCGGCGGGTGCGGCGCCTTTGATCCCGGCGACGACCGGCTGGCGAGCGGTCTCGATGGTATCGAGGACCTCCGGGAAGACGTCGCGATCGATCTCGGAGTCGGATTCGACACGGTCGCGCATCATCTCGAGGTCCATGCCGGCGGAGAAGACGGGGCCCTCGCCGAGCAGGGTCACGGCGCGAACGTCGTCGTCGGCGTCGACCCGTTCGAAGGCCTCGATCAGGTCCCGCATGAGCGGGACCGTCATCGCGTTTCGCTTGTCGGGACGCGAGAGGTAGACGTCCGCCCGATGGTCGTTCCAGTCGATCACCGCGAGGCCGTTGCCTACGGATTCCATGCCCGTGCGATCCAGTGCCACGCTCTTAACGGTGTGGAAAACGAGAGCGAGTACCGGTGGCCGGCGGGCCGCTGAATTCGGGCCGACCGCCGGTCAGCCTTCGAGAACTTCGTAGGAGACGTCGGCGTCCCGGAGGGTGTCGGTGACCCGGCCGACCTCGTCGGTCGTGGCGACGGCGGTCACCGCGAGACCCCGCTCTGCCCCCTCGGCGGCGATTTCGCCGGCTGCGAACGGCACCGCCGGATCCGCCCCGGTCTGTCGGCAGGCGACGACCGCCTCGACGCCGGCCGCCACGATCAGATCGGCCCCCTCGCAGCGGTCGGCGAGGCGGTCGGAATCGACCGCGCGACTCCCGCCGGTGCGGACCGCGGGCACCTGAACGACGGTGACCGAGCCGGGCTCTAAGTCCATGACGCCCTCGAAACTCGTGACGCCGACGTCGGTTCCCGCCTCGGCGTCGGTCGTCGCCACGCCGGTCGCCGGCCCTTCCTCCCCGGGCGCCGCGTGGAGCAGGCCGTCCTCGACGAACAGGGAGACGGTGTCGCCCTCCGCGATGTCGTCGGTCGCGAGGTAGGCCGCCTCGCTCATCGCGTCGAGGACGTCGCCGGTCACGTGGTCGGCGAACCGGCGGATGTCGTCGGCGGTCCGGAACAGCCAGTCGACGCCCTCCGGCGTGACGCGATAGCGCGAGCGACCCTCCTTTTCGACGAGGCCGTCGTCGACGAGTTCGCGGATGTACTCGCTGACCGCCTGACTGGTCACGCCGACTTCCTCGGCGATCTCACCCTGGCTGACCGCGGGCTGGCGCTCGGCGATCTGCACGAGGATCCGGAGGCGCGTCGCGGCCCGCTTGTTGTCGAGGACGTCGACCATGCGCTCACACTTTCACGAGCGCGCCAAAAAGGTGCTCGGTCGAAGTCGGGCACCAGCGGTCGACTGCACTGGCCTGACGACCGGACGACCCTCGCGGGGGTCGGCATCCTGCCTCCGCGCGCGGAATCCGCGAGGCGTCAAGTTGATAGCAGGGGCGTCCTTCAGTCGAGCATGACTATGTCGTCCGCACCCGCCGCGACCGGGGCCGCGTCGGTCGTCGGCAGCGAACTCGCCGGCGCAACGACCCTCCTACCGGGGATGGCCGCGGTCGCCGGGATCGATCCGTCGGACCTGCTGGCGTGGGTCGCCATCGGCGCGTTCCTCGCGGCGTTGCTCCTCGCATATCAGGGATACCTCGAGGCAGCGCGCTATCTCGGAACGGGTGCCTGGATCACCTTCGGTCTCTTCTGGCTGACGATGGTGCCGTACTACTACGGCGAGGCCCAGAGCCCCCTCAAAACGGTGCTGGGACTGCTCGCGTTGCCCCTGTGTCTCTACACCGGCTACCTCCTCTGGGAGGGGCGCGACTCGCTGCTGGTCCTCACGAAGGCCGTCGCCTGTATGGGCCTGATCTACCTCCCGGTCGAGACGATGCCGTTCGTCAAGACGTGGCTGATCGAGACGACGGCGGCCCAGACGCACTTCGGGATGGAACTGCTCGGCTACAGCCCCGGCCTCGAGGTCGGGAGCAACGGCTACCAGAGCAAGTTCGCCTTCGATCCCCAGGAGACGGTGACCGGGCGGACGACCTACATCGTCCTCGCCTGTACCGGCATCGGGAGCATGGCCATCTTCGGGGGTCTGGTCGCTGCCGTGAAGGCCCCGCTGAAGCGCAAGGTCACCGCCTTCGGCCTGGCGGTCGGGGTCATCTGGTTCCTCAACCTCGTGCGCAACGTCTTCATCGGCCTCGCGTCGCCGTGGGGCTGGTTCCAGCAGGACTGGCTCGTCTCGTTCATGACCACCTACATGGGCGCCGAGGCCAACCGCGTCTCCTACCTCGTCGCGCACAACTACATCGCCCAGACGCTCTCGATCGTCGCGCTGATCGGGATCACCTACCTCGTCGTCAGGATCCTCCCCGAGGTGCTCGTCCCGCTCGAGGAGGCCCTGTTCGTCGTCACCGGCAACGAGTACGACCTCTTCGAGGCGCTGGGGGCGGAGGAGATGCAAGCGCGGGCCGACGGCGGCCCGGACGCCGCGGACCGCGACCGATAACGCCGTGACCGAGATCGACCTCCCCGTGGCGCCCCTCGAGCGCGCCCTCTTCGTCCCCGCAGCCGACGCGCTGGTCGTCGCCGACGTCCACCTCGGGCGCGCGGCCGACTCGAACGTCGACGCACCGATCGACGACGGGCGGGACGTCCGCGAGCGCCTCGCGTCGCTGCTCGGGCGCACCGACCCCGAGACGGTCGTCGTCGCGGGCGACCTGCTCCACTCCTTTCAGCGGGTCCCGCGCGGCGTCAGGCGCGACCTCGAGGCGCTCGCGGAGTGCGTCGCCGACGCCGGCGCCGACCTGCGCGTCACGCCCGGCAACCACGACACGATGCTCGCGGACGTCTTCGACGGCGAGACGGCCGCCGACTACCGCCTCGCGGACGGCGAGACGGTCGTCTGCCACGGTCACGAACGGCCCGACAAATCGGCGTCGCGGTACGTGATCGGCCACGACCACCCCGCCCTTTCCGTCGAGGGCCGCAAACTGCCTTGCTTCCTCTACGGCCCCGGCGTCTACGAGGGGGCCGACGTGATCGTCTGCCCTTGCTTCACGACGCTGGCGGCGGGCGCGACGGTCAACGGCATGCGCGCCCGGGACTTCCAGTCCCCGCTGGTCACCGACGCGGACGCCTTTCATCCGGCGGTCTGGGACGACTCGAGCGAGGAGGTACTCTGGTTCCCGCCGCTGGGCGAGTGTCGGCGGCTGTTGTAACGATACTGCGGGCCGGCCGGCGGTCGTCGGCCGGCGGCACTCGGGTCACCGAGGCCCGATTCAGGTAGCGACGAGGACGACCGCGACGATCGCCAGCGCCAGTCCGGCGACGTTCGTCGTCGCGAGCTGGGCGTCGAAGAAGAAGACGCCGACGATCGCGGGAATGACGAAGTAGAGCGCGGCGATCGCCGACACGATCGCCATGTTCCCGTGGGTCAGCGCGGCGTAGAAACTGATCGTCGCGACGGCCAGCAGGACGCCGGACAGGAGCGCGAAGCCGACGTCCGTGCGCGTCCCGACGACGGGGCGACGGGTCGCGAGTACGTAGCCGCCGACGACGGCGAGACTGGCGACGTAGGACAGCAGTACCGCGTTGACGGGCGAGAGCGACCGGGTCGCGACGCCCGCCGACACCGCCCACCCACCGTACAGCACTAACGCGCCGAGCGCGAGGACGATCGCTGTATTGGCCATAGGGTACGGCTCTGTTTCACCACCAAAAACGTCCCGCTCTCGAGAATCATTCGCGCGAATACACGATCGGGCAGCGACGGTACGCTACCGGGGTCGATCGGCGGTCGGCTATCCGGAGAGATCCTCGAGCACCGCCTTCGCCGCGTCCCGACCGCTTCGCATCGCGCCCTGAATCGACGACCAGCGCGTGTAGTCTCCGGCGAGGTAGACGGCGCCGTCGGGGTCGCGCGTCCCGGGCAGGCGGTCGTGGATCCCCGGCGGTTGATCGAACTGCGCGAACGGGATCCGGGCGGTGTGGAGGGTTTCGAGGCCGTCGAACGCCCGTTTCGGGTACCATGACTCGAGTGCGTCTCGCGTTCGCGCGGCCAGATCAGCGTCGCTCTCCGCCCGGTCTCCGAGGTAGGTCGCACTGATCAGCGTCGATCCGTCGGGTGCGTACTCGGGCGCGACCGCGCTGTGGGGGACGACGTGGTTCGGTCCGTCGTCGTCGACAGCGTTGAGCAGGAGTCGCTTTCCCGTCTCGAGGCTCGCCCCGTCCGGCAGCGCGTAGTACTGGGTCACACAGCCCCGCGCGTCGGTCGGGATCGACTCGAGGCCGGTGAGTTCTCGGGCAGTAAGCGGATCGGTCGCGACGACGACGGCGTCGACCTCGCCGTTCATGCCGTCGGCGAGCCGGACCGTTGCGGAGTCACCCTCGCTCGAGACCGATTCGACCTCGCGGCCGGTCTCGACGGTCCCGCCGGCCTCGCGCACGCGATCCGCGAGTTGCCTCGGGATCGCCTCCATCCCCGCCGCGGGGACCGCGGCGCCGCCGGCCGCCAGCGTTCGAAACGTGTGCTCGAAGACTCGACTCGAGGTCGACAGCGAGCGGTCGAGGGTGATCCCCCCGTAGAAGGGTGCGACGAACTTCTCGATGAATCCGTCCGAGAAGCCGCGGTTTCGGAGATAGCGCTCGATCGACTGCTCCTCGCCGCGGTCGTCGTCGAAGAGCCGGTCCGGATCAGTTCGATGGAGTTCCACCCAGAGCCGAGCGACGCGGAGGCGGTCGCCCAGCGTGATAGTGGGATTGCGCAGCGTCGCGGGAAGCGTCCCGGGCGCGCTGCGCGGGTCCGCGAGCACCGATCGACCGTCCGGTGCCGCGATGGTCGCTCCCGACGTGAACCGACGCGGCTCCAGCGCCTCGAGATCGAGTTCCCGCCGGACGGCCGGATAGGCGGGAAACAGCACCTGAAACCCCCGATCGAACCGGTAGCCGTCGCGCTCGAGCGTTCGGACGCGGCCGCCGACGGTCTCGCGGCGCTCGAGCAGCGTCGCCTCGAGGCCGCCGCCGGCGAGGTGCCTGGCGGCGACGAGGCCGGCGAGCCCCCCGCCGACGACGAGGACGCGCGGTGTCGATGTCATGACCGAACGTTCGACGACCGGCCCCTAAGTCGTGTAACCAAACCACGATGACCGGCCGCAGTCGTCGCCGAATCCGTCCGCCGGCCGGAGACGCTGGTCACGCCCCGACCGCCGGGCCATCACCTGCAAGGATACGCGTTAACTCTCGCTTCGGAGTCCGTGAGTCCGCATGGGAGACAATGACGAACAGAAGCGGGCGAAGCTGGACTTCACGCGAGACGTGTCGCGACGGCGGGTAATGCGCGCCGGCGGCGGACTGGCGGTCTTCGGGATCGCCGGGACCGCGGAGGGATTCGACCCCGAGCGGTTCGACGTGGCGCCGCTCCAGGACGTTCAGGAAGTCGAGGTCGAAGAACAGGGACTCGAGTACTTCACGATTCAGCAGGCGCGGGTCGTCCACGACCTGACGGCGCGGATCTATCCGTCCGACGAGAACGGTCCGGGTGCGCCGGAGGCCGGCGTCGTCTACTTCATCGACGAGCAGATGAATTCGGCGTGGGGCCGCGGCGAACGCTGGTACATGCAGTCCCCGTTCGCCGGGAAGTCGCCGACCGATCCGTTCCAGGCAGAACCGGCGGACGCCGCGGGCGAAGAGGTCGAGGTGCCGTGGTCCGAGGAAGATCCCGCCGCGACGCAGGGGTGGCAGTACGCGCTCACTCCGAACGAAGCCTACGATCAGGGTATTCACGCCATCGAGGAGTACGTCGCCGCGGAAGCCGACGACGCGGAGTCGTTCACCGAACTCGATGCCGACCAGCAGGACGCCGTCGTCGCCGCGCTCGAGGCGGACGAGGTCGAGACGTTCGAGAATACCGGCATCGACGCCAGCGGCTTCTTCCTCATGGTTCGCCAGAACACGCTGGAGGGGATGTTCAGCGATCCGATGCACGGCGGCAATCGGGAGATGATCGGCTGGCGGCTGAAGGGGTTCCCGGGGACGCCCGGTGCGCTCGGCAGCTACCGCGGCGTGTTGCAAGAGGGCGAGTACATCGAACTCGAGGAGGACGACTTCCGGAAACTGGCCGACGACATCGAGTCGCTCGGGATCGACGGCGAGAACGAGCAGCCGGCGAACGACCAGAGCGAGGAAGGGCACGCCCACGTCCACAACGCGGCCGAGGCCGACTATCCGAATATCGTCGACGAGGCGGCCGCACGCGGGGACGCCGACGGCGACGAGACCACTCGCCTGCGACTCGACGACGAGGCCGCCGACGAGGGAGGTGACCGGTGATGGTCCAGCAACTCGAGCCGGTCGACGTCGTCACCGTCGGCGCGGGCTGGACCGGCGGGATCATCGCGAAGGAACTCGCCCAGGAGGACTATCAAGTGGTCAGCCTGGAGCGTGGCGGCGAGCGCGCGACGGAGGACTTCTTCACGGTCCACGACGAGCTGGGGTACGCACTCCGGTACAAGCTGATGCAGGACCTCTCGAAGGAGACGATCACCTTCCGAAACGCGGTCGACGACACCGCGTTGCCGATGCGCCGCTACGGCGCCTTCCTGCCGGGATCGGGCGAGGGCGGCGCCGGCGTCCACTGGAACGGCCAGACCTGGCGGTTCCTCCCCTACGACTTCGAGATCGAGTCGCGGACGATCGACGAGTACGGCGAGGAGAAGATCCCCGGGAACATGCAGCTACAGGACTGGGGGATCAGCTACGACGAACTCGAGCCCTACTACGACGCCTTCGAGTACACGGCCGGCATCGCGGGCCAGGCGGGCAACATCGAGGGCGAGATCCAGGAGCTGGGTAACCCCTACGAGGGGCCCCGGTCGCGGGAGTATCCGCTTCCGCCGATGATGGAGACGCCGGTGCTCAGCCGGTTCAAGGAGACGACCGCGGCGCTGGGATACGAACCGTTTCAGGCGCCCTCGGCCAACCTCACGGAGCAGTATACGAACCCCGACGGGGTCCAGCAGGGCCAGTGTCAGTACTGCGGGTACTGCGAGCGGTTCGGTTGCGAGTGGGGCGCGAAGGCCTCGCCGATCACGACCGTGCTGCCGGCCGCCCAGGAGACGGGGAACTTCGAATTGCGGACGCACTCCGACGTGGTCGAACTGCTGTACAACGAGGACGAACAGCGGGTCGAGGGCGTCCGATACGTCGATCGAAAGACCGACGAGGTGTACGAGCAGCCGGCCGACGTCGTCGCGTTGACCGCCTACGTGCTGAACAACGTCCGTCTCCTGTTGCTGTCGGAGATCGGAGAGCCGTACGACCCCGAGACCGGCGAGGGCACCGTCGGGAAGAACTACTGCTACCAGAACTTCCAGGCCAGCGCTCGCGGGTTCTTCGACGACGAGGAGTGGAACCTCTACATGGGGGCCGGAGCGCTGGGCGCGTCGATCGACGACTTCAACGGCGACAACTTCGATCACTCCGATCTGGACTTCCTCCACGGCGGTAACGTCGCGCTCAACCAGACCGGGGACCGGCCGATCGCTAACAACCCGGTGCCCGAGGGCACCCCGTCGTGGGGCTCGGAGTTCAAGGCCCAGAGCATCGACAACTACCACAGTTCGGTCTCGATCGCCGCGCAGGGAGCGGTGCTCCCGTTCCGGGAGAACTACCTCGACCTCGATCCCAACTACACCGACCAGTACGGTCGCCCGCTCCTTCGGATGACCTTCGACTGGCACGAGCAGGATCGAAACCTGGTCGAGTACATCGGCCCGTTCCTCGAGGAGATCATGGAAGAGATGGGCGCGGACACCGTCGACGCGAGCACGAGCCTCGAGGGGAGTTTCGACATCACGCCCTACCAGTCGACCCACAACACCGGCGGCGCGGTCATGGGATCCGATCCGGCCGAATCCGTGGTGAACAACTACCTGCAGAACTGGGACGCGCACAACCTCTTCGTCCCCGGCGCCTCCGCGTTCGCGCACAACAGCGGCTACAACCCGACGGGTACGGTCGGTGCGCTGGCGTTCCGCGCGGCCGAGGGGATCCAGCAGTATCTGAACGAACCGGAGATACTGGCCGCTCCGGAGAACTGATCCGCCGAGCGGCGGTCGTTTTTTCTTCGCCTCGAGTCCTCGGACGTGAGTTCGGTACTCGTCGCCGAGCGTCGCTGGCGTCGGCGACCCGTCGCCTGATGACGGTTACTTGTCCGTCAGCACCCGGAGGAGGATCCCGATGAGGATCACGCCGAGTCCCCCGATCGCGCTCGCGATCGGCGGTACTGGGAAGACGAGCATCACGATTCCGGCGAGGATCACGATCGTCGAGAGTCGGACCATACGCGGTCGTCTACGCCGCGGGGGGTATCGCTGTGGCCGACATGTACAGGGCCCGTATGCGCTCGGCCGGTGGGTGCCACCGAGTCCGCCGCCCGTTCCACACGTATATGGGTCGCTCGGCCGTGGGTCGAGTATGGTCGACGCGACGCTCACGCCGATCGATCGGGGCACGATTACCACCGACGTCAACAACATCGTCGAGGGGTTTCGGCTGGGAACCGCCGACGACCCTAACCCCGACACGGTGATGGGTGACGGACCGGTCTACAACGTCGTCATCGACCACCCCGAGGCGACGATCCTCTGGGACACCGGCTCCCACCCCGAGGCCGATTCGGGCCACTGGCCCGACGACCTCTACGCCGCCTTCGAACACACCGGCCTGCGCCCGCTCGAGGACGACCTCGCCGACGCGGGCTACGACGTCGCGGACATCGACGCGGTGATCCAGACCCACCTCCACCTCGACCACGCGGGCGGACTCTACGCCTTCGAGGGAACCGACACGCCGATCTACGTCCACGAGCGGGAACTGAAGTACGCCTACTACAGCGCCAAGACCGACGCGGTCGACGCCGACGAGGCCTACGTCGCCGGCGACTTCGACCGCGACCTGCACTGGGTGCCCATCCACGGCGACCGCGAGCAGCGCTACGCGGACCTCGAGTTCGTCCGCCTGCCGGGGCACACGCCCGGCCTGCTGGGCGTCCGACTCGAGCTCGACGACGCGGGCACCGTCGTCCTCGCCGGTGATCAGGCCTACACGCGGGCGAACTACCGCGACGAGCGGCCGCTGGGCGGCGAACTGCTCTGGAGCAAACGCCACTGGCTCGAGAGCCTCCGGACGGTCCAGGAGATCGAACGGCGCCGCGACGCGACGGTGATCTGCGGCCACGACGGCGACGACCTCGAGTTGCTCGAGTCGCTGTAGACTGCAGTCGCACCGTTCGCGGTGGCCACGTGACGACTGCGGTCGCTCGTTGCCGGCGCCGGTACGACTTTGTCGTTCGCTCCGGCGATACGACGTATGGGAACGACTGACGAGACCGATCCGTCCGACGGCCCGGCGTTCCAGCCGGTCTTCGAGAACCGCGTTCGGTTCGCGGAGACCGACCAGCAGGGAATCGTCTTCTACGGCGAGTACTTCACGTTTCAGGACGAGGCCGTCTCCGAGTTCTTTCGGCAGATAGACTACAGCTACGAGAAGATGGAGGACGACGGCTGGGAGATCCACGTCGCCAACGCGGAACTGAACTACCGCGACGGGGCCGAGTTCGGCGACGTGCTGGTCAACGAACTGCGGGTCGCCGAGATCGGCACCGCGAGCGTTACGTTCGACTACCGCGTGCGTCGGACGGGCGACGATGCCGTCCTCGCCGACGGGACCGTCACCCACGTCGCCGTCGACGGGGAGACGGGGGAGACGACGCCCGTCCCGGACGCGTTCCGCGAGGCTATCGCGGCGTTTCAGGGCGGACTCCCGACCGACGGCTGATGTCTCCCGGCGCGGCCGCTCGAGTCGAAGAAAAACCACCGCGAAACGACGATCGAAATCGGCGACCGCCGGCGTCAGTGAACGCCGACGTACGCCTCGCGGACGTACTCGTTGTCGGTGAACTCGTCGTGGGTCCCCGACAGTTCGATCTCCCCGGTCTCGATCAGCGAGAGCCGCTCGGCGTGGTTCAACGCGAACGTCGAGTTCTGCTCGGCGAGCAGAATCGTCAGCCCCGTCTCCTGCTGGAGTTTCTCGAGGGCCTCGCCGATGTCCTGGATGATGACCGGCGCGAGTCCGAGCGTCGGCTCGTCGAGCATCAGCAGGTCGGGATCGCTCATCAGCGCGCGACCGACGGCGAGCATCTGCTGCTCGCCGCCGCTCATGGACTCGGCTTCCTGCTCGCGGCGTTCGTCCAGCCGCGGGAACAGGTCGTAGATCATCCGAAGGTCCTCTTTCACGGTGTCACGGTCGTCGCGGAACTGCGCACCCATAAGGAGGTTCTCGTGGACCGAGAAGTACGGGAACAGGTCCCGGTCCTCGGTACAGTAGATCAGCCCGTCCCGGACGATCTGCGTCGGGTTCACGCCGGCGAGGTCCGTTCCGTCGTATCGGATCGTTCCGCCGTAGTCGAGGAACCCGGCGACGGCGTTGAGCATCGTCGTCTTGCCGGCCCCGTTGGGGCCGATGACGCCGTAGATCTCGCCCTCCTTGATCGACAGCGAGACGCCCTTGAGTGCGTGCGACTTGCCGTAGTAGACGTTGAGGTCTTCGATTTCGAGGATCGTGTCGGACATTATATTCCCTCCCCAGCGAGGTAGGCCTCCTGGACTTCCTGATTCTCGGCGATCTCCTCGGGTTCGCCCGAGGCGAGTTTGACGCCGTTGTTGAGCACGACGACCCGATCGACGAGATTCATCAGCCCGCCCATGTTGTGGTCGACGACGACCATCGTCATCCCTTCCTCGCGGAAGCGATCGATCTGGGCGGCCAGCTCCGAGATCTCGGCCTGGTTCATCCCCGCGAACGGCTCGTCGAGGAGCATCATCTCGGGTTCGGTCGCCAGCGCCTTGGCGATCTCGAGGCGCCGGACGTCCGCGTGGGGCAGTTCGTCGGGCATCTCGTGGAGATCGTCCTCGATATCGATCCGCGCGGCGTACTCGTAGATCTCCTCCTCCGTCGCGCCGCCGCGCAGCGAGACGATGCTGTCGGGCAGCGTGAAGAGTTTGATGTTGCCGGCGACCGACATCGAGTCGATCGGATTCGACTCCTGAGAGACGCGAGAGAGTCCCTTGTTGACGACCTCGTGGGTCGCGTCGTCGGTGATCTCGTCACCGCCGAATCGGACCGTTCCGTCGGTGACGTTGTAGATGCCCATGATGCAGTTGAACACCGTGGACTTCCCCGAGCCGTTGGGGCCGATCAGTCCGACGATCTCGCCCCGCTCGACGTCCATCGAGAAGTCGTCGACGGCGACGAGGCCGCCGAACTTCTTCGTCAGGCTGTCGACCTCGAGCAGGCTCATTCGCGGTCACCTCCGAGTCGGTCGAGGCCGTGCCAGAGCTTCCGGAACACGCCGTCCCGGGCGAACACCAGGACCACCAGGACGGCGACCCAGATGATGATCCAGCGCAGCCTCGTCGGCAGTTCGGTCAGAATGATCCGGTCCAGACTCAGGAACAGGAACGCCCCTGCGAGCGGTCCGAGGATCGAACTCATGCCGCCGACGACCGCCATCGCGATCATCTCGATGCTGTTGTCGACCACGACGAACGTGTACGGATCGACGCCGCCGTAGTAGTGGGCGAGCAACACGCCGCCGATCCCCATCGGGATCGCGCTGATGACGAACGACCAGAGCTTGAACTTCGTCGCGTTCAGCCCGGCCGCCTCGACGGCGCTTTCGTTCTCGCGGATCGCCGTGAATACGAGGCCGATGTTCGACCTGGCGATAAACACCAGGACGACGGCGATCACGACCATCGGGACGAACATGTAGTAGTACAGCGCGACGGGATCGTAGGTGAACACCTCCACCGACTGAAGCCCCGTCTCGCCGCCGGTCTGATCGCTGAACGGTCGGATGAGGCGGTAGAAGATCAACACCGCAACGAACGTGATCAGCGAGAAGTACGGCCCGCTCAGCCGCAGCGACGGCAGCGCGATCGCGAGGCCAACGACCAGGGTCACGAACACCGAAACCGGGGCCGTGACCATGAACGGGAAGTCGCCGACGTTGTAGAGCAACATCGCGGTCGTGTACGCCGCCGCGCCGGACAGCGCCGAGTGGCCGAAGCTGATGTAGCCGGTGTAGCCGCTCTGAATGTCCCAGCTCATCGCGAAGATCGCCCAGATCGACGCGACGGTAAACGTCTGGACGATGATGTAGTTCGACCAGAACGGAGCCGTCGCCAGCGAAATCAGCGAGACGAACAGGAGCGCGAACTGGAGCCCGTTCATCTCGCCGAAGTAGGGGCCGAGGAAGCGGTTGTAGCCGTTCGCGAGCGGCGAGAGCGCGCGGTCGATCGGTCCCGTCACGGGGCGCAGTCGATCGACGACTCTCCCCGACGACTCCCCTGCGATCGTGTTCGAACTCTCGGTTTCGCTACTCATGGACGAACTCCCTCCCGTAGAGGCCTTCGGGTAAGACCAGTAGGACGGCGACCAGAACCACCAGCGAGAGGATTCCCTGGTAGCTCGCGCCGATCACTTCGATCGTAAACGCCTCGAGATACCCGATGAGGTACGCAGCGACGACCGATCCCTTGATGCTGCCGATGCCGCCGATGACGACGATGATGAACGCGAGTGCCAGCGGGTTGAGCCACATGTTTGGCGACGCTGGTTGTGTCGTTGCACCGAGGAAGACTCCGGCGATCCCGGCGAAAGCGCCGGCGATCAGCCACGTTCGGGACTTGACCTTCTGGAGGCTGACGCCGGTCAGTTGTGCGCCACGCTCGCTCATTGACGCCGCGAGGATCGACCGGCCCTCGTCGGTCCGTTTCACGTAGTACCAGAGCCCGCCGATGATCACCCAGGAGACGACGAACCCGAGGACGTGCATGTGCAGCACGCGGGTACCGACGCTCTCCAGGTTCGTTGCACCGCCCCATATCGCACGGAGAGTGTTCGGCTGGCTGCCGAACTGATAGAGAGCTACCTCCGTGAGCAGAAGCGCAACGATGACCGTCGCGAGGAACGTGATAACGACGTTCTCCTCGATATAACGGACGAGTCCAACGTACAAGACGTACGAGACGAGTGCCGCGACGAGTGCCGCGACGAGCAGGCTCGCTACTTCCGGGCCCGCACCCGGAAGCCAATCGAGCGCTCCCGACCGTGAGACGACCAAGTACGTGTATGCGCCGACCATGATCAGACCGCCATGGGCGAGGTTTAGCACCCCGCCGACGCCGAACACCATCGTGAAGCCGAGGGCGATCAGCGCGTAGATGGCACTCATAGTCGCTCCGAGAAGGAGGACGGTAAGTAGAGAATCGAGCATGTCTTCTTACATCCACTCGGGTGCGACGTGGTCGGCGGTTTGGTCGGCGCTCGGGTAGACGCACTCGACGCTGCCGTCTCCCTGCCACTGCGTGACCGGGAAGTTCTCGATCTTGTCGCTGTCGTCCCGAGTCGGTTTGAGGTCGTTCGGATACGCCTCGTCCTCGCCGAAGAACTCGATCGTTCCAGCGGCACCGGTGTAGGACACTCCCTGGAGCGTGTCGACGATGGTGTCGAGTTCCTCGCTGTAGTTGACCGTCCCCGCTTCCTCGGCGACTTCCTTGTAGAGGTGGATCGCGTCGTACGTGTTGAACCCCATGTACATGGGCTTGCTCGGCGGTTTCCCATCGGCGTACTCCTTTTCGTAGGCCTCGACGAATGGCATCGTTTTCTCGGACAGTTCGGCGACACCGCCGGCCCCCGACTGATTCGTCGACTCGTACAGGGAAGCGCCCTCAGTCGCCGCGTAGAATTCGGGCGACATCGAAGCGACGTGAGTACCCTCGAGGGCGAACTCGTACTCGCCTTGACTCCACGCCCCAACGTCGGGACCCTTCCCGGAGTGAGCGAAGAAGCGGAACAGCGCGTCGGCACCTGCCGCTTCGATATCGTCGAAGAAAGTCGTGTAGTCTTCCGTCTCTACACTCGAGGTGTTCTCGTAGACGACGTTCAGCCCGCGACCTTTGAACTCGTCGGCGATGCCGTCCTGGAACGACGTCGTCCACGCCGCGTCCTCGGGAAGGACCGCGAAGTCGGTCCAGCCGTGTCGGTCGTTGAGGTACTCGGCGTAGTCGCCGAACCCTTCGACCTGCAGTTCGGAGTTGAGCGGGCCGACCCGGAAGATGTTCTTGAACTTGTCGTAGTTCTCTCCGTGGTTGTTCGTGATCGTGTCCGGGTCGGCGGAGCCGGAGATGAGGAACGGTACGTTGCGCTCGCCGACGTAGTCGGCGATCGTCTGGGTCACCTCGCTGGCGAAGGTGCCGACGAGCAGGTCGACGTTGTCCTGCTCGATCATCCGCTGGACCACCGAGGTGGCTTCGCTGGTATCGCCCTGCGTGTTCTCCGCGACCAGTTCGACCTCCTGATCGAGGATGCCGTCGCCCTCGATCTCGCCGACGGCGAGTTCGGCGCTTCGTTGCGAACCGCGGCCGTTCGGGATCGCGGTCGGGGCCAGATGACCGATCTTGAAGACTCCGTCGTCGCTACCGCCGCCGCCGACGCCGCCGAGACACCCGGCCAGCGCCGTCGCTGCGATCCCCGTCCCTGCGGCGCCGAGGACCGTTCGTCGCCTGACGCACCGCTTTCCAGTTCTTCTCGATTCGAGCGTATTGTTATCTTCGTTAGGCATTGTGTGTCACTGAGTTACCGATTCCCATCTCCCCCTTTCAATTCACCCATAATAAAGATGAGGGAAGTTCGCAAAGATAATTGGGAACTATACACACGTGTGTAGTTGTCGGCAGCAGGCGGTCACGTGAGATGATCGACGGCGGGAACGTACTGAATACCGGTTACTCTAGATTGTCTTAGCTTCATCGGTGCGTCGATACTCGCCGTCGTCGACCGCGACGACCCCCTCACGCCGCAGGTGATCGAGGTGGGCGAACGCCTCGCCGGGGCCGTGGACGATGTGGATTCCCGACAGCTCACCGAACAGGTGATCACTGACCGTCCACGCGTCGGCCGGTCCGTGTTCGGACAGCACGTCGAGGATCTCGTCGGTTCGATCGCGGTGGTGGTCGATGATCTCTCGGGCTCGCCCGGTCGGGTCGTCGATCGGGTCCCGGTGGCCCGGCCAGACGCGGTCGTACTCGCGGTCGGCGAGCCACTCGAGCGTCTCGAGGTAGCGCTCGAGGGGACGCTCGACGCGGACGTCGGCACCGCCGACGTTGGGCGTATATACCGGCAGGAGGGCGTCGCCGACGAACGCCGCCGAAGCGCCGGCGGCGTCGCCGTTTCCATCCCCTCGCTCCGTTCCCGGCGCCTCGCTGATCTCGAAACAACAGTGTCCGGCCGCGTGCCCGGGCGTATGCACCGCCTCGAGTCGTCGGCCGCCGACCTCGAGCACCGTCCCGTCCTCGATCGGCGTCACGTCCGCCGGTTCGCCCACGAGGTGGCTCGCGTCGTCGAAGACGGCCAGCAGTTCGGCCTGCTTCGCTTCGGGGACGCCCCATTCGTCGAGGAGAAACTGCCGGCGGTCCTCCATCGCCGCCACCGCGTCGGGATCGTCCTCGACGAGGGGCGCGTCGGCCTCGTGGACGTACACCGTCGCGTCGCTCTCGGCCTGAATCTCGCCGGCGAGGCCGGCGTGGTCGACGTGGAAGTGCGTGAGCACGATGTCGTCGACGTCCGCGAACGAGTATCCCCGTTCGGCCAGCCCCTCTCGCAGGTCCTCGCGGACGGCCGGCGTCGAGAGGCCGGTGTCGACGAGTGCGAGGTCATCGCCGTCGTCATCATCGAGCACGTACGCGTTGTTCCGGCCCTCGAACTCCTCGTTCCCCAGCCGAATTCGGTCCATGTCGCCACCCCACACGCCGTCGGCTTGTAATTCACCCGAAAGCGGACGGTCGCATTAGAATACGAGCGTTCGTTCCTTAGCTTTCGAGTTCGGCCCGCAGCAACTGGTTGACGTCGCCGGGGTCGGCGCTGCCGCCGGTCAGTTTTGCCACCTTTTTCTCGTCGGGTTGCTCGCTAGGCTCGCAACCACTCTCTGTTCACGGGCGCGTAGCGCCCGTTCACATGGTCAGCGGGACCTCCGGTCCCGCTCGACTCGAAAAATCTGGACCAAAAAGCCGAACGCTCACTTCGTTCGCGTTCGGTTCTTATCCCTCGAGTTCGGCCCGCAGCAACTGGTTGACGTCGCCCGGATCGGCGCTGCCGCCGGTCTTTTGCATCACCTGGCCGACGAGGAAGTTGATCGCGCCGTCGTCGCCCGACTCGTAGTCGTCGACGGCGTCCGGGTTCTCGTCGATCGCCTCGACGACGGCCTGCTGGACCTCGTCCTCGTCGGTCTTGCCCAATCCTTCTTCGGCGACGACCTCGTCGGGCGTCCGGCCGTCGTCGAGCATCGACCGCAGAACGGTCTCGCGGGCGTTTTTCGCCGTGATCTCGTCGTCGGCGACGAGTTCGACGAGGCGGGAGATCTCCTCGAGGCGCCCCTCGATGTCCGTAATTTCCATGTCGCGGTAGTTGAGTTCGCCCAGCAGGTTGTCCGCGACCCACGTCGCCGCCAGATCGGGGTCGAACTCGCTCGCGACGTCCTCGTAGAAGTCCGCGACCTGTTTGGTCGAGGTGAGCTTCGAGGCAGCCTCCTCGTTCAGACTGTATTCGTCCTGGAAGCGCTCGCGTCGAGCGGAGGGGAGTTCCGGAATCGAAATCTCGTCCGTCCAGTGGGAGACCCGCAGCGGCGGCAGATCGGCCTCCTCGAAGTAGCGGTAGTCCTTCTCCTCTTCCTTCGAGCGCATCGAGACGGTGATCCCGCGGGACTCGTCCCAGTGACGGGTCTCCTGCTCGACCGCGCGGCCGCGCTGGATGGCGTTCTTCTGTCGGGTCTCCTCGTAGGCCAGAGCCTTCTGGGCGCCCTTGTGACTCGAGATGTTCTTGACCTCGGTGCGGTTAGCGGCCGCCAGCGCCTCCTCGCCGATCTCGGTGATATCGTCGCTCTCGATCTCCGCTTCGGGGATAATCGAGAGGTTGGCGTCGATCCGCAGGCTGCCGTCGCGTTCGGCGTCGAAAACGCCCAGGTACTCGAGGACCTCTTCGAGTTCGGCGAGAAAGGCCCGCACCTCGTCGGGACTGCGGAAGTCCGGGGCGGTGACGATCTCCATCAGCGGCGTCCCCGCGCGGTTGTAGTCGACGAGGGTGTAGTCGGCCGAATCGATGCCGCCACCGCCGCCGACGTGCTGGAGGCTGCCCGGGTCCTCCTCCAAGTGGGCGCGCTCGATCGTGACGGTTCGACGCTCGCCCTCGACGGCGACCTCGAGGTCGCCGTCGGCGCAGATCGGCTCGTCGTACTGGGTGATCTGGAAGTTCTTGGGCAGGTCGGGGTAGTAGTAGTTCTTCCGGTGGAACCGGGTCTCCTCGGGGATCTCGGCGTCGATCGCCTTCCCGATCTTGACGGCGGCCTCGACGGCGGCCTCGTTGAGTACGGGGAGGGCACCGGGGAGGCCGAGACAGACCGGGCAGACGTTCTCGTTGGGCTCGTCGGTCTGGTCGGTCGAACAGCCACAGAAGATCTTCGTGTCGGTCTCCAGCTGGACGTGGACCTCGAGGCCGATGACGGTCACGAGGTCGCCCTGCTGGACGGTCTGGGCAGTCATTGGACCCCGATTCGAGCCGGGTGCGGTAAAACGTAACGGGACGGACTCGTCTCGGTGGCACCCGGATAGTGTATCACCACACTAAATTTGTATTCACAGCAACTCATTGCGACTATGAGCACCGATCGGGTCGACGCCGAAAGCAAAGTCTCCGGCAATCAGGCGAACATCCCCACACGAATCCGTCGACGCCTCGATATCGACGACGGGGATCGCCTCCAGTGGAGCGTCGAAGACGACCGTTCGGTACGGGTCGAGGTCGTTCACCGCAGCAGCGGTTCGTTCGCCGATTTCACGGGTTACGACGGGGAGGACGAGACTGACTCAGCGACGAACCACGACGCGTGGGGAGTGGAGTGAATGCCGCGTCCGGTCGTCGAAACGCCAACGAACCCGTACGATCCTCGCTAGTTCGATCACCGCCGTGTCCCCAACGACCGTCAGTACCGCCGTTCGAGCACCGTCCCCGATTCGCCGACGGCCAACTGGGGCTATCGGGCGGTAGCGAGCGCGACCGCGCGCAGCTCGTTTCCAGGCCGGACGGCCGGCTGTCGGCCAGCGCGGTAATCGTTCGCTCGTACTTCCGGCGTTCGTACTTGCCCTCGTAGAATCCTCAGGGATCGCCGTCATCCACCAGATCGATCACGTTCTCACGACCGATACGGAGCTTTTCAACTGTTCCCTCGTCCGCCATCCCGGAAACGACCCGCGATGTCTTCGATGCCGACCACTCGAGTTCGTCGACGATATCGGCTTGGCGCATGCGGCCGTCGTTCCGCTCGAGGAGTCGACGGACGCGGTTTTCGTCGGTGAGGAGATCCGAGTCGAGAGCAGCGTCGGCGCCCGAAGCGGTCGCATCGGACGGTTTGGCGATCGCGGCTGATCGCGGCGGTTCGTCGGTGCTCGTGTCGGAATCGGTGTTGACGGCAGTCGACTCGGCGTCGTCCGATTCGGTCGCCGTCTCGAGCGAGTCCGGAATCGACAGCCGCGAGCCGATCGTCGAAAACGGTTCGCGATCCGAGGCGACGACGAGCGTGAGTCCGACGAGCGCGAGCATGAAGACGAACGTCATCCCGAGCAGCGTCGGGGAGAGGGAAAGCCACCGATCCGAGTCGCTCGCGCTCGCGGCCATCGATTCCGAGCTGGCGGGTTCGAAACTCGCCGTCGGCCGCTGATCGGTGAAATCGTTCGGCCCGGTCCAGACGACCGTCGTGCCGTTGGTCTCGTCGGGTTGCGGCGTCGTCGCCGTCGGCGTGTAGCCGTCGGGCCCGACGATTTCGAGGTAATCGTCCGCATCGAGATAGAGGCCGCCTTCGAAGACGTCGCCGACGACGACCGCTTCGTCTTCGGTTGCGGTGAAGTTCGTCCAAGTGAACGAGTACGTGACGGTTCCCCACCGCCGCGGTACCTCCTGAATCGACGTTTCGGCGCGGAACGACGACGCGGCCATCGTCCGGCCGGTCGACTCGGACGCGCTCGAGACGACGCCGGTCATGCGGCGTTCGAACCGATCGGCGTACTCCTCGCGGTCGGCGCGGAACCGCTCTTGGAAGGCCTCGTAGTCGTCGACGTCCGACTCGTTCGTGAGCCGGGTCTGGATCGTCGCCGACCAGCGGGCGGTGCCGTTCGCCGCCACGTCGATCCGGGTGACCGTCGTGTCGACCTCGGGTCCCACCGACGGAAGGAGCGGCGATCGATCGTCGCCGTTCGTCTCGCCCGACTGGGCGAGCGCCGCAGACGATCCGGCGGGGACGAACGCGATCAGACACAGCATGGTGAGGACCACGGTCACTGTACGATCGGATACGATACTCACGCTATCCGAGGTTTTGAGAGGGGGCATGTAAGTTTTCTGTCCCACAGTTGCAACTCGCTGCAAACCGCTGCAAACGACGGTACGAATTACTCACACGGCGTGCAAACCGCTGCAAATCGGTCCGATAATCGCGCCGATTTATGGGGTCCCCGTTCCGAGACGTGACCGACGATGAACCGACGACTACTGACCGTCTCGATGGTCGTGGTGCTCTGCACCGCGCTGTTCGGCCCGGCGGCCGCCGCCGGGGCGGCGAACCAGCCCGAGACGGCGATCCAGGACGAATCGACCGAGAACGACGTTACCGTTACGACCGGCGCACAGCTGTCGACGATTGTCACGGCGACGAGCGACGAGGTCCGCACCGAGTTCGAAAACACGGCGTTCGACGAACGCATGGCAGACAACGCCAGCGATCGCGCGGCCGCGATCGCGGAGCGTGCGGCCGCACTCGAGAATCGCTCGACGACGCTGCGGGCGGAGTACGAGAACGCGACGGCCGCCTACGAGGTCGGCGACCTCGAGAAGTCTGCGTACGCACAGCGGCTCGCGTCACTCTCCGCGCGGGCCGAGAACGTCGTCTCGAGCTACGAACGACTCGAGGAGCGCGTCGAATCGGTCGATGAGATCGACCGCCGCGCCGCCGGCGTGACGCCGTCGGAACTCGCCGACCAGCGAGCGGCGGTGGCCGACCTCACGAGTTCGGGGGCCGATGCGCTGTTCCAGCAGTTCACCGGTGAGACCAACGGCAACGCCGAGATCGAGGTCGACGGCGGCGTGTCGATCGAGGTCGAGACCGACGACGGCGAACGGACCCGCGAGTACGAGCGACCGCGCGACGGAGACGGATCACTGGCTATCTCACAGACGGACGCGCTCGACGCGGCCACCGACGTGCTCTCGCCGGTCGAAGACGGCAACTGGACGGTCACCGAAGCCGAGACGGACGACGGCGTCTACGAGTTTGAGTTCGTCCTAGCGGGCGCTGAAACCGGCGAGACCGGCGAGGCCGAGGTCAGCGTCGACGGCGAAACGGGGACCGTCTTCGAACTCGAGGAGGAGATCGAGCGGCGAGATGCGGCTGACGACGAGGACGAAGCGGACGAAAAAGAAGACGAGGACGAACGACTCGTCGTTCTCGTCGCGTCCGGCTCCCCGGATCCGGGCGAGCAGGTGACGCTCAAACTCCTCGCGAACGGACAGCCAGCAGCTGACGCAGCGGTCACAGTCAACGATCGGGCCGTCGGCACGACGAACGACGACGGCGAACTCACCGTCACCCTTCCGGTCGAGGAGGCCGAGATCGAAGCCGAACACGGAGATGCCGAGGGCGAACTCGAGTTCGAGTTCGATGACGGGTCTGGCGACGAGGACGCCGAATCGCAGTTCAACGCCGACGCGACCATCGACAATGGTACCGTCACCGTCTCGGCGACGTTCGACGAGAGCCCGGTCGCAGGTGCGACCGTCGTCGCGAACGACGAGACGGTCGGGACGACGGGCGAGGACGGCACAGTGTCGTTCGCTCTCGACGACGATACTGACGAACTCGAGATCGAGGTACTCCGTGGCGAACTCGAGTCCGAACTCGAGTTCGAACTCGAAAGTGACGAGGAGGATGAAGACGAAGAAGAGGATGAAGAGGACGAAGAAGACGAAGATGAAGAGGACGACGAAACTGATCAATGAGTCGTGGAACTGACCGGGACCGACTACTACCGAACGGAACGTGTCGAGCAGGACTCCTGACAGTTATCCTCGTCGGGCTGCTCCTGACGGGAACCGCCACCGCGTCCCTCGACGGCGTGCACAGCACCGATCGCTCGCAGGAAATCGACACCGACTCAGCGTTCGAGGTCGCTCTCGATTCGGACGGCGACGCGACGGTGACCGTCCACGTCACGTTCGACCTGAGCGACGAGGCGGATCGGGCTGCCTTCGAATCGCTTGAAGCGAACGAGACGAAACGGAGTCAACTCGAAACCCGCACTGAACGGCGATTGCAGGCGGTCGCGACGAGCGCGGCCAACGAGACCGGTCGCGAGATGGCCATCGAGGACACGCGCACGTCCTTCGAAACGGACGGAGAGACCGATCGCGGTATCGTTTCCGTCTCAGCGACCTGGACCGAATTCGCGGCCACCGACGACGATCGACTGACTGTCACCGAACCGTTCGCCAGCGGCTTCACGTCGGACCGGCCCGTCGTGATGGCTCTCCCCGAGGGCTACTCGCTCTCGGCGTCCACGCCGGAGCCGAGCGAGCGAACGGACGGACGCATCGTCTGGGACGCGAACACGTCGCTCGAAGGATACGAGACGGTCGTTACTCCGGCGGACGAAACGACGGGAGAGAAGACTGACGGACAACCCGGATTCAGCCTCGGGGCAGCAGTTGCGGCGATCGCCGGGGGCGCCTGGCTGTGCCGCCGCCGGTAAGCGCAGCGACGCACGGCTCCGGTTGACGCCGGTTCTCGGGAACCGATCGGATCCACTCGGACTCGATCACGACGCTGCCGGCCGACCAACCGACACGAGTTATCGAGCGTCCTCGAGTTCCTCGAGCGCCGCCGGGTTCTCGATGCTGCTCATGTCGCCCAGATCCTCGCCCGTGTACGTGGCCTCGATGGCCCGCCGGATGATCTTGCCCGACTGCGTCTTCGGCAGGTCGTCGACGAACAGGACGTCCCGCGGCCGGAACGGTTTCCCGAGCTCCTCGCCGACCTGCGCTCGCAGTTCCTCGCGGAGGTCGTCCGACTCCTCGTAGCCGTCCTCGAGGATGACGTAGGTGACGACGGCCGTCCCGGTCGTGTCGTCGGGCGCGCCGATAGCCGCGGCCTGATTGACCGACTCGTGGTCGATCAGCGCCCCCTCGACCTCCGCCGGCCCCACTTTCCGGCCGGCGACGTTCAGCGCGTCGTCGGCCCGGCCGTGGAGGAACCAGAAGCCGTCCGCGTCCTGCTGGGCCCAGTCGCCGTGGTTCCACCTGTCCTCGAACGTCGACCAGTACTCGTTCAGGTAGCGCTCGTCGCCCGACCACAGCGACTTGGTCATCGACGGACAGGAGTCTCGAGCCACGAGGAATCCTCGCTGGTTCTCCTCCGTCACCGAGTTCCCGTCGCGATCCACGATGTCGATGTCCATCCCGAGGCCGGGACCGCCGAGCGTGCAGGGTTTCAGCGGCTGGGTCGGCATCGGCATCAGGAAGCAGCCGCAAATTTCGGTGCCGCCGGAGATGTTGATGATCGGCGCCTCGCCGCCGCCGACGTTTTCGTAGAACCAGCGCCAGGACTCGGGGTCCCACGGCTCGCCCGTCGACCCCAGCAAGCGCAGCGAGGAGAGGTCGTGGCCCTCGAGCCAGTCGTCCCCGTGCTTGCGCAGGGCGCGGATCGCGGTCGGCGAGATGCCGAACTGCGTGAGTTCGTGGCGGTCGATCATCTCCCAGAACCTGTCGGGTTCGGGGTGGTCGGGCGCGCCCTCGTACATGAAGACGGTGCCGCCGAAGGTGTGCGTGCCGATGAGCGTCCACGGCCCCATCATCCAGCCGATGTCCGAGACCCAGAAGAACCGGTCCGCGGGCTTCAGATCCATCCCGAAGTAGACCTCCTTGGCGCACTGGACCTGCACGCCCGCGTGCGTGTGAACTATTCCCTTGGGTTTGCCCGTGGTCCCTGAAGAGTACAGCAGCATCGACTCCTGGCTCGAGTCCAGCGACTTCGTCTCGTACTCGTCGCTTTGAGTCCCGACGGCGTCGGCCCACCATTCGTCGCGGTCGTCGGTCCACGGGATTTGGTGTTCGTTCCGGTCGTCACTCGATCCCAACCGGTCGAAGACGATCGTGTCCTCGACGTGGCCTGCCTCCTCGATCGCCTCGTCGGCAGCCGACTTGAGGAAGACGGGATCGCCGCGGCGGTAGAAGCCGTCGCCCGTAAAGAGCACCGAACACTCCGAGTCCGCGATCCGGGTCGCCGCCGCGTCGACGCCGAAGCCCGAGAAGATCGGGACCGCGATCGCGCCCACCTTGAAACAGCCGTAGAGGATCGAGACGACCTCGGGCACCATCGGCATGTAGAGCCCGACGGTGTCGCCCGTCTCGATACCGCGTTCCTCGAGGGCGTTCGCCACCATGTTCGACTGGCGGCGCAACTCGTGGTAGGTGACCTCGCGGATCTCGCCGTCCTCGCCCTCCCAGATCGTCGCGACTTTGTTGCGCCGTTCCTCGTCGCGGGCGGCGTGGCGGTCCAGCACGTTGTGCGCGATATTGATCTCGCCGCCGGGATACCAGTCAGTGAATTGCGGTCCCTCACTGTCGTCCCTGATCTCGTCGTACGCCTCGTAGAACCCGATGTCGAGGTAGTCGACGAGTTCGTCCCAGAACCAGTCGACGCCCGAGGCCTCGACACCGTCGACCTCGCTCGTCGTTTGCTCGATGAGTTCGTCGTAGTCGTCGATCCCGTACGTCTCCATGAAGTCGTAGACGTTCGTCGATTCGACGAACTCCCGGCTCGGTTCGTGGACGATCTCGTCGACGTCCTCGAGGGCCGGATCTGTTGCGTCGGACATCGTTACTCGTAGGTAAGGGTCATGCCACCATCAAACAACAGGTCGCCGCCGTCGAGGTGCCGGCCCAGATCCGAGAAGCCCAGCAGGAAGAGGTTGGCGACGTCGACCGGTTCCATCATCTCCTTGACCCGGGACTGGCCCAGCATCACGTCCTCGATCACCTCGTCGACCGAGATCCCCCGCTGTTCGGCGGTGTCCTCGAGCTGGTCGGTCACCAGCGGCGTCTTCACGTAGCCGGTGCTGATCGAGTAGGCGCGGATCTCCCCCTCGCCCTCGGCGGCGATGGACTGGGTGAGGCCGCGCAGGCCGAACTTCGCGACGTTGTACGCGACCTTGTCGCTGGTCACGTAGTGGCCGTGGACCGAGCCCATGTTGCCGACGCAGCCCCGGCCGTCCTCGGTCTCCCGGAAGTGCGGGATGCACAGTTTCGAGAGGTAGAGCGGCGCCCGGAGCATGATCCGATGCATCGTATCGTAGGTCTCCATCGGAAAGTTCTCGATGGAGTCGATGTGTTGCATCCCGGCGATGTTCGCGAGATATTTGATATCGCCCAGTTCGGCGGCTTCCTCGACGATTCGCTCGAGGTCGTCGTCCTCCGTCAGATCGCCTACTATTGGCTCGATATCGCTCTCGAGGCCGAGTTCCTCGCCGCGGTCGACGGTTCCCGCGAGCCCCTTCTCGTCGATGTCCGTCGCGGCGACCGTCAACCCGTTGCCAGCGGCGGCCAGCGCGGTCGCGCGCCCGATCCCCGATCCGGCGCCCGTCACGAGACAGACGTTCCGGCCGGTAAACGAGTCGTCGTCGATGCGATGAATGTCGTCCGCCGACACCGTCGGCGGCGTCACCTGATCCTGGGACATACTCACGTGGTACCCGGGGAGCGCGTTAATACTCAGCCGTTAACATATCAACGAGGCACCGACGGCGCCGCCGCTGCCGACGGTTCGCCCGATTCTGGCCCGTCCGACCGCAAAATTGTGACATGTGCCGACGAATAGCAGATATTAATACCTTGTATGTAATTCCCTTCCTAGTAATGATTGACCTCGATATCGACATGCGCCAGTACGACTGTCCGTTCATCGATACGACCGACGATGTCGATATCGCCTTCTCGGCCGTCCAGTGGCAACTGGACACCGACGATGAGCAACTCGAGACGCGACTCATCGCCAAGGGGGCGTCGACCGGCGCGCTGGAGGTGGGATTGCACGAACTCCGCGATCACCCGAACATGCGGGAGTGTTACATCCTCTCGAAGCGGGAGAACGTCGCCGAGATCGGGACGACGATCGAGGAGACCAACGCCATGCGGACGATCCAGCGAAACGGCGGCTACATCACCGGCCCGTTCCGGATCGAGGACGGCCGTGAACGGTGGCACGTCGGCTTCGACGACGACGCCGACGAGGACCGGGCGCTGGCCGAACTCGAGACCCACAACGAGTTCACCGTCGCCGACCGCGACCAGTTCGGCCCCACCGAACTGTTCGACCTGCTGGAGAACTCCGACAGCGCGCTCCGGTTGCTCGAGGGCTGTCGGTCGCTGACCGAAACCGAGCGCGAGACCTTCGAAGTCGCCGCTCGAGAGGGGTACTACGAGACGCCGCGGGACACGACCCTCGCCGACCTCTCGGACCACTTCGACGTCTCGAAGACGGCCGTCTCGATGAACCTGCGCCGAAGCGAACGGAAGGTGCTGCAGGCGGCGCTGTCGGCGCTGGAGAACATGGACGGGACCGGAACGCGCTGATTCCGTCCGCCCGCGTGGCGACTCATCTGCTTCCGCCGCGTGACCGCTAGGAGGCCGACTCAGGCCTCGAGAATCTCGTCGTCGTCGTCCTCGGGAACGGTCAGCGAGCCGTCGAGGACGGTCACGCCGCGACCGCCGACCCGGACGTCCTCCCCGACGCGAACGCGGACCAGTCCGGGCCGGTCGACGTAGTGGCCCTGCTCGAGGCGGAGTTCGTCGGGGAGGTCGTCGTCGAACGCGCCGAACCGATCGAGGTAGGCGCCGACGGCACCGCTCGCGGTGCCCGTCACTGGGTCTTCCGGGACGCCCGCACCCGGCGCGAACATCCGCCCGTGGAGGGTCGACTCCCGGTCGAGCGCGTCGAAGGTAAAGAGGTAGACGCCCGCGGCGTCGACCTCGTCGGTCAGTTCCTCGATCGCGCGCATGTCCGGTCGGGCGTCCCCGAGGTCCGAGAGATACGTGATCGGCACGATCAGAAACGGCAGTCCCGTCGAGGACACCGCGAGCGGAATGTCCGCGCTCGCTCCCTCGAGGGCGGCGCTCTCCACGCCCAGCGCCTCGGCGACGCGGTCGTAGCCGACGTCGACCTCGCGGACCTGCGGGGCGTCCTGGGTTATCCAGACGGTGCCGTCCTCGTCGACGTCGATCTCGAGCGTTCCGACGTTCGTCTCGAGCGTGGTCGTCCCCGCCTCGAGCCCCTCGTCGTGGAGGTGGGCGAACGACCCGATCGTCGCGTGGCCGCAGAGATCGACCTCCTGCGTGGGGGTGAAGTATCGAACCCGCCGATCGGCGGTGTCGCTCGAGCGAAGGAAGGCCGTCTCGCTGACCGCCATCTCGGCGGCGATCCGCTGCATCTGGTCGGCCGAGAGGCCGCCCGCGTCCGGCACGACGCCGGCCGGATTTCCGGCCATCGGCTCGTCGGTGAACGCGTCGACCTGCAGGATCCGAATCGTCTGCATACGATTGCGGTGGGCCGAGCGGCGTATCAATCCTCCGTCGTCGGCCAACCGATCGTCAGCGCCCGTCGATCCAGTCGGCGAGGTCGTCGATCACCGCTTCCGCGACGTTGTTGCGCGCCCTGTACTCGTTGGGATTGGACGGGCGCCGACCCGGCATGAACAGGTGGTTGATCCCGTCGTACGATTCGAAGGCCGTGGCCGACCGATCCCCGAGTTCCTCGCGCCACAGCTCGAAGTCGTTCTCGAGGGTCACCTGGTAGTCGCGACTACCCTGGAGGAAACACAGCGGGACGTCGGTCGTTCGGGCCGTTTCGAAGGGATCGTACTCCTCGAGGCTCTGCCAGAGCGCGCCGGGGTACATCGCGACGAGTTCGCCGGCTTCGTACTCGCCGTTGCGAACGCGTTCGACTTGCGTTCGAATTTGCTCGACACGCCGATCCAGTTGCTCCCACTCGTGCTCGCCGAGGTTCGACTGGTACTCCAACTGGTCGGGGACGAGGTCGATCATCGGTCTCGCGTTTCCGGCCAGCGAGACGGCGCCGGCGAGGTCGCCGTCGCGGTCTGCGATTCGGGGCGCGGCCATTCCGCCCATACTGTGGCCGACGACGGCGATGCGGTCCGCGTCGACGCCGTCGACCCCGCGGAGTTCGTCGATCGCGACCAGCGCGTCGTCGACCGTGACCCGATCGAGCGTGTGGTCGGCGAAATCGACGTTACACCGGTAGGTCCGTTTATCGTACCGGAGCACGGCGATCCCGCGACTCGCGAGCCCTTCCGCCAGATCCCGAAACAGCTGCGTTCCGCCGTTGTCGTAGTTCTCGTCGGCCGCGCCCGAGCCGTGGACGAGAACGACGCCCGGCACGTCGTCGCCCGCGGCCGGCTCCGTCGGGACCGCGGCGGTCCCCTCGAGGTGACAGCCCTCGCCCGAAACGGGCACCGATTCCGCCGTAAACGCGTCGGGATCGACGTACGACGGCCGTTCGTACTCGCCGGCGAAGTCCACCGCCGTGACGTCGACGTCGATCCCGGCCAGCAGTCCGTCCTGACCGTTTTCGAACGCGAGCCCGATGCGGAAGA
This sequence comes from Haloterrigena alkaliphila, assembly GCF_017352155.2. NCBI lineage: Archaea > Methanobacteriati > Methanobacteriota > Halobacteria > Halobacteriales > Natrialbaceae > Haloterrigena > Haloterrigena alkaliphila. The sequence goes on from NZ_CP071462.1 coordinate 2,790,849, forward strand.
CCGTGGCGTCGCCGAACGTCCTGGCCTGTCTGGTATCGAGGTCGTCGGTCTCCTCGACGCCCGTGAGTTCCTCGAACGCGCCGTGGGCGGACGTGTATCCCATCCAGAACTGCTCGAGATTCCCCGCGGGGATCGAACCGACGTGCGGTACCGACGTCAGTTCGCTCGCCGCTTCGAACCGTTCCGCCGCCAGTTTCTCGGCGAACGCCGTCGCGAGTTCCGCGGGCGTGTCCGGCGCCGAGTCCGTCCCGTCTTCGGACGGATCGGTCTCGTTTCCGTCGAGTTCGGACTCGCCGTCTAACGCGTCGGAACAGCCGGCCAGCGCGGCGGCCGTCGTCGTCGATATCGCCGCCAGTAGCTGTCGCCGGTCGAGAGCTGTCATTATCGATTTAGATTCATGACAGGAAGGTAATAAATACTGTTACTCTCCGCTCGTGACCGATCCGTCAATCGTCGTCCGCCCGCTCGACCGGGTAGTCGTTCTCGTCGTCGACCGACGGTAGATCCCCCGACTCGTGCGTGCCGACTGGCGGGCGGTTGACTTCCGCGGCCGGCGAGGACTCGAGGTCGGTCCCGCCGTCCCGGTCGTCGTCGAGCGTTTCCATCTCGCCGTCTCTTCGCGCTTCTTGATCGATCCGCATCGAACAGAACTCGGCGCCGCACATCGAGCAGAAGCGGGCTTCCTTGTAGTTGTCGCCGGGGAGGGTCTGATCGTGGAACTCGCGGGCGCGGTCGGGGTCCAGCGCGAGGCGGAACTGCTCGCGCCAGTCGAACGCGTAGCGGGCTTCCGAGAGGGCGTCGTCCCAGTCGCGGGCGCCGGGACGGTCGTTCGCCACGTCGCCCGCGTGGGCGGCGATTCGGTACGCCGCGAGGCCGTCGCGGACGTCCTCCTCCTCGGGGAGCCCGAGGTGCTCTTTCGGCGTGACGTAACACAGCATCGCGGCGCCGGCCTGGGCGGCCATCGCGGCGCCGATGGCGCTGGTGATGTGGTCGTAGCCGGGCGCGACGTCGGTCACCAGCGGCCCGAGGACGTAGAACGGCGCGCCGTCGCAGACCGCCTGCTGGCGCTCGACGTTCTCGGCGACCCTGTGCATCGGGACGTGGCCCGGCCCCTCGACCATCACCTGCACGTCGTGCTCCCAGGCGCGGCGAGTGAGTTCCCCCAGCGTATCCAGCTCGGCGTACTGGGCCTCGTCGCAGGCGTCGGCCAGACAGCCGGGTCGGAGGCTGTCCCCGAGGCTGAACGTCACGTCGTATTTGGCGAAGATCCCGCAGAGCTCGTCGTAGACCTGAAAGAGCGGGTTCTGTTCGCCGTGGGCTTCCATCCACGAGGCCATGATCGACCCGCCCCGCGAGACGATCCCCGTCTTCCGGCCGTCGGTCAGCGGCAGGTGCTCGGCGAGAATTCCCGCGTGGATCGTCATGTAGTCGACGCCCTGTCTCGCCTGCTTTTCGATCACCTCGAGCAGCAACCCTTTCGTCACGTCCTCGGGACTGCCCGCCCGTTTGACGGCCTCGTACAGCGGTACCGTCCCGATCGGTACCGGCGAGTGCTCGACGTGCGTCTCGCGAATCGCGTCGAGATTCGCGCCCGTCCCGAGGTCCATCACGGTGTCCGCCCCGTAGTGGACCGCAGTGTGGTGCTTCTCGAGTTCGGTCTCGCGGTCGCTGGTCTCCTCGCTGTTGCCGATGTTCGCGTTGACCTTCGTCGCGAACTCCCGGCCGATGATCATCGGATCGAGCGCGTCGTGGTTCGCATTCGCCGGGATGACGGCTTGCCCCTCGGCGACCTGCGCCCGGACGAACTCCGGGTCGCGGTTCTCGCGTTCGGCGACTCGCTCCATCGCGTCGGTGACCGTCCCCTCGCGGGCGGCCTCGATCTGTGTTCGCGCCATCGATAACTAGGTTGTACTACCGCATTATATATGTCTGGCGCTGCTCGGAAGCGAGCCGAAGAGCGTTCGCTGGACGCGCTAGAGCGGGTCAGCCGAACCGAATTTTGGACGGAAACGGCGGGCTGCGTGGAGGAGAACGGCTGTCGTTGGAAGCGGTCCCGCGAGAACCGCGCTACTCGGCGACCAGGTCCGTTTCGGTGGCGACGGTGAGTATCCGTTCCAGTGCCGGGGATCCGCGGTAGTTCACCGTTTGGCTGTGGACATCGTACCCGACGAAATCCATCGCGGCCAACTTGGGCAGCGTACTGTGGTGGAACAGCCGGACGAGTCGCTCGCGCGATGGAGGTGTGTTCTCCCGCTCGAGCGCGTAGTCGACGAGCGCTTCGACCGACGCGACGTCCGTATCGGTCGTCTGAAAATACCAGAGCACCTGACGGCGGTGTTCGTCGGCGAGCGCCTCGAATAGTGCGTCGACCCGCTCGCTGGACGTACCCTCGTCGTCAGATGGAAACGAACCAGTCACATTCCCAGTTCAACGCTAGCAGGGAAACGCGGTGTCGTTGACGCGTCAATCCCTTTTTATGGAGTGTCGTCGACGTCGGTATCCGAAGCGAGTAACGCCCCCCGGAGGACTTTCTCGTTGGCCCGACGGAGGCGATTCGACAGCGCCTGTCGGGTGATTCCGAGTTCGTCTGTCAGCTCCTCGAGGCTCCCCTCCCGCGGCGTCGCGAAGTACCCCTGCCGGAGTGCCAGCAGGAGCGCCTCTCGCTGCTCGGGCGTGAGGTCGAAACGGTGGCCGCGGTCGGGCGCCTCCGACAACGTGTACGTTCGGTCGACGTGAATGGGCATCTCTCGTTCGAGCACGTCGTCGTGGAACCGGGAGAGCGCATCGTGGTCGTTAAATCGAAGTCGGAACACCCAGTCGTCGTTCCCGCGAGCCTGGAGGATACTCGCTTCGGCCGCGGCGATGGCCTCGATGAGGTCGGTCGGCGAGTCGTTCCACTCGATCCGGTAGAGCCCGCTGCCGTCGAGATCGTCTAGCACGAGCAGTTCCTTCACCGCCGGATCGGTCCGGACGTGCTCCTCGAACGCCGCGTGGTTCTTCCCAGTCACCCAGACGAACGGCATCACCATGTGGCCCGTCGGCACGATCCGCTCGAGTTCGAACTCCATCTCGGACAGCCCCGACAGGACCCGACCGAGCCGAAAGTTCTCGGCGGCGATGGTAAACTCCAGAATGACGCTCATATCACGGTGTTCCGTCGTCGCCGGCTTGAATGTTAATCGTTACGTCGGTAGGAGTGGAGTCCCACGCTCGAGCCCACGGCGATAGCCGAGGGGAGATAACCTGACTTATGGGGGTCGCCGCCCTGCCACCGAGTAGGTGCCACCAGATGTCCGATCTACCGGACGACTTCGACTGCACGATCACTACCTGGGAGTACATCTACGGCCTGTGTCGCGACGTCAGTGATCAGGTCCGCGACGACGATTTCGAACCCGACGTCGTCGTCGCACTCGCCCGCGGCGGCTGGTTCGCGGGCCGGTGTCTCTGTGACTTCCTCGGGCTGGACGACCTGACGAGCCTGAAGATGGAACACTACGTCGGAACCGCGGAGAAGAGCGGCGAGCCCTCGGTTCGCTACCCCATGCCCGAGGGCAGCGTCGAGGGGAAGGACGTCCTCATCATCGACGATATCGCCGACACCGGCGGTTCCATCGAGCGCGCGTACGAGTACGTCACGGACCGCGACGCCGGCGAGGTCCGCACCGCGACGCTGCAACTGCTCGGAACCAGCGAGTATCAGCCCGACTACGTCGGCGAACGCTTAGCGGAGTGGACCTGGATCGTCTACCCGTGGAACTTCATCGAGGACATGGTCGACCTCGTCTCGAGCGTGATGGGCCAGGCCGACCAGGAGTCGTTCACGCAGGAGGAGATCCGCCACTACCTCGCCGAGTTCCACGGCATCGACCGCATCGAGATGGAGATCGCCCAACCCGACCGGGTTCCGGAAGTCCTCGACGAGATGGAACGACGCGACGTCCTCGAGTCGGCCGGGCCGGGCGAGTGGAGACTGGCCGACGGCTGATCGGCCGATCGGATCGCCCGTCGCCGCCGGCGTGTCGTGGCGAGCGGTCGCTCACCGCTCGGTCGTCGGTACTGTTCGAAGAACCCACTAGGAAATCACACCTATATATTGACACGATTCACAGACGACTGAGAGACTTCGAATAGACGGATTTCCCGCACTGGTTTTATGTACACGCGCGCAGACAATATGGCCATGAGTGATTCGTCCCCTGATTCGGGACCAGCGCCCGTTCTCCTGCTGGTCGAGGACAACCCAGGGGATGCCCGACTCGTCCAGGAAGCGTTCAGCGACGAGCGACTCGCGGAGTCGCTCCACGTCGTCACCGAGGGCGAGGACGCCCTCGACTTCGTCTATCAACGCGGCGACTATCCGGACGCGCCGCGCCCGGATCTCGTCCTCCTCGACTGGAATCTGCCCGGGACGAGCGGCGACGAGGTGCTGATGGAACTGAAGGACGACTCGGAACTCGGTCAGATCCCCGTCATCGTTCTGACCGGGTCACAGGCCGAGAGAGACGTCGTCGAAGCGTACGAGTACCACGCGAACGCCTGCATCACCAAATCGGGAACTGCAGACGAGTACATCGACACGCTCCGCTCGTTCGAAACGTTCTGGTTGTCAACCGCGCGGTTGCCGCCGACGAACGGGGCGTAATCCTCGATCGGTGTCCGTCGTCTCTGGACGTCGCTCGCTCGGTCGCCCTCGTCGATCCACTACTCGTTACTCCGCGACCGAATCGGCGTCGGACGCCTCGGTTGGCTCCGCCCTCGAGTCCTCGTCGCTCGACTCGTCGACCAGTGACCCCTTCCACGTCCCGCGCGTGAACCACGCGACGGCGGCGACGGCGCCGACGATATCGCCCACGACGACGCCGGTCCAGATTCCCATCGGCCCCCACTCGGCGACGAACAGTAGGTAGTAGGTCACCGGAACCCGGACGATCCACAGTCCCAGCACGGCGAAGGCCAGCGCCGTCTTCGTGTTGCCGGCGCCGCGGAACGCGCCCAACACGACCTGCATGGCGCCCATGAAGACGAACCCGACGGCGGCGATACGGAGGTAGGTCGAGCCGTAGGCGATCGTCTCGGCTTTCCCCGCGGCGTCGGCGGTGACGAACACCGAGACGAACGGCTCCGGGAAGAGGGCGGCGAGCAGCCCCGCGGCGGCCATGATCCCCGCGATGGCGCCCGCGGCGATCCACGTCGCTTTTCCCGCCCGGTCGGCGTTCCCCGCGCCCAGGTTCTGGCCGACGATCGAGTCCGTCGCCTGGCCCATTCCCATCGCCGGCAGGAAGGCCAGCGAGATCAGCCGGTTGCCCAGTCCGTACGCCGCGACGACCGCCGGCGGGAAGGTGACGACCATCGCCGTCATCGCCACGAGCGCCAGCGCCGTCATCGACTGCTCGAGGGCCGTCGGGACGCCCAGTCGAACGATCTTAGTGACGTACTTCAGGCGCGGCCGGAGGTGGGCCGCCTGGATGTCCGGGCCGACGTCGCCGTAGTACAGCAGGTAGAAGCCGATGACCGTCGCCAGTCCCCGCGAGACGACGGTCGCGACGGCGGCGCCGGCGATCTCGAGGCGGGGCAGCGGCCCGACGCCGAAGATCAACAGCGGGTCGATGACGAGGTTGAGCAGGACGCTGACGACCATCACGCGCATCGGCGCGCGGGCGTTGCCGTACCCGCGCATGAGCGCGGCGAAGACGAAGAAGCCGAACACGAAGGGAACCCCGAGGAAGAAGATCCGCAGGTAGTCGGCGGCCAGCGGGAAGATCGCGGCCTGCGTCTCGGCGTCGGCGGGCAGCGCGGCCAGCATCGGATCCGTCGCGAAATAGCCGACGATGCCGAGGACGACCGCGACCAGCGAGACGAAAGTGATGGTCTGGCCGGCGATCAGCCCGCCCTCGCCGCTCTCGGCGCCGGTGTGCTGGGCGAGCAAGATTGCACCTGCAGTCGTAAAGCCGCCGCCGACAGCGATCACGAGAAAGAGGAGCGGGAAGGCGAGGCTCACCGCGCCGACGGCGTCGGGCGAGAGCGCGCCGAGCCAGAAGGTGTCGCCGACGTTGTAGGTGACCTGCAGCAACTGGATGACCACGAGCGGCCACGCCAGTTTGAACATCGGCCGGACGAGTTTCCCCTCCGTGAGCGAACTCTCGTCCGGTTGCGGACCCGCAACCATACCTCGACAGTGTCGTTCGACTCACTTGACCACTCGTGAGGTGTGGTATCGACGGACGTGTCCGTCCGGCTCGATCGCGCCCGATCGCCTTCGGTTCCGTTGCTGAGTCCCCGCTACGTACGAGTCCCGCTCCGTCCGAGTTCCCTACCGGGCCTCTTCTCCGTCGAAGGCCCGTCTGACCTCGAGCGCGGTCGTCTCGTCGGTGAGGTCGAGACGGCGGGCGATTTCGGTGCCGGGGTCGTCCGGCCGGACGACGCTCGTCGGTGGGCGCCGGTCGCCTCGGCCGCCCCGTTCGTCCCGTTCCCGTCGCGTCTCGGACGCGTCGGGAGCGTTCCCCGCCGCGGCCGTCGCTCCGTCGCGGTCCGACGCCGCCCGATCAGTCCGGGTCGCGTCGGCGTCGGCCGCGCCCCCCTCGCTCGGGTCGGCCTCGAAGCAGGGGCGACAGAAGTCGTTGCTGCCCCACGCGAGCGTGTGAATGGGAACGCCGAGGACGACGATCTGGCGGGCGTATCGGCGGTGAACCCCCTCGTCGGTGATCGTCTCGCAGCGAACGCAGCGTCGCCGTCCCTCCTCGAAGGGACGATCCTCGTACCGGTACTCGAGGCCGAAGGTGTGCGCCGGATACAGCGGCAGGCCGTTCAGGATCCGGAGCACGAACAGGCTGGCGGTGAACAGCCCCACCGAGCACCACATCGCCACGCTCGGCTCGAGGACGAAGATCGGCCCGAGGAGCGCGCTGCCGAGGATCGCGACCGGGAGGAGCAGCCGCACGACTGCGAAGGTCTCGACGTGAACCCGGAGCGCGGCGTCGTCGGGCCGTTCCATCGATCCACCGTTTCGCCGGTGTCGAGTAAACGTTTGTGGCAGTTTCAGCGCCCGACTCAGTCGGCGATCGCCTCGCTCGCCTCCGCCTCCTGCGTGACGTCTTTCACCCAGAGGTCGCCGAACAGTTCGTCCTGCTCGAGGCGGATTCGGCCCCGGTGGGCGAGAAAGAGCAGGGCCAGATACGTCATCACGCGCGTCCCGCCGACCTCGTCGATTTCGGCGTACAGCACCTCCTCGCGGTCGTTCTCGTAGTGGGCCTCGAGTTCGCCCTCGACGTCGTCGATGACGGTCTCGATGTCCTCCTCGTGGGTCGTGTGCGTGACGTCGTCGCTGGTCGGTTCGTCGTCGACCCGGAAGTCGTCGCCCGCGTGGTAGTTCAGCTCCTGGACGCCCCGGTCGTACCCCTGCGGGGAGTCGCTCGTGTCGTAACTGCGCGACTCCTTCCACCAGGAGCCGCGTTCGGCGCTTCGGAGTTCCCGGACCAGTTCGTCGAGGGTCTCGGGCTTCCCGCGGGCGTGCTTGCGCTCGAGCCGCCGTTCCATCTCCTCCTCGAGGTTCTCGACGGGATCGAACCCCGGCGGGTGTCCGCCGCCCGCACTGTCGTCGGCGTCCATCGGCCCCTCGTCCGCGAAGGGGGCCTCCCACGGCGGGAGTTCCTCCTCGTCGGGCTCGTCCGTCGCGAACAGTTCGTCGCTTTTCATCCGAAGGAGGACGCTCGCGTAGAACAGCGCCCGCCCCGAGGTCCGCAGGTCGGCGTCGTCGAGCGCCGAGAGGAACTTGTCCGTGACGCGTACGACGTCGATGTCCCACGGGTCGATCTCGCCGTTCTCGGCGAGCTGGACCAGCAGTTCGACGGGTTCGACCTCTTCCTCGTCGTCGTCCGCATCGCCTTCGGTTCCCTCTTCGTCCGCATCCGGCCCGCTCGAGGCCTCGTCTCCGTCGGCTTCCGAAAACTCGAGCATCGACTCCGCGGCCCCGGGTGATCCGTCCTCATCGCTCGAGTTCGAGTCCGAATCCGATTCTCCCGGCCGCTCGCGGTCTCGCGGTTCGCTCCGCTCACCGCTCGACTGTTCGGAGCCGCCTGTCGGCGGCTCCCTCTCCTCGTGGCCGGCGATGTTCAGGGGGATGTCGTCTCTCCCGCCGTCGGTATAGAACTCGTCGTGATCATCGGACGGATCACTTCGCGACTCCTCGCTCGCGGGGTTGTCGCTCGCGTTTTCCGAGCCGCGTGGCGGCTCGCTACCTCGCGGGTCACTTCGTTCCCCGCTCGGTTGTTCGGAGTCGCTTCGCGACTCCCTAGTCACTCACTGGCACCTCCTCACCACTGGCATCGGCGCCGTCGCTCAGGTCGATCCCGGTGACGGCGCTGACGTTGTCCTGTTGCATCGTGACGCCGATGGCTCGCTCGGAGCGGTCGAGCATCGCCGAGCGGTGGGAGACGACGACGAACTGGGCCTCGTCGGCGAGTTCGTCGACCATCTCGCCGATGCGGTCGGCGTTGACCGCGTCGAGGAAGGCGTCGACCTCGTCTAAGGCGTAGAACGGCGCCGGGTTGTGCCGCTGGATGGCGAAGATGAAGGCCAGCGCGGTCAGGGACTTCTCGCCGCCCGACATCGCGTCGAGCCGCTGAATGGGCTTGTCGCCCGGCTGGGCCTTCATCGTCAGCCCGCCGTCGAACGGATCTTCCTCGTCCTCGAGGTGGAGCGTCCCGGTCCCCTCCGAGAGCTTCTCGAAGATCTCGGTGAACTGCTCGGCGATCTCGTCGTAGGAGTCCATGAACGTCTGCTTCTTCTGGGTCTCGTACTGTTCGATCCGGTCGCGGATCCCCTCGGCTTCCTCGACCAGCGTCGCCTTCGCGTCCTCGAGTTCCTCGAGGTCGCTGCGGACCTCGTCGTACTCGTCGATCGCGAGCATGTTGACCGGCTCCATGGCCTCCATGTCCGCCTGCAGGTACTCGATCATCTCGAGGACGGTCTCGTGGTCGGGCACGTCCTCGGGGTCGTAGTCGCCGACCTCCGATTCGAGGCTCTCGATCTCCCACTCGAGGTCGCTCACGCGGCTGCGGGTCTCCTCGAGTTTGCTCTCGACGGCGTTGACCCGGTCCTGCTGCTGGTCGCGTTTCGTCCGCGCGTCCGAGAGTTCCTCCTTGAGGTCGCTGCGCTCCTCTTTGAGTTCGGCGAGTTCGTCTTCGAGGTCCTCGACGGCCTCGCGCTTCTCCTCGAGGGTCTCCCGCTTGCCCTCGATCGCTTCCTCGTACTCCTCGATCTTGTCCTCGTGTTCGGCCGTCCGGTTCTGGGCCGTCTCGATGTCGTCGTGGAGGTCCTCGATGGCGTCCTCGGCGTACTCCTTCTCGAGGCTCAGTTCGTTGAGCTTGCTATCGATATCGGCGATCTTCTCCTCGCGCTCGTCGATCTCGGCCTCGAGTTCTTCGATCTGGTCGGTGAGTTCGGGGATCTTCGAGTCGGCGAGTTCCCGTTCGAGTTCTTCGATGTCGGCCTCGATCTCCTCGATCGCGGCCGTCTTCTCCTCGATCTCGCCGGAGATTTCGGTCATCCGCTCGTCGACGGATTCGCGCTCGTCCTCGAGTTCTTCGAGGTCGTCCTCGAGGGACTCGATCTCGGCCTCGATCGACTCGCGGCGCTCGTCTAAACTCTCGAGTTCGCTCTCGATCGAGCGCACCTCGTCGGCCGCGTCGGTCTTCCGGTCGCGGGCGTCGTCGAGGCGCTCCTCGACGCCGCGGAGTTCCTCCCGCAGGGACTCGCGTTCCTCCTGTAGTTCGGTGATCTGCTTGGCGACGCGCTCGAGTTGGCCCTCGCCGCCGCCGGTGAAGGAGTAGCGCGACCCGCTACCGGAACCGCCGGTCATCGCGCCGCTCTTCTCGACTAAGTCGCCGTCCAGCGTCACCATGCGGTAGTCGCCCATGTAGGAGCGGGCGGTCTCGAGGTCCTCGACGACGAGCGTGTCGCCGAGCACGTACGAGAAGACGCCGGCGTACTCCTGGTCGAAGTCGACGAGGTTGTACGCGAAGTCGACGACGCCCGGATCGCTCGGCGCGTTGGGCAGTCGCCGCTGGCTCATGTCCGTCAGCGGGAGGAACGTCGCCCGGCCCGCGTTGCGCGATTTGAGGTGGTCGATACACTGCTGGCCGACGACGTCGTCGTCGACGACCACGTTCGCGAGGCGGCCCCCCGCCGCGGTCTCGCAGGCCACGGCGTACTCGCCGGCCACGTTCCCCAGTTGTGCCACGGCGCCGTGGACGCCGCCGATCCCCGCGTTGAGGATCGTCGTCACCGCGCGGCCGAACGAGGAGTCGCCGCTCTCGCCCGCGTTGGCCTCGAGTTCGGCGTACTCCTGTTGTTTCGCCTGAATTTCGTCGTCCAACTCGTCGACGTCCGACTGGAGGCGGCGCTTCTCCCCCTTGAGGTCGTCGACGACGCCCGCGATGTTCTCGCGGTTCGCTTCGGCCTTCTGGAGTTCCCGCTCGAGGTCGCTTCGCTGGCTCTCGATCTCGGGGATCTCCTCGCGTTTCTCCTCGATGGTGGCCTCCTTCTCGTCGATCTCGTTCGATCGACGGCGGGCCTCGTCGAGCAGGCGGTCCTGCTCGCGCTGGCGGTCGTTCCGCTCCGTCTTGGCTTCCTCGAGTTCTTCCTTGCGCTCGGCGAGGTCGGCCTTCAGTTCGTCGAACTCGGTGTCGACGGCCTCGATCTCGGCCTCGAGTTCGTCGCGCTCGGTCTCCCGCTCTTGAATCTCGCTCTTGATCGAGGCCTTCTCGAGTTTGTGATCGCGCATCTCGCTCTCGAGGTCGTCGATCTGCTCCTGCTTGCGGTCGATCTGGACGAACGCCTCGCGGCGGTTCGATTCGGCCTCTTCGATGGCCTCCTCGCTGGCCTCGATCTTGTCCTCGAGGCGCGAAATCTCGCCCTTGATCTCCTCGATCTCGCTTTTGATCCGGAGCTGTTCGTCCTCGCCCTTGCGCTCGATCTCGGCGTTTAAGTCCTCGAGGTCCTCCTGTAAGCGGACGACCGCGCCCTGGCGCTCGTCGAGTTCCCGCTGGAGTTCCTCGAGGTCGTCGGCGAGTTCGTCGGCCTCCTCCTCGGCGCTCGCGAGTTCGTCGCGCTTCTCCTCGAGTTCGCTGGCCTTCTTGTACCCCTCGTACTCCTCCTTCTCGCGGCGCAGTCGGCGGTAGCGCATGGCTTCCCGCCGTTCGTCCGCGAGCTGGTCGAGTCGGTCGCGCTTCTCCTCGATCCGTAACTCGGCTTCGTCGATGCGTTCCTCGACGACCTCGAGTTCCTCGAAGGCGTCCTCCTTCTTCGCGTCGAACTCGGCGACGCCCGCGATCTCGTCGATGATCTTCCGCCGATCGTGGGGCGTCATGTTGATGATCTCCGTGACGTCGCCTTGCATGACGACGTTGTATCCTTCGGGCGTGACGCCCGCCTGCGCGAGGAGATCCTGAATGTCCGAGAGGTTGACCGACCGGTCGTTCAGGTAGTAGTAGGAGTAGTAGTTATCCTCGGTTTCCTTGACCCGCCGGCGAATGCGGATCTCGTCGACGTCGCCGACGTCGTCGCTGCCGGCGGCGTTGACGACCTGCGACCGCGTGAGGGTCTCGTCGGCGTTGTCCAGGATGACCTCGACGGTGGCCTCCCGCGGCCCGGCGGAGGCGTCGCCGTCCTCGTGACCGGGGTTGTAGATGAGATCCGTCAACTTCTCCGCGCGGATCCCGCGGGTGCGGGCCAGTCCGAGCGCGAAGAGGACGGCGTCGATGATGTTCGATTTGCCCGAGCCGTTCGGGCCGGTGATTACGGTAAAATCCTCGTAGAACGGGATCTTCGTCTTGCGACCGAAGCTCTTGAAATTGTCCAGAACGAGTGCCTTGATATACATTCTCTTCTCGAGTCCTCCGTCCTGCAGCGGGAACCGCGCCGACAGGTCGCACCCGGTCGTCGTGACGACCGCGGGGCGTAGTTATGCGACGATAATGTCGTCGGTACCTGAGTCTTCTGTTTCGTCACCGGCCGGCGCGTCGTCCGCGTCGGCGTCGGCCGCGGCCTCGGCCACCTCGTCGGGTTCGGCTTCCCGGGTCTCGTCCTCGGTGACGTCGCCGTCGTCCTCGCCGGCGCGTCGGTCGGGGACGCGGGTCGGCGTCTCGGCATCGAGTTCGGCCTCGAGGACGCGAATGCGCTCCTTGGCCTCGATCAGTTCGTCCGTCAGGCCCTCTACCGTCGACTCGAGTTCCGCAACCGTCGCTTCGAGTTCCTCGACGCGATTTTTCGGCATAGTCACTAGGGGTCGGTCAGACCACATAAACGTACGTCAGACAAGACTAACTATTCTGGCACGTTTTAGTGGGCGCCTCGAGTCGCGGCCGTCCCCGAATCAGTTATCGTCCTCGCGCCACTTGTGTTCGCACTCGGTACAGATGAAGAACCGGGTCTCGGACTCGTCGGCCGAGCGGATCTGTTGCATGTACCAGTGGGCGCGGTCGTTGCCGCACTCGGGACAGTGGGCGTCGGTTTCGGGCAGCGAGGTCTCGCCGGAGGACTCGATGATCTCGCTGGCCTCCTGACTGTCGGTGACGACGTACTCCTTCGCGTCGTCCTTCGGTTTCGTGTAGCCACAGCTGCCACACTCCCAGATGCCGTCGTCGGCTTTCATCATCGAACCGCACTCGTCACAGAATTCCATGTTGTCCGGGCTACAGCGGCCGAGTAACTTAAGCCACCCGTTTACCGTCCCCGGTGCCTCGACCGCTCGAGCATCGGGGTGGCTCTCATCGTTCCCGAACCGTGCCACTTGGCCACGCCCCATCTCAGAACGCCGGAGGGTATTCCGGTATTTATATGCTCGGTCGTGCTACGGTCGGGTATGTTCGGAACGAGCGGTATCAGGGGTGCGGTCGGAGAGGCGGTGACGGCCGAACTGGCGCTGTCCGTCGGTCGCGCGCTCGCCACCGAGGGGTACGAACGCGTCGTGATCGGGCGCGACGTTCGCGAGAGCGGCGCGATGCTGGTCGACGCGCTCTCGGCGGGGGTTCGGGAGTGCGGCGGGGACGTCGTCGAGGTCGGCGTCGCGCCGACGCCGACGGTCGCCCGCGGCGTCGACTGGCTCGAGGCCGACGCGGGCGTGGTGATCACGGCCTCGCACAACCCGGCGACCGACAACGGGATCAAACTCTGGTCGCCCACCGGGCAGGCGTTCGACGCCGACCGGCGGGCGGCGATCACGGACCGCGTCGAGAACGAGCGCTACGACCTCGCGTCGTGGGACGAACTGGGCACCGGCCGATCGCACGACGGCCTCCTCGAGCGCCACGCGGCGGCGATCCGGGACTCCGTCGGCTCGCTCGAGGGCCTCGACGTCGTCGTCGACGTGGGCAACGGCGCCGGCAGCGTCACCGCCGACGCGCTGGTCGAACTCGGCGCGTCGGTGCGGACGCTCAACGCCCAGCAGGACGGCCGCTTCCCCGGTCGTCCCAGCGAACCTAACGCGGAGACGCTGGAGGACCTCCAGCGACTGGTCGGCGCGACGGACGCGGACCTGGGCGTCGCCCACGACGGCGACGGGGACCGGATGGTGGCCGTCGACGAGCGCGGGGAGTTCGTCCCGAAGGACCTCCTGCTCGCGCTGTTCGCCCGCGAGGCGGCGGGCGAGGGGGACCTCGTCGCGGCCCCGCTGAACACGAGCCTCGCGGTCGACGACGCGCTCGCGACCGTCGGCGCCTCGCTGACCCGGACGGCCGTCGGCGACGTCTACGTCGCCGAGCGGGCCACCGATCCCGACGTCGTCTTCGGCGGCGAGCCCAGCGGCGCGTGGATCTGGCCCGACGAGACGCTCTGCCCCGACGGCATGCTGGCGGCCTGCAAACTCACCGCCATGGTCGGCCGCGACGGCCCGCTCGGGGCGCTGGTCGACGACCTCGAGACGTACCCGATCCGGCGGACGGCGATCGAAGTCGACGACAAGCCGGCCGTCATGGATCGCGTCGAGGCGACCGTCCGCGACCGCGGCCTCGAGTTCGACGCGCTCGACGGCGTCCGGATCGAACACGACGGCGGCTGGACGCTCGTCCGTCCCAGCGGCACCGAACCCGTCGTCCGGATCACCGCCGAAGCCCGCGACGACGACCGCGCCGACGAACTGTTCGAAGACGCGCGCGAGATCGTCCTCGAGGCGGTCGAGGGCGCCGACGCGCCGGCCGCCGAATAACGCCGGACGCCCGCACGCTCCGTCTCGAACCGCCTCGTCGAACGACTGCGGTGGCGCGTGCTGAGCGGCGGTGAGCCGACGGCGAACCGTCGCTCGACTGCACGCGAGGGATGAGCGAGGGCGCGCAGGGCCCGAGCGAATCGGCTGGGGAGGGTGTGGCGATTCCCTGTAGCCACGATAGTAGGACGCTTGTTTCCTTCATCCTCTTCTCACAGACACGCGTTCGATACGCACGCCTATCGAACTGGAGTACAAGGGATAGTAATCGAAAGTAACCGTCTTGCTATCGTGGCAACGGGGATTTCCACATCCTCCCCTGCCGATTCGCTCCCTCCCTCCGGTCGTTCGCTCATCCCTCGCGCAATGTCGTCGATCGTTCCTCGCTTCGCTCGGACTCGATCGACAGCGCGCGCCACCACATGCCGGCTTCTCGGACTGGAGCACTCCGTTCTCAGCCGGTCGTTATCGCTCGCCGGCCATCGCGGCGAAGAGCCGTTCCTCGAACTCGTTCTTGCTGATCCCGTCGGAGGGGCCGATCCCGTTCATGTGTTCGACCGAAACCTGGCCGCCGCCCATCCGGGCGTGCCCGCCCGCGTTGGCCATCGGAATGTCGCTGATGGCGTGGCGAAGCGTCTCGCCCATGTGGACCCGGTCGTCCCGGGAGCGCCCCGAGAGGTGGATCGTCCCGTCGTTCTGGCCGTAGACGACGACTGCCGTGACCCCCTCGAGGTGCATCAGTTCGTCCGCGGCTTGCGGGATCGCGTCGGTGTTGGAGATCTGGCCGACGTCACAGACCGCGAAGGGGCCCTCGACGCGCTTCTCGGTGATCGCCGTCGCCTTGATCTGCAGGACGTCGTCGCTGACCTGCGGGTTGGCCACCCGATCCAGCAGGTCCTGGTCGATGCCCGAGAAGAGCGCGGCGCAGGCGTCGAACTCGGCCCGCGAGCAGCCGTTGGTCAGGTGGTTCGTGTCCGACTGGATGCCGTAGAGCAGCCCCGTCGCGAGTTCTTCGGAAATCTCGAGGCCGGTACCGTTGTCGGCGGCCATCGTCGCGCCGAGTTCGTTCAGGTACTCGACGACGATGGTCGACGCGGCGCCGTAGTCGGTGCGGACGTCGGTGAACTCCGTTCCCGCGCCGTTGCCGGGGTGGTGGTCGACGACCGCGATCGGTTCGACGGTCTGGGAGCCCGCGAACCCCCGGGGCGTGTTGTGGTCGACCAGCACCACCGCGTCGGCCGCCAGTTGCGAACTCGACTCGATGGACTCCATCTCCAGATCGAGGACGGTCCGGAACGCGCGGTTCTCCTGGTGGCGGATCTCGCCGGGATACTGTAGCGTCGCCTCGGTCTCGACGGCCTCGGCGATTCTGGCGATCCCCATCGCACAGGACATGGCGTCGGGGTCCGGGTTCGGGTGCATCAACACCGCGATCTCGTCGTAGTTGCTCAGTAGCCGCTGGAGGCGCACGCCGGGTGGCCGGCGGAACCAGCGGACGACCCACCAGCCCCCGACCACGATGGCGACGGTCGCCAGCACGAACAGGGAGAGTATCAACGGGTCGAGGGAGTTCAAAAAGTCCCGGGTCGGCTCGACGACCGCTGCATTCGGCTCGAGGAACGCGTCGCTGATCGAGCTGTCCCGGGCGCTCATACGTCACCATCTAATCGAATCGTGAAGAAATTTCCCCCTCGAGTGACGGTATCGGTTGGGTCGTTGTCAGTACTGCTCGCTATCGGCCGATTACCGCCCCGACGAATCGTCGCGGTAGGCCTCGATCGCCGCTCGGTACCCCTCGCGATAGGTCGGAAACGCGAACTCGTAGCCCAGTTCGCGCAGTTTCTCGTTCGAACAGCGTTTGCTCGTCAGGATGCGGCGTTTGCCCGCTCCCGAGACGTCGTCGTCCGCGAGCCGGTCGGCTTTCGTCTGCTTCGGCGGGTGCTCGACGCCACACTGATCGGCCAGCCAGTCGGCGAACTCCCACTTGTGAGCGGGTTCGTCGTCGGCGACCAGAACCACTTCGTCGCGCGCGAGGTCCTCCTCGAGGAGGTAGCGGACGGCCCCGGCAGCGTCGTCCCGGTGGACCATGTTGAGGAAGCCCTCCGTGACGGGGCCCTCGAGGTAGCGCTCCAGCCGAAAGCGGCCGGGCCCGTAGAGGCCGGCGTAGCGCGCGACGGTGCCCTCGAAGCCGTACTCGGGTGGCGACTCGAGCGCGATCCGTTCGGCCTCGGCGAGCACCTCGGTCTTCGCCGTGGTCGGCTCGATCGGCGTCTCCTCGTCGACCCAGTCGCCGTCGTGGTCGCCGTGGACGCCCGTCGAGGAGGTGTAGACCAGCCGCTCGGGCGCGCCCTCGCGCTCGCCGAACGCCTCGATGGCCGTCCGCAACCCGTCGACGTAGACCTCGCGGGCCGCCTCGGCGCCGCGGCCGCCGCTGCTGGCCGCGAAGACGATGGCGTCGACGTCCGGGACGGCCTCGAGCGACTCGCGGTCGGTGACGTCGGCCCGTACGGCCTCGAAGCCAGCGTCTTCGATCTGTCCAAGACCATCGTCGGATCGCCGGACGCCGACGACGTCGTGGCCGCGCTCGGTCAGTTGGCGGCCCAACTCGAGGCCGACGTGGCCGCAGCCCAGGATTGCGACGTTCATAGCGGTACTCGTGACCGAACGACCATAATTTCGACGTTCTGACCGAATATCAATCGCTGGGTCGACGATCAGGAACCGGACGCGGCCGAGGAATGGTATCTCATACTCGAGCGACGATACCGGTTTGCGTATGGGTACCCATACACCGAGTATGAGCAAGATTATCGCGATCTCGGACGACGCCGACCGGGAACTGAAGCGAGAGAAGGGGGACCGAAGCTTCAGCGAGGTAATCAGGGAGACGCTCGCTGACGGTCGACGGCTCGCTGACGTGACCGGCGAGGGGGTACTCGATCCCGAAACTCAAGAGGCTGTCAAAACAGACGTCGAGGAACTGAGCCGTGGTGCGCTCTCGAGGCTCGACGATGAAGATCAGTGATCTGGAACGAGTACTGAACTAGGGCGCGCCGTCGGCGATCACGTACTGGAGGTGGACGTACTCCTCGAACGACATCGGCGCGCGCTGCTCGAGTTTCTGCTGGATCTCCTTGGCGTCGAGGTCGAGGTCGAGTTCGCCCTCGAGCGCGTCGACGTCGAGGACGGCGGTCGACATCCCGAGCAGGAGGTGTTCGCAGGCGATGGTGACCATCTCGTCGGGGTCGGGTTCGCCCGCCTCGAGCGACTGGATCTGGGCCGCCTCCGGGAGCGTGAGGGCGGGTGACTCGCCCTCGAGGAGCGCGTCGGCGGTCTCGCGGTCGACGTCGGTCCGCTCGGCGACCGCGTCGACGCCGTGCTGGTTCACGACGGCCCGCAGGTCGTCCTCGTACTCGGCGCGGAGGTCGGCGGGCGACTCCGGGACGGTCATCCGTTGCTCGTAGAACATGCGCGGCAAAACGAGCATCACGCTGAAAGGGATTGTTATTATCAGTGCCGGCCGCCAGTGCGGCGTCGGTGGCCTGTTGGGAGGGCGTCGATGGCCCGTTGGCGCGGCCTCGGCGATCCATCGAGAGGACGCCGACGGCCCGTCGCCGCCCGCTCGAGCCACTCCGTTCGGTGCAATTGTTCACCGGAACGTTCAACTGGGAATACTTACATGATCCCGTATGAAAGTTGCCCTGATCGGTGTTGGTCAGGCCGGTGGCAAGATCACTGAACGGCTCGCCCGCTTCGACGCGGAGATGGGCTACGGAGCCGTTCAGGGCGCACTGGCCGTCAACTCCGCCGAACCCGACCTCCGCTCCCTCCAGCACGTCGATACCCAGTTGATCGGCGCCGACCGCGTCAACGGCCACGGCGTCGGCGGCGACAACGAACTCGGCACCGAAGTCATGCAGTCGGACATCCAGCAGGTGCTCGGCTCGCTCGACGGCCGCGTCACCTCGAAAGCCGAGGCCGTCTTCGTCGTCGCGGGGCTTGGCGGCGGGACCGGCAGCGGCGGCGCGCCGGTCCTCGTCCACCACCTCCAGCGGGTCTACGACGTCCCCGTCTACGCGCTCGGCGTCCTGCCGGGGCGCAACGAGGGGACGCTCTACCAGGCCAACGCGGGCCGCTCGCTGAAGACGATCATCCGCGAGGCCGACTCGACGCTGCTGGTCGACAACGACGCCTGGCACGAACAGGGCGAGAGCGTCGAAGGCGCATTCGAGACGATCAACGAGCGGATCGCTCAGCGCGTCGGCCTCCTCTTCGCGTCCGGCGAAGCCGTCGAGGGCGTCGGCGAGAGTAGCGTGACGTCGAAGACGTCACGAACGAGAGGCGGCGCAGCCGCCGCTAGCGTGGTCGACTCGAGCGAGGTCATCAACACCCTGCGGGCGGGCGGCATCGCCGCGCTGGGCTACGCGACCGAACTCGCGAGCGAGGACAGCGCCGAGAACATCAACACCGCGATGAGCGTCTCGCGGCAGGCCCTGCTGACCGGGACCAGTCTCCCGGACGCGACGACCGCCGATTCGGCGCTGCTGGTCGTCGCCGGCGAACCCGAACGGATCCCCCGCAAGGGCGTCGAGCGCGCGCGCCGGTGGCTCGAGGACGAGACCGGCAGCATGGAGGTTCGGGGCGGGGACTTCCCCCTCGAGAGCGATCGACTCGGCGCGCTGGTGTTGCTCGGCGGCGCGGAACGCTCCGATCGAATCCAACAGTTCATGGAACGCGCACGCGAAGCGAAGAAGGCTCAGGAACGCGAGGACCGGTCGTCGGATCCGGCCGAACAGTTCGCCGACGATCGCCTCGAGAATCTCTTTTAGCAGGAACCCGTCTCGAACGAAACGTCGGAAGTGCTTTTTCACTCGGGTTCCGTGACTGTCTCGATGGATGCCAACTGGACCGGTGGCGTCGTCGATCGCTCTGACGACGGTCCACCGACGGACGACGAGTGGCGGCCGGTCGCCGAGAGCGGCCGGTGGACCGAGGCCGCGGATCCCGCGGACCGGATCGCCTACCGGACGACGTTCGGCGATCCGCGCACGAGCGACGACGAGCGCGGATTCCTGAAACTCCATGGCGCGGGCCCGCGAGCCGAACTCTGGCTCAACGGCGACCGGGTGCGGACGCGCGAAGGGAGCTTCGGACCGGTTCGCGCGGCGTTCGACCCCCGACCGGAGAACGAACTGATCGTCGTCCGCGAGCGGCCCGGTTCGGCCGCCCGCGACGAGGCGACCGCCGATCCGTCGACCGATCCATCGTCGGCTGGCGGCACCGCCGTTACGGACGTCGCGGGTGTCGATCTGGACGTTTCGAGCGTCGGTCTAAACCTCGACGTCGAGGGCCGACCACAGACGTTCTGCCGGCGCCTCGAGGCGCGGCCGCGACTGACCGACGACGGCGGCGTCGTCGATATCGAGATGGAGGTCGACGCGGGCAGGGCGGTCGACGACGCGATCACGCTCTCCGTGCGCCCCGAGGGCTTTCGCGGCGGCGCCACGATGCAACGGCTCTCGGTGGAGGCGGCCGCTGGCGAGCGGGTGACGGTCACGGAATCGATCGAGATTCGGGAACCGGCCCTGTGGTGGCCGACCGGATACGGCCCCCGGCACCGGTACGCCGTGCAGGCGAAACTGGGTGGAGATTCGACCGAGACGACGGCCGCTTTCCGGACCGTCGACCGCGACGGCGACGACCTGCTGGTCAACGGGACCCCCGTTCGCTCCCGGGGCTTCGTGCGGCGATCCGGCGGCCCTCCCGTCGTCGACGTCGAACGGGCCGTCGCGGCGAACGCGAACCTCCTTCGCGTCCGCGGGCACGTGCCCTCGGAGTCGTTCTACGCGGCCTGCGACGCGGCCGGCGTCCTCGTCTGGCAGGATCTGCCGTCGACCGGGATCGGTGGCGACCCGGCGGCCGATCGCGTTCGGGACCTCGCGGCCGCACTCGAGGACGCCTACGGCCACCACCCGAGCCTCGCGCTCTACGGCGTCGCCGACGAATCGGCCGCGAGCGGGGCCGCCGATGGCCTCTACGGGAGCGGGATCATGACGAAACTCCGATTCCGGTACCGCACGTGGCGGACGGACGTCGACGGCGAGGCGACCGACGCGGCCGCCGAGGCCGTTCCCGGGGATCGCCCGGTCGTTTCGAGCGTCGGACCGCCGGGGACCGATCCCGACGCGGCCGCGCTCTACCCGGGCTGGCGGTACCTCGCCGCCGACGATATCGAGTGGCTCCTCGAGCGCGATCCCGACCTGGCGCGGATCGTCGCCGCGTTCGGCGCGGGTTCGCTGACCGAGAGCGGGGTCAATCCCGCGGACGTCTCCGGTCTCGACGGGGCAGTCCTCGAGCGACGGCTGGGGGACGACGTCGGCGTCGACGCGTCCCAGACCTATCAGGCGCGGACGCTGAAGGTCGTCGCGGAGGCGCTGCGCCGACGCCAGTCGGCCCTCCTGTCGGCGTCGACGCTGCGCGATACGGACGCCGCCGGCGGCACGGGGGTCCTGACCGTCGACGGCGACGCGAAACCGGCCTACCGCGCGATCGCCGACGCTTTCGAACCCGTACAGGCCGTCCTCGACGGCCCGCCCGCGCCGGGACGCGTCGGGATCACGCTCTGTAACGACACCCACGAGTCACTCGAGGCGACCGTCGCCTGGACTGCCGGCGACGCGACCGGCGAGACGGTCGTCCGCGTCGGGCCGCTCTCGACGGCGGCGGCCGGAACGGCCGACGTTCCCGCCGCCGCCTCCCGGATCGAACTGACCGTCGACGCCGGTGATCGAACGATCTCCAACGAATATCGTTTATAACTGACTGCGTACCCGTGCCACAGTCCAGCACAGTAGGAGGCGGTCCCTGCTAACGGTTTTCAGGGTGCTGGTGACCGGTACATTTAAATTGAAGGCGCCAGTAGGTACGGCTACCAGAACGCCACCGGGGCGCGTATCGCTCGACGATCGATGACAGGAAATCTTATTCACCGAGGTTTCGCAGATCGTGAGCAGGCGCTTTACACGATCGCTCGCCTTCGACAGACGGTCCACACCCTACCGACGGGTGTGAGCCGTCTCGAGGCGAGCCATCGCCGCCCCCGGTGCGGGTATGGCACAGAGGTTTGACTAACACATGGTAGACGAATCGAAGAACATCGAACTGACAGAGGACGACCTCGAGAACAAATCGAAAGGACAGCTCATCAAGATGGCCGGTCAACTGCGGGACCGGCGCAACGAGCTCAACCAGATGGCCTCCGAGCGCGCATCCAAGCGCGACGACCTGAACGCGAAGACGCGCGAGAAGGTCGACGAAGCCCAGGAGCACCGCGAGAAGCGCGACGAGCTCAACGAGCAGGTCCAGGAACACAAGGAGCAGCGCAACGAGCTCAACGCGGAGGCCAACAAGCTGTTCGACAAGGTCGAGAAGCTCAAGTCCGACATGGAACTCGACGAGGGGAAGGACCTCGAGGACCTCGAGGAAGAGATCGAGGAACTCGAGTTCAAACAGCAGACCGAAGTCCTCTCGAGCGAGGAGGAGAAGGAGCTCATCGAGAAGATCGAGTCCAAGCGCGAGGAGTACGAGGAGCGAAAGGGAAAACTCGAGCAGAACGAGGACCTCGAGGAACTCGTCGAGGAAGCCGAGGAAGTCCGATCGGACGCCTCCCAGCACCACCAGAAGGTGACTGAGCTCGCGGACAAGGCCCAGGAACACCACAACCAGATGATCGAGGCCTACCGGGAGGCCGACGACATCCGTGACGAGGCCGACGAGATGCACGAGTCCTTCGTCGAGGCCCAGGAGGCCGCCGACCAGCACCACGAGGACTTCGTGCGCGTCCAGAAGCGCCTCCGCGAACTGGACAAGAAAGAGGAGAAGGAGCGCAAGTCCGAGCGCGACAAGAAGAAAGAGGAGGCCAAGGAGGAGGCCGAAGAAATCTATCAGAAGTTCAAGGAAGGCGAAACCCTCGACACCGAGGACCTGATGAAGCTCCAGAAAACGGGGCTGCTCTAGTTCGATCTCGTCTACCTGCGATTCGCGATCGCTGCGGTTCTCTCGTTTTCGACGCTCGAGCCGCTGGACTCGCGATTCGATCGTAGCGCCGTCGACGACGGCGGGTCGCTGCGATCGCCGAGACGGATCCGCACCGTCACCGCGCGTATCTGTCGTCCGCGGTACATTCTCACCGGCTGTAAACGGTGTGAGTTATTTTGGTTACGGGCGGGTTCGTATCACACGACAGGGTAATGGAACTACATACGAGTCGATCGACCGCGAGTACGGGTGGCCGTGAGGTCGTTACCGAGTTTTACGCCGCCTTCAATCACCTCGCAACGGATCGGGCGGGTCGAGACGAGGTAGCGGCGACGCTGTCGGACGACGTGCGCTGGACCGTGGTCACGGACGGTGATGGTTCCGAGCGAAACTATACGGGTGTCGAGGGTGTCGTCGAATACGTTACGATGATCAGCGGACCAGCGGATCACGTCCAGGCGGTCCCCGAGCGATTCTCCGAAGCGGACGAAACCGTCGTCGTAGAGGGTGCCTACGTCGGCACCACCGACGGGAGGGAGTTCGACGTGCCGTTCGTCCACATCCACGAATTGGACGGCGAGACGGTCCAGGCGTGCCGAGTCTACACCGATACCGCGCTCGAACGGTCGTCGTTCGAGCGCTGATACAGCGAGACGGAAATCGTTACCGACTATCCGAACACCGAACCGCGTTAGCCAGCACATACCGATGACAGACGATCAGAACGCTTCGACCATGCACCGACACAGCGGCGACCCGGGCGTCCTCGTTCCCGGAATCGATGCACCGAGTACCGTCGCCTGCCTGCGCTCGCTTCGCCCGCGCGGCGTCCACACCGTGGTCGCCTCGGACTCGACGACGACGCCCTCGTCCTGCTCGGCGTACTGCGACGAGTTCGTCACCGTCCCCGACGCGACCGAAGACCTGACCGCCTACGGCGACGTGTTGCTCGAGCTCGCCGAACGGCCCGACGTGGGAACGATCATCCCGGTCCGCGAGGAGGACGTCTACGTCCTCGCCGACCGCAAGGAGGAGTTCGCCGAGGTCGTCGAGACGAACTGGCCGGACGCCGAGACCCTCCGTCGCGTCCAGGACCGGGTCGAACTCTTCGCGGCCGCCGACGCGGCAGACGTTGCGGTCCCCGAAACCGCGCTGCTCGATCAGTGGGACGACTGGGACCAGGAGACGATCGTGAAACCGAGATACACGGTCGCCGCGCCCGCATACCTCGGTTCCGACGCGGACCAAATCGAGATCGGTTCGACGGAGTATCAGACGCCGGGCACCGCGCCCGACTCGCAGGCCGTCGTCGACAAGCGCGGCCACGTGCCTCTGGTTCAGGAGCGCATCCCCGACTCGCGGGAGTTCGGCTTCTTCGCGCTCTACGACGAGGGCGAACCCGTCGCGACCTTCCAGCACTGCCAGCACCGCGGCTGGAAGTACTGCGGCGGCCCCAGCGCCTACCGCGAGTCGGTCTACGACTCCGACCTCGAGGCGGCCGGCCGGGCCCTGCTCGACGAACTCGAGTGGCACGGGCTCGCGATGGTCGAGTTCCTCCGGGACCCCGTCGACGACGAGTACAAACTCATGGAGATCAACCCGCGCTTCTGGTCGTCGCTGCCGTTCTCGGTCCGCGCGGGGGCGGACTTTCCCTACTACTACTGGCAGCAGGCCAACGGCGAGCCGATCGACTCCGACGACACCTACGAGGTCGGCATCGGCGGCCACCTGCTCCGTGGCGAACTCAGCTACCTCCACAGCGTGGTGACCGAGGACTATCCGATGGTCGAACGCCCCTCGTTCTCCGATGCGGCCCGCGACATCGCGACGTCGCTCGTGAGCGAGCCCCGGTTCGATTACGCCGTCCCCGACGACCCGATGCCGTTCGTCAGGGACGGTCTCAACCTGTTCCAGACGTGGTGGGGCACCCGATCGGGATCGGACGCGCCGGACGACGGCGAGCGCTCGAGCGCGTCGGGCGATCGCCGCTCGACCGATCCGGATCGAGCCGACCAGCGATCGAATCAGCCACACGGATCGCCGCCGTCCCAGGCGTCACAGGGCCTCGACGACTGAGTCTCCCGACCGTCCGGCCCGACGACGGTCCGACCTGCGTTGGAGCGGGCACAACCACCAATGCTTACCGGATGCCGTACACAGGTGACCGTATGACTCGAGGTGTTCGAGATGGTCGGTAGCGAGGGAATCGGTCGACTCCTGATCGTCGCCGTCGGTGCGGTCGCGTTCGCCGCCATCGGTATCGCGCTGTTCGTCGTCTATCCGGAGTCGGTGACGGATCTGCTGGGCGTCCTGATCGCGCTGGGCGTCGTGCTCCTCGGGCTTCGCTTCTCGAGCAACGCGGCCGGCTCGCTGTTTCCCGACTACGACGTCGCCGAGGTCGCCGTCGAGGGGCCGATCACGCGCGACGGCGGCGGTGGGGGCCTTCCCTCGAGCCCGCGGGGGACGCCGGCCGACGACATCGTCGATCAGATCGATCGGGCCGACGAGGACGACAGCGTCGACGCCCTCCTCCTGAAACTCAACACGCCCGGCGGCGAGGTCGTCCCCAGCGACGACATCCGACTCGCGGCCGAGCGATTCGACGGGCCGACGATCGCCTACGCGACCGACGTCTGTGCCAGCGGGGGCTACTGGATCGCCAGCGGCTGTGACGAACTCTGGGCGCGCGAAGGATCTATCGTCGGCTCGATCGGCGTCATCGGCTCCCGGGTCAACGCGAGCGACCTCGCCGAGAAGGTCGGCCTCTCCTACGAGCGGTTCGCCGCCGGCGACTACAAGGACGCCGGCACCCCGCTGAAGGAGATGGACGAGGACGAGCGCGCCTACCTGCAGGGGCTGATCGACGACTACTACGACACCTTCGTCGAGCGGGTCAGCGACGGCCGCGACCTCGATCCGGCGTTCGTCCGCGACACCGAGGCGCGGATCTACCTCGGCGAGCAGGCCCACGAACTGGAGCTCGTCGACCGCCTCGGGACCCGCCGGGAGCTCGAGGAGGAACTGGCCGACCGCCTCGCCCGCGAGGAGGTCACCGTCGAGGAGTTCGAGCCCGATCGGCCGCTGATGGCCCGCGTCGGGGCCGGCGCGCGCGGCGTCGCCTACGCGTTCGGCGCCGGCATCGCGGGGGTCGCCGACGAGCGGGAGTTCCGCCTGCGGACCTGATCGGCGTCGATACCGGTTCGGAACCGATACCGCCCGTCGACATCGAGGCGGCGGCGCGACCGATGCGTCGATCGAGTAAGAGGTTTTATCGTACCACAGCATACAACGCCTACCGTGACAACGCTGGTCGTCTGCCTCGATCGGACCGACGACGTCGGTCGCAAGACCGGACTCCGTTCACCCGTCGTCGGCTGGGAGGCGGTCCGCTCGCTCGTGACCGACGTCGGGCTGGCGGATCCGGAGGATTCGGGGGTCAACTCCCTGCTCGAGACGTTGCGCGTCGCGCAGGATCTCCGCGACGAGAACGAGGAGGTCGTCGTCGCGGTCGTCTCGGGGGACCGAGAGTCGATGGTGTCGGCGGATCGAGCGGTCGCCACACAGCTCGACGATCTGGTCGCCGACTACGATCCCGATTCGGCGGTCGTCGTCATCGACAGCGCGGAGGACGAGCGACTGGTACCGATCGTCGAGAGCCGCGTCCGAGTCGATTCGGTCGACCGCGTGGTCGTCCGTCAAGCGCGGGACATCGAGTCGACGTACTACCTGCTCAAGCAGTTCCTCGCCGACGAGGAACTGCGCCAGACCGTCCTGGTTCCGATCGGGCTGACGCTGCTGGTCTTTCCCATCCTCGCGACCGTCGTCGGGCCCGCGGAAGGCGCCGCCGCGATCACGACCGTCATCGGAATCTTCCTGCTCTACAAGGGGTTCAACGTCGACGAACTCCTCACCAGGGCTGCCCACCAGATTCGGGAATCGCTGTACTCCGGGCAAGTCTCGGTCGTCACCTACGTCGTCGCCGCCGGGCTCACCCTCGTCGGGCTCTTCGCGGGCGCGCTCGGCGTCTCGAACCTCGAGGACGCCCCCGGCGTGGTGATCCCGGCGATGCAGTTCGCCTTCGACAGCATCCCGTGGCTCGCGATGGCCGCGCTGACGGCCAGCGCCGGCCGACTGCTCGACGAGGCCATCGGCGACCACCCCATCCGCCGCTCGTTCCTCAACCTGCCGTTCATCGTGGTCTCCGTCGCGCTCGTCGTGCGCGGGTTCTCGGCGTACTTCCTCGAGCAACAGCGCGTGATCGACCCGTTCATCGTACCGGCCAACGAGTTCGGCGTCCTGTCGAACGAGCGCTTCGTCGTGACGGCCGGCGAACGCCTCGCGCTGTTCGTCGTGACCGGAATCGTGGTCAGCCTCGTCGGGGCGCGCATCGCGTCGTACTTCAGCGAGTCCCAGGGCGACGAGACGGAACTCGCGGACGGCGGCGAAGACGGGGACGCAGCGTCGGGAGCCACCCCGGTACCGGACGCGGACGCCGACCTCCCGTCGGAACTCACCGACGGCGGTCCGGGGACCGAGTCGTCGCCGGCCGACGAGCCGTCGGACGCGGCCTCGAACGGCGATTCGGACGCCCAGACCGACGCCGAACGGACCGACTGATGACGAGCTTCGAGCGGACCAACTGACGACAACCGTCGAGCGGACCGGCTGACGACGGCCGCGACTCGCCATCCATTTACCCCTGTGCGCGTACTGCCGACCATGAGCGACGCAGACGGCGCGTGGGTGAGCCTCTTCTCGGGGGGCAAAGACTCCTCGTGGGCGCTGTACCGGGCCCTCGAGGACGGACTCGAGGTCTCCCGGCTCGTCACCGTCCACCCGACCGGCGACTCGTACATGTACCACGTCCCCGCCACGGAACTCGCGGCGCTGGCGGCCGAGAGCGTCGGGATCCCGCTGGTCGACGTCGAACCCGCCGACTTCGAGGCCGAACGAGCCGCGGATTCGAGCCAGCAGGGCGACGACGAACTCGAACCCCTCGAGGCCGCCCTGACCGACCTCGACCGCGAACTCGAGGCCGGAATCGCCGGCGTCACGGCCGGCGCCGTCGAGAGCGAGTACCAGACCAGTCGCATTCAGGGGATGTGCGATCGGCTGGGCTGTGAACTGTTCGCCCCGCTCTGGCAGGAAGACCCCCGCGAACTCGCCGACGCGATGCTCGCAGCCGGCTTCGAGATCAAAATCATCCAGGTCGCCGCGGGCGGCCTCGACGAGTCCTGGCTCGGCCGAACCCTCGACCGCGAGGCGATCGCCGACCTCGAGGCGCTCAACGAGGAGTACGGCGTCCACATTCTGGGTGAGGGCGGCGAGTTCGAGACGCTGGTGGTGGACGGCCCGCATATGGACCGGCGGATCGACCTCGAGTACGAGACGGAGTGGGATGGGACGCGCGGTAGACTACTGATTTCGGATGCGGAGCTAGCGTAAGTCCCGCGAGCGAACGCAGTGAGCGAGCGGCTTTTTTCGGTCTCTTCGCGAACGAAGTGAGCGAAGGTCAGCGAGAGCGAAGCTCTCGCCAGACAGATTTTTGCGCCGAGTGGTTCGCGAGCGAATCCCGAGGCGGAAAAAGGTGGTTCTGAGACGGAGTAGGATGGGACGCGCGGGCGGTTGCGGATTACGGGTGCGGAGTTAGCGTAACTACTGCGAGCGAACACGTCTGGATGTTACACTCTTCGCGGCGGCGTCGACGCCGCTACCGCCGGTTCCGGACCGGTTACGGCGACGACCGGGGTGGCTCGAGGGACGATTCCGGTCATTCGATCGGCAATAATGGATATGTAGCCGACGGCGCTATCTCGTGAGAGAATGCAATCGAGACGGAATTTCCTCCGCGCAGGAACCGGGGCCGCACTGCTCGCGACGCTCGCTGGCTGCAGTGATGAGTCGACCGCTACCGACGACGGAGACACCGACGACCAGTCCGATTCTGATGACGCCGTCACCGAAATCGAGCCCGCCGACTGGGTCTACGACCCCGCATCGATGGATCGCGATTCGATAACGGCGACCCTGCGGGACGCCGAGGCGCTCTTCTCCCAGGACAGCTTTCCCAACGAGGAGGCGATCCGATCGAACTTCACCGGGGGCTACGACGGGCAACTCGCGGTCGAAGACGTCGCGACGGGACTCGAGGTCGGCGGGACCCACGTTCTCACCGGAACGTTCGATGCGACCGCGCTCGTCGAGGGGCTGGCGGTCTCGTCCGCCGAGGCCTACGGCGGGTTCGACGTCTACGCGCACGAGTCCGCGAGCAGGCTGTTCGCCGTCGGCGACGGCTACCTCCTCAAATCGGAGGCGAGCTCCGGGTACGACCTGCGCGGGGAACTCGAACTCCTGATCGACACCTACAACGGCGACCCGGACGGGTTCGTCGACGTCGACGACGACTACGCCCTGGTGTCCGACGAACTCGGGGCAGGCCACGTCGTCCACACCAGCGGCATGACCGAATCGGCCGCCGCGGATGCCGACGCCAAGACGGTCATCGCGAACGGCGAGAGTTTCGAAATCGACGGGACGGAGACGCGCCTCGAGTGGGTCGAACTCTACAAGCACGCGGACGGAATCGACGTCGAACGACTCGAATCGGAGCTGACGAACGTCGAAGAGATCGAGTTAAATACGATTGAACAGGACGGACGTCTGCTCACCGTCGAAATCACGATCCCGACGGAGAAGTTCCTGTAACGGCCTCGTTCTGGTGGGGCCGTCGAACACCCACCGAATTTCAGTTCATCGGCGCAGTTCCCGAACCGGAGTGCAGTTCTCCAGCGCAGCTCTTGTCGGTCAGAACTACTTTATAGACGTACTGACTATACAGCGAGGAATGCAATCACGACGCGACGTACTTCGTACGGGTGCCGGACTCGCGGCTGCCGGCGGGATCGCGAGCCTCGCGGGCTGCAGTAACGTTCCGGTCGTCGGAAGCTACTTCGAGGGTGAACCGGACATCACCGAGTGGGCCTACGATCCGGACGAACTGGGATCGAGTTCGATAAGTGCGGATTTAACGGACATCTCGTCGGTTCTCGAGGAAGACGAGGTGAAGAAAGGTGAGATCCGTGACGACGTCACCAGCAATTACAGCGGGACGCTCAAGGCCGACAACGTCGACTACTCGCTGAACGTCGGTCACGCCCAGATCCTCACCGGTTCGTTCGACGGCGCGGATATCGTCGAGGAAATGGAGTTCTCCAGCGAAGATAGCTACGAAGGATTCGACGTCTACGTCGACGAGGAGGACGAAGACGAGGAGGGGAACGCATCCGCACTGATCGGGACCGACGGGGACTACCTCATCAAGTCCGAACCGGCGCAGTACGTCGACTTCGGACCGCGCGAGGAACTCGAACTCCTGATCGACACCTACAACGACGACGCGGATCGGTTCGCCGACACCAACGACGACTTCGCGACGATTCGCGACGAGGTCGAACTCGGTGCCGCCGTATTCGTCCAGGGACAAACCGAGTCGTCCGCCGAGGAGGCGAGCGACGATATCGTCGTCGCCACCGGCGCCACGCTGACGATCGACGGCGAGGAGATGAACGTGGAGTACCTGCTTCTGTATAAGAGCGAAGACGGGATCGATATCGACGAAATCGAGCAGAATTTCGAGGACAATATGCAGGAGGAAAGCGAACTGAACGACGTCTCGCAGGACGGTCGTCTGGTGACGGTCGACTACACGATGCCCACCGAGAAGTTCTAACGGCGTTTGAGACGCCGGATTCGTCGTACTGCCCGTCGAATGGTCGCATCCGGCGTCGACGACTCGACCGTCGGTTCGTCTCATCCGGCGTAGATGACTCGACCGGCGATTCGTCTCAGTCGACGAGTTCGTCGGCCATCCCGTGAACCTCGAGGATCGCGTCCCGCTCCGCGTCGTCGGTGAACGTCCACCACGCGAGGCGGTCGATCTCGAGTGGCGTGTACGACGACTCCCAGGCCAGCCACTCGGCGGACGCGATCGTTCGCAGATCGGTCGCCGTATCGATCGGCGAGGACTCGAGGTCCGCGGCGACGACCTCGAGTAACTGAATGCCGGTCGGATCGGGAACCAGCGCGTCGATCCCCGCCAGCTGGCGGAGGTACTGAAACGTCGAGGGGCCGACGCCGGCGATCGACCCGATCGGGTCAGCATCGTACCGGTACTGGTCGGCCGCGCTCGCCCAGTCGACCAGCGCAACGAGGTCGTCGTCTGCGGAGCGATCCGCGAGGACGCGAGCGATCTCGAGCAGGACGTGGCGTTTCCGCTGGGCGCCGAAGGCGGCGACGAGATCGTCGTCCTCGAGGTCGAGCGCGGCGAGGTCCGCGAAGGAGTCGACGCGGCCTGTCGCGACGAACGTCTCG
Source organism: Haloterrigena alkaliphila (assembly GCF_017352155.2). Taxonomy (NCBI): domain Archaea; kingdom Methanobacteriati; phylum Methanobacteriota; class Halobacteria; order Halobacteriales; family Natrialbaceae; genus Haloterrigena; species Haloterrigena alkaliphila. Next base: position 2,821,456 of record NZ_CP071462.1, read on the forward strand.
CGGAAGCGCTCGACCGTGGGTTTGCTGCCGCCGAGAAAGCTCTGGCCGGTCGTCGACGCGGCGGCCTCGGCCACCAGAAGTCGGGGGTCGTCGCCGGTCCAGCGCCGGTGCTCGCGGACGGCGGCCGCGAGTCGTTCGTAGGGGACCTCCTCGGCGTACCGGTCGAGGACGGTCTGAACTGACCGAGACATGTCCCTCGTCGATACGCATCACACGGGAGACCTATAGCTGTACCGCCCGTTCCCGGTTTCGAGTGTCCCCGGCGGCAGGTGGGACCGTCAGCGCTCTTCTGGACCCGCTACTACCCGTTCGTGATCGTCGTGTGGGCGCCGATGAGCGCCCCCGCGAGGTCGATATCCTCGAGGTGGGTCCCCTCGTCGATGATCGACCGGCGGATGTCCGCGTCCTGGACCGTCGCCTCCGGGAAGATCACGGCGTGGTCGAGATCGGTGTTCTCGAGCGTCACGTCGGCCATCACGTGGACGTTTTCGCCGACCGTGGCGTTCTCGAGGGTCGCCGAGTCGGCGACGATCGACTCGCCGTCCAAGTGCCAGCCGACGGCGTCGAGGTAACTTTCGGGGGTCCCGATGTCGAACCACGCGCCCTCGAACGTGTAGGCGTAGGTCGGGTCGCGATTCTGGAGCCACTGGATGAACCAGCCCGGTTCGTCGGGATTGTTGCCTTCCGCCAGGTACGTGGGAAACAGGGACAGCGAATCCCGCGGGAACGCGTAACAGGCGATCGAGACCAGCGTGCTGTTGGGGTCATCGGGTTTCTCCTGAAAGTCGACGACGCGGTCGCCCTCGAGTTCGACCAGCCCGTAGGATTTGGCCTTCTCGCGGGAGCCGACGTCGTAGGCGGCGAGCGTCGGGGACTCGTGCTCCTGAAAGTAGTCAAGAAAGTCCGCGACGTCGAAGCTGATCAGGTTGTCGCCGGCGATGACCAGCAGGTCGTCGTCGACGTTCTCGCGGTCGATCAACTGTGCGAGCGCGCCGACGACGCCGAACTTGTCGTCTTCCTCGGTGGTCTCCTCGACCGATAACTGCGGCTTCTCGAACTCGCTGTCGGCGAGGTGGGCCTCGAAGTCGGCGGCGAAGCGCTCGTTGGTGCTGACGTAGACCTCGTCGATCCGGTCGTCAGCCTCGAGTTCCGCGAAGATGCGATCGACGACGGTCGAGTCGCCGATCGGGAGGAACATCTTGGGCCGATGTTTCGTTATCGGCCACATACGGGTCGCGTATCCGCCGGCAAGAACGACGGCCTTCATGTCCCGATGTTCACCTGCATGTGATAAGTGGTTTGCCCTTTCCCCACCGAGGATGGCGCCGTCGAGCGATCGACGCCCGCGACCGGTCGGCTTCTCACCGGCACCTGCCCGACAGTATAAACGTCCGGCCGCCCTGTCCCCGATATGCGCGAGGCCGACGAAACGACGCGACAGCGACTCGCCGACGCCCTCCGAGCCGAACCAGCCACGCCGAGCGAACTCGCGGTAGAACTCGACCTGACCCCGCAGGCGGTGGTCCGTCACGCCGAACACGTCTCCCGGTCGGTCGATCGCGCCGAGTCGGACGAACGGTTCCTCGTCGCGCCCCCGGCCTGTCGGGACTGCGGATTCGACGACTTCGACGACCTGTTGAACCTACCCTCCCGGTGTCCGGACTGCAAGAGCGAGTCCGTGAGCGAACCGACGCTGACCATCGAGTGACGCGTTCGTGAACCGATGACTGTCATGGTTACCTGACAAGCTGAAACGGATTCGATACTAATATTTAGTGGCGTGCCAAGAACCCGGTACGAACCCTCGAGCGAACGGACGGTCGGCACACGGGATCGATCGATATCTGATACCCCCTCGTCTCCGTATTCAGGTATCCGTCCGTTTCGAGAGGTCTCACGGAGGATACGAATGACTGCCACGTCCCAACCCGACCCCGACTGTGTTGACTTCGTGCTGGCGGTCCTCGACAGTTTGGACACGTGCGAGGCGTCGGCCGAAACGGTCGACGAGGCGTTCGGGTTACTCGCCGATCAACGCCGTCGGCTACTGCTCGAGGTGATGCGCGCCTTCGACGAGCCGTTGACCCTCCCGGACGCCGCCGAAGAGGTCGCCGTCCGCGAGACCGGATCGCCCGTGCCATCTATCTCGGCCGAGCGCGTCCACGAGACCTACATCTCGCTGTATCACGATCACCTGCCGCGACTGGTCGAAGCCGGACTCCTCGAGTACGATCAGGAACGCGATCTGGTCTCCCCGACCGAGTTAGAGTAGTCAGATTTTGACGTTGGAACTCGAGGTGAGATCGTCGCCGTCGTCGATCGGCCCCTCGCCGACGAACTCGTACTCGTCGTCGGCCAGGTAGACGGCGCCGTCCGCGACCGTCACCTCGAGATCGGTGAGATAGGCGCCTTCACAGGGGCCGAACGTACACTTCCCGGAGTCGGCGTCGAAGTACGCCCCGTGGTTCGCACAGACGAGTTCGCCGTCTCGCATCGGCGCTCCCGATCCCTTGTCGATCTTGATGTGCGTCATGTGCTGGCAGTAGTTCAGCCAGCAGGCGACCCGCTCGTCGTCCGAGGCGTCGGACCGATCGTCAGCGGTGTCGGGGGCGCCGTCGCTCGCGACGAGAATCGCTTCCCGCACCTCGTCGGTGTCGTTCGACACGCGAAAGCAAACCGTCGACTCGGCCGGCACGTCCGCGAGTGCGGTGATCCGCTGAGAGGCGTCCATCGCCACCTCGGTACCCGGTCCGACGTGGTGAACGTTACGGAACCCCCCACGTCTGACGCACCTTTAACAGTCTGAACGCCAAACGACGGCCATGGACTCCCTTCTCATCTACGGCTCGTACGGCTACACCGGTCGATTGATCGCCCGCGAAGCCGTCGCTCGAGGAGGGTCGCCGGCCGTCGCCGGTCGCGACGCCAGAGCCGTCGCTCGGCAGGCCGACGAACTCGGCGTCGAAGGCCGGACCTTCGATCTCGAGGACGACGTCGCCGGCCGAATCCGGCACTTCGACGCCGTGTTGAACTGTGCGGGACCGTTCGCGAAGACGGCCGAACCGCTCGTCGAGGCGTGTCTCGAGACCGAAACGGACTATCTCGATATCACCGGCGAGTTTCAGGTGTTCGAACGACTCGGGCGGTACGACGACGCCGCGCGGAACGCGGGCGTGACGGTGCTCCCGGGCGTCGGGTTCGACGTCGTCCCGTCGGACTGCCTGGCGGCGTTTCTCCACGAGCAGGTGCCGTCCGCGACCGAGCTCTCGCTGGCCATCAAGGGCGGCGGGTCGCTCTCGCGGGGCACCGCCCGCACGCTCGTCGAACAGGCCGGGAGCGAGGGCGTCGTCCGTCGCAACGGACGGCTCATCAGGGTCCCCGCGACGTACCGAACGCGAGCGATCGATTTCGGCGACGGCGCCGAACCCGCCGTCACGATTCCGTGGGGAGACGTCGTCACGGCCGCCCACAGCACGGGAATCGATTCGATCGAGGTGTACGCGGCGGCGGGACCGTGGGCGACCCGCGCGATGTCGGTCGTCGACTCGCTGGGCTGGCTGCTCGAGTCCCGACCGGTCGAAGGGATCCTGAAACGACTCGTCGACGCCCGAATCGACGGCCCGGACGAGCGAGAACTCGCCAGCAGCGAGGCGATCGTCTGGGGCGAGGTCACCGACGCGTCGACCGGGCGGCGCGCACGCGCCCGCCTTCGAACGCCCAACCCGTACGCGCTGACGGCCGAGGCCGCGGTGCGCGCCGCCGAACGCGTCGTCGACGGCCGCGACAGCCCTCGCGGGCGCGTCCCGGACGGGTTCCAGACGCCGGCATCGGCGTTCGGGGCCGACTTCGTCCTCGAACTCGACGGTACCGAGCGCGAACTCCTCGAGGTCCCGACCGAATCAAGGGACCCCGAACGGTCGGCCCTCGAGTCCGACGACTGAGTCCGTAGTCCTTCGCACCGCTGCCCGTGTCCTGACTCGAGAGGACGATGACGCCACTACTCAGTCCCAGCCCGATGCGAAGTGGCAGTCGAGCGTAGAGGTCGGCCAGTCCGACGGCCGTCACCGCTGCCGGAGAGAACAGGCCAGTCACGACGACGTCCGTCGTCCGCATCAGCGTCCGGAGGAACTGCTCGATCATCACCGGCCACGAGAGGTCGAACACGCGCCGCCAGACGTCGAACAGCCGTCGTCGGCCTCCGGAGAGCACGGGCTGGAGTCCGCGAGTGTCGCGCTTGAACCTGTTGAAGGCGGCACTCGAGGGAACGCACACGCGCTCGAGACGACGCGACGACGGTGGGGTTCGCGACACGCTTATTAGCTTGCTATCCAAATGGATCGTCGAAAAATGAGCAAATGGATCGTCCGAAACGTCGCGCTCTCGTTCGTGTTCTGGGCGATTTTCGCCTTCCTTCTCATCAGCGGTCTCGAAATCCTCGTCTTCGATCGGTTCGAGCCCCTCGAGTACGTTGGTGCCATGATCGGGCTCGGGATCGGGTTTACGGTCGCGATACCGCCGGTTCCGCTACGGACCGCCGATGAATGAGATGTCTCGAATTCGGGCCCCCTCGAGGATGGTCCGGTTGAGGCTACGAGTAACAGGCCCGTTCGACGCGCTCGTCGTACAGCCGCGAGAGTCGATCCGTAATCGGGCCGCCACCGATCTCGCGGTCGTCGAGAGCTGCGATCGGTCGGAGCTCCCACGTCCGGTTCGTCAGAAACGCCTCGTCGGCCGCGAGGACGTCCGCGGGGTCGTACTGCCCCTCCTGAGTCGGAATCCCGTTCTCGGAAGCCAGTTCGAGAACGATATCGCGGGTGATCCCCGGCAGCACGGGCCCGTCGGTCGTCGGCGTGTGGAGCGCGCCGTCGCGGACGAAGAACAGGTTGCTCGTCGCGCCCTCGGCGATGCGCCCCTCGAGGTCGCACGTGAGCGCCTCGTCCGCCTCGACCGACCCGTCGTCGGCCCGGAGTTCCGCACGCGCGAGGATGCCGTTCAGGTAGTTGTGCGTCTTCGCCGCGGCCGGCACCGCCTCGCTCGGCGTCCGGCGCGTCTCGACCGTCCGGACGATCGCGGGCTCGTCCCAGACGGACTCGCCCTCGAGGCCCCCTCGAGGGAGCGGCTTCGCGTAGACCACGACCGTCGGATCGACTTCCTGTTGAGGGGTGAGCTTCCCCGGCTGAACGCCGCGGGTGATCGAGAGCCGGACGTAGGCGTCCGCGAGGGCGTTCGCACCGAGCGTCTCGTCGATCCGGGCGCGGAGGTCGGCGCCGGGTAGGCCGTGTGCGAGCGAGAGGGCGTCGCAGGTCCGCTCGAGGCGCTCACAATGTCGATCCCACGCGAAGACCGTCCCGCCGTAGGCCCGAAGCGTTTCGAACGCGGCGTCGCCGTACCGAAAGCCGCGGTCGTCGACGCTGACGGTCGCCTCGCTCGCGGGGACGAGTTCGCCGTCGACGTGGTAGATGCGGTCGTCGGTCATGACGGTGTTCTCGAGTCGGAGTCATCTCGTCGTGGCACTCGGAGGACCATGAACTCACTGTCCGACTGTCGTGAATGCGGGCCGCTATTGGGGGCGTATCTCGAGTATTCGCTGATCGGTTCTGGATACCGGGTCGTGGGTTCTGGTACGGGTGTTCGACTGACCGATTCAGCACAACACCGATCCCGGAGCGGTGAACACGGTCGAATCGTGCTCGGATACGGGAACTCGATCTTCGCGACGTGTGCCCCGGAGAGTCGTCTCAAAACTCACTCTCCCGAGTTCTATTCAGAGGGACTCTTGCGGATCTCGTAGCACCTACATCTGCCAACATTACCAGTTCGACTCCGCAGTCGACGTGGATGCGTCCGATGAAAAGACGGCGAAACAATTAGCGCTTGGCGTCACCGCGATGGGGACGGTGACGAGCGAATTTCAGCGGGACGATGGGCCAGACAACGAGGGCATTCCTATCAGAACGTCGGTACCGAATCGAATATATGCTGCATAGAGACCGCGTATCTTGCTGCGGTGTATTGACCAGGGCTATTCAGCGTCTCACTGGTCGAAGGAACCGAACGGTGGTCTGTAATCGGGCGCTGGTCACCCCCAGCATCGCCGACGAATGCGGTCAGTCGTCCACGGTCGAGAGGTCCGGAAGTGACAGTTCCTCACGGGCCGATCGTCGTCGCTGGTTGCGGAGTGGCGTATGACCTCTCCGGGCAAAACGGCTTTCATTCCTTTCGCAGTCGTCCGCCCCGCCCACCGCTGCTTTTGAAACCACAATCTACAAATGTGGATGCACCAAACAAAGAATTAGACAGACCTAATCTATAACTTCGAGAGTTATTATGCCACACGAAACATACGACGGACGAGCGGTTACGCGACGGGACGCGCTACGCGCCGGCGGTGCGGCGGCAGTGGCGGGGTTGGCCGGGTGCACGGCACTACCCGATGCACCGGTGCAGTCCGGGAGTAACGGTGACAACGGAAGCGACGGGCCGGTCGCCGTGGCCTCGTTCTTCAGCTTCTACGACTTCGGCCGGCAGATCGCCGACGGGACCCCGCTAACGGTGGAAAACCTCGTTCCGACGGGACTGCACGGCCACGGCTGGGAACCAAACGCCAGCATCACCCGGCGTATCATCGAGGCGGACGCGTTCATCCACGTCGGGGGGGAGTTCCAGCCCTGGGCCGACCGCGCCATCCAGACGATCAAGGGCGACGACGTCGACACGGCGCTCATCAATGTCCGGAAGGGCATCGACCTCGTGGATCTCGCCGCGACCCTCGATCGCGAGGAGGAGGGTGTCGGTGCTCAGCGCGGGAAGGACCCGCACTTCTGGCTAGACCCCCGACGCGCGAAGCAGTCCGTCGACAACATCGCCGATGGACTCGCCGACATTGTCCCGGAACACGCCGACGCCGTCCGCGAAAACGCCGAGACCTACAAGACCGATGTGCTCGACCGCATCGACGCGGATTACGAGGCCATCTTCGACCGAGCCGAACGTGACATCGTCCAGCTGGCCGCGCACAACGCCTTCCAGTACATCGGGGAGCGCTACGGCGTTCGGATGCGGCCACTGGTGACGAACCTCGCGGCGAGCGGCGACGTCAAACCCGCGGACGTACGCGAAGCGGAGGCGGTAATCCGCGAGAACGACATCAGGTATATCGCCAACGGTGTCTTCGAGTCCCAGCGCCCGGCCCAGCAGCTCGTCCGCGAGACGGGCGTGGAGGCGTACTTCCCCGTGACGCCGTACGCCGGCGTCCGAGAGGAGTGGGTCGCGGAGGACTGGGGCTACGAGGAGATCGCGGACAACATCAATATGCCCACGTTCGAGATCGTCCTCGGCAACGGGACACCCGCGGACGCGGCGCCGTCGGAGGAGTGGCTCGAACAGTGGCGGAACTTCGAACCGATATGAGCACCGAGGATACCGATCCCGCGACGGCGGCTGTCACAGACGATCGAGCGACCACCGAGAGCGCCCCGGACGCGACGGGGAGCGAGCCAATCATCGACCTCGCAGGCGTCACCTTCGGCTACACGGCGACACCCGTAGTCGAGGACGTCTCGCTGGCCATCGGCTCGGGCGAGTACGTCGCCATCGTGGGGCCGAACGGCTCGGGGAAGTCGACGCTGATGCAGCTGATGCTGGGGCTGCTCGAGCCTGACACGGGCACAGCCCGTCTGTTCGGCGAGCGCGCCGACCACTTCGACGACGGCGAGCGGGTCGGGTACGTCGCCCAGCACGCCAACGCGGCGAAGGAGATGCCCATCACCGTCCGCGAGGTGGTGAAGATGGGCCGATTCCCGCACGTCGGTTTTGGCCGGCTGTCGAGCGAGGACTGGGCCATCGTCGACGACGCGCTTGCGACCGTCGGGATGAGTGCGTTCGCAGACCGGCGCGTCACGCAGCTCTCGGGCGGCCAGCGCCAGCGCGCGTTCATCGCGCGAGCGCTGGCGAGCGAGGCCGCCCTGCTCGTTCTGGACGAGCCGACTGTCGGCGTCGACGCCGAGTCGGTCGACGCCTTCTACGATCTACTGGCGGCGCTCAACGCCGAGGGCATCACCGTCCTCCTCATCGAGCACGACCTCGGGGCGGTCGTCGAGCAGGCCGACCGCGTCGTCTGCCTGAACCGGGAGGTCTACTTCGACGGTCCGACGGACGAGTTCGTCGAAAGCGACGCGCTGGCTCGGGCGTTCGGAACCAAGGCGCGGCTTCTCAGGGAGGTTGACGGATGAGCGCGGAGGTGGCGGCCACGTTCGTGGCGAACGTCCTCGCAACCGTGGACCCGTCCGTGATGCTCCCACTGCAGAGCGGGCTGGGCGCCATCGGCGACCTCGTCTTCGGCGTCCTCCTGTGGTTCCTAGAGCAGTGGTACTGGCTGATGGACTGGGTGTACTACTTCACGGGCCTGGAGATGCTGAACCCGCGCTACCGGTTCATGCATCGGGCGATACTCGTCGGGCTCTGCGTCGGCGTGATGGCGCCGCTCATCGGGACGTTCCTCGTCCACCGGCAGCTCGCGCTCATCGGAGACGCCCTGGCCCACACCGGGTTCGCGGGCGTGGCCGTCGGCCTGTTCCTGAACGCCGTCATCGACCTCGGGGTGTCGCCGTACCTCACCGCCGTCGTCGTGGCGATGATCGCCGCGCTGTTCATCGAGCTCATTTCCGAGACCACGGACGCCTATAACGACGTTTCGATGGCCATCGTCCTGTCGACGGGGTTCGCGCTGGGGACGACGCTCATCAGTCTCAACGCGGGCGGGCTCGCCGTCGGCGTCAACCAGTTCCTCTTCGGCAACCTCTCCACCGTGTCACCCCAGAGTGCAGCTATCCTCCTGGTGCTGTTCGCCGTCATCGTTGGGACGGTGGCCGTGACACGAAACCAGCTCCTGTACGTAACCTTCGACGAGACGGCGGCTGCCGTCTCCGGTATCTCCGTCAACTGGTACAACCGAGTAATGGTGATGCTGACGGCGATGGTCGTCGTCGGCGCAATGCAGATCATGGGCGTCATCCTCGTCGCGGCGATGCTCGTGGTTCCAGTAGCGGGCGCGACCCAGGTGTCCCGGAGTTTCTCCGAATCGCTGGTGGTCTCGGTCGTCCTCGCGGAACTCGCGGTGTTGCTGGGCATCGGCGTTGCCTACTACGCCGGCGTCACGGCCGGTGGGGCCATCGTCCTGATCGCCGTGGGAATCTACGTCTGTGCCGTCGCACTGGGCAAGGTTCAGTCCATCCGCGGCGAGCAGGACACGCCCGAGATGGGGAGCATTGAGGCCGACGGCGCGGATGTCGGTACCAGGACGGAGGGTGACTGATGGTCCCGTCCGGTGATGATGACTCGCCAGACGACGGTCGCACCCGAAGCGACAAGGGGAATCGGCCGAACGTATCGAGAGGAATGCTGAGCGCGGTTCTGGAGGACTACATCAGGGCGATCTACGCAATCGAGAGCGACGGCGACGGGCGGATGTCGACCTCAGCGCTCGCCGACTACCTCGAGGTCACCGCGCCGACCGTCTCCTCCACGCTGAAAAAGCTCGAAGAGCGGGGCCTGGTCGACCGCGAGGAGTACAAGGGTGTGACGCTCACGGAGGAGGGCGAACTCGTCGCTCTCGAGATCACCCGGCACCACCGCCTCCTCGAAGTGTTTTTGACTGAACGGCTCGACTACGACTGGATCGACGTCCACGATGAGGCCGATCGGCTCGAACACCACGTCTCCGAGGAGTTGACCGACCGCATCGCCGAGGTGCTAGGCAACCCCCCAGTCGATCCGCACGGCGACCCGATCCCTGACGCCGATCTGTCCCTCCCCGAGGAGGGTGAATCTACCCGTCTCGTCGATATCGACCAGGACGAGCGCGTGACCGTCCGGCGGATTCACCACCAGGGCAACGCGGAACTGCGGTACCTCGCCGAAGCCGGCGTCCGCCCGGAGGACGAACTCACGGTAGTTGCCGTCGCGCCGTTTGGGATGGTGACCGTCGAGACGCCGGCTGGCGAGCAGAGCCTCCCGGAGGCGATCGCCCAGCTCATCGAGGTCGTCCCGGCAGCCGCCGCGGACGGTGTCGAGGTGTAGGGCTGGTCGCGTCTTCGAACGGCCCCCTGACGGGTTCACCCGCTGTGACTACCGCTCCAAATCCTCACGCAACCGCAAGTGGCCGATGACCGATGCGCGCTATCTATTCAGCACCGCCTAGCGGTGATCGATCGAGGGCGGTGAGGGGCTGCCGATCGGCCCGCCCGAGCGACGATTCGGTCGGACAGATCACTCGTCGACTCGAGCGGCGAACCGGCAGAAGTTCGCGATCATCCGTTTGCCGACCGAAAGCGAGATGCCGTCGCCGTTCGCGGCGTCGTCGTGGCCCCGCGTCAGGATGCTCTCGGGGTGGAACTGGACGCCGACGTGGGGCTTCTCCCGGTGGCGGACCGCCATCGAGACGCCGCGCTCGTCGGTCGTCCGGGCCGTCTCGACCAGCGCGTCGGGGAGGTCCGCCCGGTCGACCGCCAGCGAGTGGTACCGTCCAACCTGAAACGTCTCGGGGAGCCCCGCGAAGATCCCGTCGCCGTCGTGTTCGACCGTCGAGGGCTTGCCGTGGACGACGTCGGGCGCGTGGACGACCGGCGCGCTGGCGGCCGCACAGAGGGCCTGATGGCCGAGGCAGACCCCTAGAATCGGGTAGTCGGTCTCGGCGAACAGCGGGATCGAGATCCCCGCCTCCGCGGGCGTCCCCGGCCCCGGCGATACGACGACGCCGGTGGGATCGATCGACTCGAGGTCGGAGAGATCGATCGCGTCGTTGCGACGGACCACGACGTCGTCCGCGACTTCGCCGACGTACTGTACCAGATTGTACGCGAAGGAGTCGTAGTTGTCGACCACCAGAATTCGCGTCTCGTCGCCCGGCCGCGACTCACGCATCGGTATCACCGACGCCGCCGCGGCCGTCGAGTGCAGTCGCCTTGCCGTCGTCCGTCGTCGGTTCGCCGCTGGCCTCGAGTCCCATCCCGGCCCGCTCGCCGAGCGCTTCGTCGACGGCCGTGAGCAGCGCGCGGGCCTTGTCCAGCGTCTCGTCGTACTCGCGGGAGGGCTCGGAGTCGTGGACGATGCCCGCACCGACCCGGAGGTGGTACTCGTCGGCGTGGCGGACCAGCGTCCGGATGACGATGTTCAGCGTCGCCCGCCCGTCGAAGCCGAAGATGCCGACGCTACCCGTGTAGGGGCCGCGACGCGTCGCCTCGAGTTCGTCGATGAGCGCCATCGTGCGGGGTTTGGGCGCGCCGGTGATCGTTCCGCCCGGGAACACCGCCGCGACCGCGTCGGCCAGCGTCTCGTCGTCGCGCAACTGCCCCGTGACGTTCGAGACGAGGTGCATCACCGCCGAGTACCGGTCGATCCGGCGATACTCGTCGACCGACACGGAGCCGTACTCGCAGACCTTCCCGAGGTCGTTGCGCTCGAGGTCGACCAGCATCGCGTGTTCTGCGCGCTCCTTCTCGTCGGTTCGGAGGTCGTCCTCGAGCGCCTCGTCTTCCTCGGGCGTCTCTCCGCGCGGTCGCGTGCCTGCGATGGGCTCCGTCCGAACGAAATCGCCCTCGCGCTCCAGCAGCAGCTCCGGACTCGCGCTCACCAGATCGACCGCGCGCAACTCGAGCAGTCCCGAGTACGGTGCGGGATTGACCCGTCGGAGGGCGTCGTAGGCCGCGACGGGGTGGACCGCGGCCGGGGCGACCAGCCGCTGGGAGAGATTGGCCTGAAAGGTGTCCCCGTCGCGGACGGACGCCTTGATTCGCCGAACTCGCTCCGCGAACGCCTCGCGGCCGCAGTCGCTCTCGAACGTCGCTTCGGGGGTCGCTACCGGCGGATCCCCGACGCTCGGATCGCCCTCGAGGGCGGCCCGCGCGAGTTCGAGCGCTCGGTCGCGGCCGCGCTCGTAGGCCGCCACGAGGGCATCGTCGCCGACGGTTCCGGTCGATCCGGCGCTATCGGCGTCCCCTTCGAGTCGCGGACACGCCGTCACCCGCAGCGTGAGCCCGTCCGTCGCCGGGTCGCCGTCGGCGGTGGCGGCCGGCGCCTCCCAGGCCGCCAGTCGGTCGTAGACGGCCACCTCGAGTCGCGGCAGTCCGCGGTCGTCGACCGCCGACTCGGGGAGGGTCTCGAGTTCACGGGCGACGTCGTAGGAGAGCCAGCCGACGGCGCCGCAGGGGTAGGGGACGTCGCAGTCGCCGCGGGCGAGTTCGTCGGCATCGAGGAGTCCCTCGAGGGCGGCGAGCGTCGGGGAGTCGTCCGCATCGGCTCGGCTGACCGCCTGCGGGCCGACCGTCAGCCGGTCGACCGGATCGACGCCGAAGTAGCCCCAGCCGGGCTGTCCGCCGGTCGTCTCGAGGAAGGCGGTTCCACCGGTCGAATCGCGCGCCCGTCGGTAGGCGAGAAACGGGTCGTCGACGGTGACGCGAACTTCGACGGGGATCCTGCGTCCGGACCGCGTCCGTGTCGCTCTGTCCCTCGCGGGAGCGTCTCGCTCGCGTCCGTCGCGGGCGGCGGCGCGAAAGGCGGCGAGCGAGGTGACGACGCGCGGGTCGCTCATGTGCCTCGAGAGGCGAGGGGGCCCTAATCCTTTTGCGGTTTAGCGCGAGAGAAGAAACCGGGTAACGGGAGCGCTGGCGACCGAACGGACCGATCGAGGTTAGCGAACTTCCGCGCGATCGATCCAGCCCTGGATGCGCTTCTCGGAGATGTCGGTCTGTTCGGCCAGTTCCGCGGCGTCGGCGGCGGCGAGTTCGGCGATGGAGTCGACGCCGGCGGCGGCGAGGCGGTCGGCGTAGGCGGGACCGATCCCCTTGATCGAGTCGACCGGTTCCCCGGCGGCCTCGTCGTCCGCGTCTTGCGCCGGTTCCGCTTCCTGTTCCGATTCGGGAGCCGTCTCCGTCTCCTCGGAACCCGAGTCGTCGGTATCGAGTGCGGGTTCCGCGGCGGACTCGGTTTCGGTCTCGGTTTCGATCTCTGACTCAGACTCGGTCTCGGACTCGATCTCGGTCTCGGTCTCGGTTTCGCCGTCCGTCTCGGTGGCGGGTGCCTCGTCGACGTCCGGTTCGGCCTCGTCGACCGGGACCTCGTCCTCGGCGGCGTCGGGCGTCTTCGGTTCTGTCGGCGCCGCGTCTTCCGTCCCGGGCCCGGTCGCTTCCGCCGGTTCGGCGGCCTCGTCGGGGCCGTCGGACGGTTCGGTCATCGAGTCCGTCGAGCTCGAGGCGGTCGAGCCGGCGGCGGCCGACTCCGACGCGTCGTCGGCGTCGATATCGGCTTGAGTGTCGGCCTCGTTCTCGGACTCGACCCCGGGACTCGCGGGTGCCGGCCGTTCAGATTCGGCGTCGTCCGCGGTCGATTCGGTCGCCCCCGATCCTTCCCGCTCGACCGTTACCCCGACCTCTCGACTGCGTCCTCGCTCCGGGTCCGAATCGCCGAACCCGAGCAGCGACTTCAGCTTTTGGAGGATTGCCATTATCTCGATATAGTCGGTTCCATCACTTAAATTCGCGTGATACTCGGATCCCGGCGTTCGGTCCGTCCGGAGCGGGGGGTGAGGGGGCTTACAGCCGCGAGCGGAGCGCCTCGTTCATCGCATCGACCGGCGCCTCCCGCCCCGTCCAGATCTCGAAGGCCTCGACGCCCTGGTAGAGCAACATCCACGCGCCGTCGACGGTCGTCGCCCCCGCGTCGGCCGCCTCCCGGAGCAGTCGCGTCTCGAGCGGGCGATAGACCGCGTCCAGGACGGCCAGTCCCCCGTGGAGCGCGTCGGCGGCGACCGGCGAGGCGTCCTCCTCCATCCCGACGCTGGTCGCGTTGACGAGGATATCGGCGTCGGCCAGCAGGTCGGCGACGGTCTCGCCGTCGAGTCCGTGGCCCGTCGCGCGCGGCACCTCGTCGGCCAACTCGTGGGCCGTCGATTCGGTCCGGTTGGCGATCTCGACCGTCGCGCCGGCGTCCGCGAGGCCGAACGCGATCGCTCGCCCGGCGCCGCCGGCGCCGACGACGACCGCGCGGGCGCCGTCGACGGTCACGTCGTGGTCCCGCAGGGCGCGCAGGGCACCAGCGGCGTCGGTGTTGTGCCCCGCGGGCGCTCCGTCCCTCGTGAAATCGATCGTGTTGACCGCGCCGATCCGGCTCGCCAGTTCGTCGGCCGCGACGACGTCGAGGACGTCCCGCTTGAACGGAATGGTCACGTTCAGCCCGGCGATACCCAGCGCTTCGGCGCCGTCGATCGCGCCCTCGAGCTCCTCGGGAGCGGGCTCGAAGGTGACGTAGCGGGCCTCGAGATCGAGTTCGTCGTAGGCCGCTTCGTGCATCGGCGGCGACAGCGAGTGTCCGACCGGGTTGCCGAGCAACCCGAAGACGTCCATGGCCATACCGCACAGTCGACGCGGCGGGATTATAATCCGTGTGACTTCGCCGGGGTCTCACCGCGTCGCGGGAACTCGCCCCGCCCCTTTTATCGCCGTTCGTCGAACGCATCGTATGGAGATTCTCGTTCCCATCGACGATTCGGAGCCGGCACGGGCGGCCCTCGAGCACGCCCGTCGGCAGTACCCGGACGCCGAAATCACGCTGTTGCACGTCATCGATCCGAACTTCGCGACCTACGGGGAGGGCGGCGTCTACGCGTACGAGTCGGTCCTCGAGGGCCGGGAAGCGACGGCCGAGAAACTGCTCGCGGACGTCAGGGAGCTGACGGCCGACCACGACGGACCGATCACCGAAGAGACAACCGTCGGCGATCCGGCTCGTGAGATCGTCGCCTTCGCCGACGAGCGGGGCGTCGACCACGTCGTGATCGGGAGTCACGGCCGTTCGGGCGCGAGCCGCATCCTGCTCGGTAGTGTCGCGGAACGCGTCGCGCGACGGGCGCCCGTTCCGGTGACGATCGTTCGGTAGTCCGCTGATCGTCCGGTGACGATCGTCCGGTAGTCCGCCGATCACCCCGACGCGTTCGACGGCGGGTGAATCGCGTCGGCCGCCACCGCCCGGGTGCTCGATTCGCTTTCGGGTCCCTTTTGAGCCGGTCGTGTGTAGCCGTCGCTATGCTCTCCGGGATGCCACTCTATCTCGCCCTCCTCGCGGCCGGCGTAGTCGCGCTCTACGGCGGCGCCGAGCTACTGGTCGCCGGGGCCAGCCGACTCGCGCTCGGCGTCGGGCTCCGTGCGGCGACCGTCGGCGTGACCGTCATCGCGCTCGCGACGACCGCGCCCGAACTGTTCGTCTCGACCATCGGCGCGCTGAACGTCTCGACGGACATCGGTCTCGGCGCGGTCGTCGGCTCGAACATCGCCAACATCGGGCTGGTGCTGGGCGTGTCGGCGCTGATCAAACCCCTGCGCGTCGGACCGATCGTCATGCGGCGCCACGTCCCCTTCATGGTGTTCGCGGCGATCCTACTGGTCGGACTGGGCGCGAACGGCACGATCGGCCGTCTCGAGGGGACGGTCCTCCTCCTGGTGCTGACCGTCTTCACGGCGTACCTGCTCTACGGCGTCAACGCCACCCCGGCGCCGATGGTCGACGATCCGGACGCCGACGCCGGCGACGGCCTCGCGCTCCGGGACGTTGCCCTCGTGATCGGCGGGCTGGTGGCGCTCCTGGTCGGCTCGCGCTGGCTCGTTTCCGGCGGGACCGGCCTGCTGTCGGAACTGGGGTTTTCGGACCTCTTCATCGGCCTCACGGTCCTCGCACTGGGGACCTCGCTGCCGGAACTGGCGGCGTCCGTCGTCGGCGCCGTCCGCGGCCAGACGGAGTTCGCCATCGGGAACGTCGTCGGTTCGAACATCTACAACATCCTCGCCGTGCTCGGAGTGGTCGCCGTGATCACGCCGATCGACATCACCGCGAGCACGCTCCGCCTCGAGCTTCCCGTCCTGGTCGCCTTCACGATCGTGCTGGTGGCCATGATGGGGTACGGCCGTCGGCTCACGCGACTCGACGGGGCCGCGCTCGTGGTCGGCTACGGCGTGTTCATCTACCTGCTGTTCCCGTGATCGACGGCGCCCTCACGGCCGGCGGGCGGTCGCGGAACCCGTCGCTACCGAGTATCCGCGCGTCGAGAGAACAGTTACGGCGGGTGTCTCGCCTCGCTCACAGCGGCAGCGGCGTGGCCTCTTCGGCGTCAGTCGTCCCGTCGTATTGAGACTGCAGGCGATCCAGTCGCGGTCCGATGTGTTCCCGAACGAGGACGACCAGCGTGTTCTCTCGTCCGTGGCCGCTGATCGCGGTCACGCGCGGGTCCGCACCGGGTACCGAATCGTCGATCGTGGCGAGCATCACCGTTTCGCGATCCGCGCAGACGACGCGACCGTGGTGGAACTGATCGACCGGGAAGTTCATCCAGTCGAACCGCGGTTCGCAGACGGTCGCCTCGGGGATCACCGAGCGAACGAGATTTTGAACCTCGGTCGACTGCGAGCCGACGTAGATGTCGACGCCGCGGTCGGCCGCCGCGCGCCACCGGTCGAGACAGCGGTCCTGGAGCAGTCCCGCGTCGGGGACCGTCACGAACAGTTCCTCCGACGCCGCGTCGGCGATTTCCTGGCCCCTGGCGATGACCGACTCCCGTCCCTCGAGCGTCCAGCACGCGCCGGTCGCTCTCGGCTCTCGTCCCTTCTCGCTGCCAGCCTCGGAGGCGGCCGGCCCGGTGTCGACGGAGCGGATCCGGTTTCGGCCGCCGGTCAGCGCGTCGGTGATCTCGCCGAGGGGACTCGCAGCCAGCCAGTCGGCGTGCCACTGGTCCGCGTCGGCCGCGAGTTCGGCGGTCGCGCTCGAGCGATCGAACTCGACGAGCCCCGCGTCGGCGAGCGCGGGAAGATCGCCGTGTGTGAGCTGCGTTTCGACCGGTTTCCGGTCCGCCTCGTCGACGTCGACGAGTCGAACGTCGTCGGTCCGCGCCACGACCATCGCGGCGAGGTCGGCGACGGGGACCGAGTCGCGCTGTCGCGCGAGCGCCGCACAGGCGATTCGGCGGCGGGCCGGCTGGAGCACTTCGATCGTTCGATCGAGCGCCGATTCGTCGACGCCCGGGCCGCCGGTCGGGTTCTCGAGGAGCGCGCCGACCCAGTCGGCCTCGGCGAGCGGGTGATCGGCGAGCGCGATCGTTCGCGGTTCGTCGTCTCCGTCGCCGTCGTCGGTCACCACGCCGATGTCGACCAATCGCGGGACGTGGTTGTGAACGAGTTCGATGGCGACGTTCTGGACTTGGTCGTCGGTGACGACGGGGGAGCCGCGTTCCCGCACTGCCAACTCGGTCGCGAGCGCGTCCACTGCTATCGGTTCCGACTGTTCGTCGAGAATCGAGAGCAGGTATCGCCGTCGGCAATCGGCGAAGACGTCGAACACGGTAGTCAACCGTTCGGTAGTGAGGGGGGAACTCATTGGTCTATAGAGACAGCGAACGCGGGAAAGGTGCGTACCAGCGTGCTCTGGTATGACCCGGCGATACCGCGGTGGAATCTCGCCAACCGATCGTCAGTTCCGTCCCAAACGCTCGTCACCGCCGGCCTCGACACCTTCACTCGGCGAAGTACGCCGAGAAGAGTTTCTCCTGTGCGACCCGAAGGTGCTGGTGGAAGGTCTGCCGAGCGATCCCGAGCCGGTCGGCGATTTCGCTCGCGTCGCTGGTCCGGGTCGGCCACTCGAAGTAGCCGCCGTAGTAGGCGGCCTCGAGCGCGGTCTGTTGCTTGTCGGTCAACTCGTCTTGCACCCGGCGTCGGAAATCGCCGCTGGTCTCGACCGGCCGTTCGACGGTCCGTTTCGACCGCAGTTCCGTCTCCGGGTAGGTCGCCGTCACCGCGCCGACCAGATCCCGAACGTCGACGTCGGGACTCACGTGGACGACGGCGTTCGAGACGCCCTCGTCGACGATCATCGAGCGCATTCGCGCGCCGTAGTCCGCGAGCAGGCCGGTGATGGTCGGCCCGCGGACCACGAGTTCCCAATGACTCTCCTCGCCGCCGGTGTCGATGCTGCGGAACTCGTCGACGCCACCGTGCTCGGCGGCGAACGATCGAACGCGATCCGGATCGCATTCGGTGACGGTGACGTAGTAGACGAACGTCTCGTCGGTCAGCGACAACACGTGCTCGAGACTCAGCCGGCAGTCCAGTCGCGCCGAGAGATCGATACAGATCTCCTGCCGGTCGGTCGACTCGAACTCGAGTTCGACGACGGTGTCCTGATAGAGGAGTCGACGGACGATCATCGCGTTGATCGCGTGGCCGATCGTCCCGCCGAACTCCTGGAGGACTTCCCGCTCGCGATCGGTAAACGCGGACCCCTTCTCGGCGGCGACGAGGAGCAGGCCGAAGGTGCGCCCGCTCGCGACGATCGGGACGACGGCGACCGCCCCGTACTCGCGGTCGCGAGCGTGGTCGCGCCAGCGGTCGACGTCGCTGTCACGGAGGTTGCGATAACACTGGACGCGCCCCGTTTCCAGGGGCGACTCGCCCGCACCGGTCGGCGGGTCGGCGAACGACTGCAGGGCGTCCGCGGCTCCGTCCTGGTCGATACCCGTCCACGCCTGGGCCTCCCACCGTCGCTCGGCGTTCGCCGGCGCCGTGTCGACCCGTCCGATGACGGCGAACCGGTACGCCTCGGCGGCCGCGAACGCGTCGACGATCGCGGATTCGACCTCGTCCCGGCTCTCCGCCGCGACCATCGTCTCGTCGATCGTTCGGATCGTCGCGTTGAGGCGCTCGAGGCGCTCGAGTTCGCGCTCGCGCGCCTTGCGGTCGCTGATGTCGCGGCCCACGCCGGTGAAGCCGAGGACCGCCCCGTCCTCGCCGGTGATCCGGGCGCTGTTGAACTCGTAGGGGACGTACTCCCCCTCGCCCGTCACGAGTCGCCCCTCCTCGGTGACGCGTTCCCCTTCGGTCATGATCCGGTCGATGGCCTCGGCGATTCGGTCTCGGTCCGGCGGCGCGATGAACTCGAGGGGCTCCCTGCCCTCGAGTTCGTCGGATTCGAGCTCGGTGAGCTCTTCGAGGCGATCGTTCCAGTGAATCAGGCCTCCGTCGGCGTCGTAGGCGTAGAGGAGGTCCGGCTGCGCCTCGAAGATGCTCTCGGTCAGGGCCTTCTCCTCGCGGAGTTCGCGCTCGCGTTCCTTGCGATCGCTGACGTCGCGGCCGACGCCGGTGAAACCGAGGGTCGTCCCGTCGTCGTCGGAGATCCGGGCGGTGTTGAATTCGTAGGGGATCCGCTCACCGTCTTTCGTGAGGAGGTCCGCCTCCCTGGTGACGTACTCGTCTTCCTCGAGAATCCGTTCGATCGCCTCGGCGATCTGCTCGCGGTGTTCCGGCGCGATGAACTCGAGGGGCTCCATCTCGGCCAGTTCGGCCTCCGTGTAGCCCGTCACTTCCGGGACTCGATCGTTCCACTGGAGGTAGTTACCCTCCACGTCGAAGACGTAGACGATGTCCGGCTGAGCCGCGAAGACGCTCTCCGTGAAGGTCTGTTGCTCCCGGAGTTTCTGCTCGCGTTCGTACTCCGGCGTCCGGTCGTGGAGAAGCCACGCGTACCCCACGAGATCGCCGTTTTCGTCGTCATCGTCGGCCGAATCGGCGTCGCTCTCGGCCTCGATGTCGACGTCGTCCGTTCGAATCGGCGCGATCACCTCCCGTGCCCAGAGCCTGCTGCCGTCGTTCCGGAGCCGCCACCCCTGCTCCTCGGCTTTCCCTTCGGTCCGCGCCCGCTCGAGGAGTCGTTCCGGGACCCCCTGCTCGCGCCGGCCGACCGGGAAAAACAGCCGGTAGTGGCGCCCGACGACTTCGTCTTCCTCGTAGCCAGTGAGGCGGCGCGCACTCTCGTTCCACGTTCCGACGCGCCCCTCGGGATCAAGCAACGCGACGGTCTGATCGCTGACGAGGCCGGTGAGTTGTCGCACGTCGAGGCTGAACTCGACGGGGAAATCGGGATCCGTTGGCGGGTTCGATTCGCTCGGATCGTCGTCCCCGTCCGACGATGACTCCGTCATTGGCGATCAGCTTCGTTGGGGGATGGTATTTCCCAATACCTGTTACCATTCGGAAAGCGGAAAAACCACCGGCGGCCCTCGCCACGTATTTATAATGATTCTGCATGGGAGACAGTGCCAGACCGATTCGTCGCGGGAAACCGACGACGTTACCGGGCCCGGACACCGCAACTCGCGTATGACCGACCTCGCTATCGTCGAGAGCCGGGCCGACCGCGCGTCGGTCCACGTCTGTGATCGACTCCGCGATCTCGCCGACTGGGAGCCCCTCGAGGACGACTCTCAACCCGCGGCCGACGGCGGCGGGACCTACTACCAGCTCGAGGGCGCCGAGTTGCGATCCGTCGACGACCTCCACATCGAACTCGAGTCGCCCGCCGAGGTCTTCGACTGCGACCCCGACCTGCTGGTCTTCGCCTCGCGCCACTCCGGCGACACGGGGGCGCTCCTGACGGGTCACTTCACGGGGAACTTCGGCCCGGCCGAGTTCGGGGGCGAGGACGACGCCGTCGCCGACGCCGCTCCGAACGCGCTCGCGCGCCTGCTCGAGGCCTTCGACGAGCACGCGCCGGCCGGATACGACGTGGGAATGGAGTGTACCCACCACGGCCCCACCGAGGTCGGCTGCCCCTCGCTGTTCGCGGAACTGGGTAGCGGCGACGAGCAGTGGGACGACCCCGCCGGCGCCGAGGCGGTCGCCCGCGCGATCCTCGAGTTGCGGGGCGTCGACCCACACCGCACCAGAGCGGTCGTCGGCTTCGGCGGCAACCACTACGCCCCGCGATTCGAGCGCGTCGTCCGCGAGACGCCGTGGGCGGTCGGCCACGTCGCCGCCGACTGGGCGCTCGAGGCGATGGGGCACCCGACGGCCCACCGCGAGGTCCTCGCGGACGCCTTCGAGGCCAGCGCGGCCGAGATCGCGCTCCTCGAGGGCGACTGGCCCGTGCTCGAGGAGACGCTCGGGGAACTCGGATACCGGATCGTCAGCGAGACCTGGCTGCGCGAGGTCGGCGATCGATCGCTCGAACTCGTCGACGCGGTCGAGGCCGATCTGGGCGCGGTCGACGACGGAACTCGCTTCGGCGACCGGCGCACCGACGAGTTCGCCGTCGCCGAGTTCTCCGGCGATCTGATCGACGCCGCGGAGGGAGTCGACCCCGACCGCGTCCGCGAGATCGTCGAGACCCACACCGTCGCCTTCGAGACCGAAAACGGGGGGAGCCGCGTCGGATCGCGCGTGGCGGTTCCGGCCGCGGACGCGGACGACGCCAGAGCGCGGATCGTCACGGAACTGGCCGCCGTCCTCGAGGCGAAGTACGACGCGGTGACCGTGACGGACGACGCGGTCGTCGCCGAGCGGACGGCGTTCGATCCGGCGCTGGCGCGCGAGGCCGGCGTCCCAGAGGGGCCGAAGTTCGGCGCGCTCGCGGACGGCGAGTCGGTCACGGTCGACGGCGAACCGATCGATCCGGCGGACGTTCGCACCGAGAAGACCGATCGTTTCTCTCGGTGATCGGCCCGAAAGAATACGGTACTCGAGTGACACCGGATCGGATACCGGGACTCTCGGGGGCGGTGAGCGACCGCTAATCGCTACACGGCGTCAGACATCCGTCTGACGTGTAGGGGAAAGGTAATTATGCTCCATCTTTTAGACTGGGCCAAGAATGGACTCCATCATCGACGATGCCATCGACGAGGCCGAGACCGGGGAGCCCTCGGAGGCCCCGGACGACGCCCCGCCACAGGATGGCCAGTCGCCGACCGGAGGCGAATCGAACCAGACGGGAACGATGACCGACGACGAACTGGAGGACGTCCTCCAGGACCTCCAGACCGACATCACGGTCGTCGGCTGCGGCGGCGCCGGCGGCAACACCATCAACCGGATGGAAGAGGAAGGTATCCACGGCGCGAAACTCGTCGCCGCGAACACCGACGTCCAGCACCTCGTCGAAATCGAGGCCGACACCAAGATTCTGATGGGGAAAGAGAAGACCAGCGGCCGCGGCGCCGGCTCGCTCCCCCAGGTCGGCGAAGAGGCGGCCCTCGAGAGCCAGCAGGACATCTACGACGCCATCGACGGCTCGGACATGGTCTTCGTCACGGCCGGCCTCGGCGGCGGAACCGGGACCGGGTCCGCGCCCGTCGTCGCGAAGGCCGCCCGCGAGGCCGGCGCGCTGACGATCTCGATCGTCACGACGCCCTTCACCGCCGAAGGTGAAGTCCGCCGAACCAACGCCGAAGCGGGCCTCGAGCGCCTGCGCGACGTGAGCGACACCGTGATCGTCGTCCCCAACGACCGCCTGCTCGACTCGGTCGGCAAACTGCCCGTCCGGCAGGCGTTCAAGGTCAGCGACGAGGTGCTGATGCGCTCGGTGAAGGGCATCACGGAACTCATCACGAAACCCGGCCTCGTCAACCTCGACTTCGCCGACGTTCGGACCGTCATGGAACGCGGCGGCGTCGCGATGATCGGCCTCGGCGAGTCCGACTCGGAGGCGAAGGCGGAGGATTCGGTCAAAACGGCGCTCCGCTCGCCGCTGCTCGACGTCGACATCTCGGGTGCGAGTTCCGCCCTCGTCAACGTCACCGGCGGCAACGACATGGCCATCGAAGAGGCCGAAGGCGTCGTCGAGGAGATCTACGACCGGATCGACCCCGACGCCCGCATCATCTGGGGGACCTCGATCGACGAGAGCCTCGAGGGCAGCATGCGGACGATGATCGTCGTCACCGGCGTCGAGTCGCCCCAGATCTACGGCCGCCCGGACGGCGAGGCCGTCCAGCCCGAGACGCCGGGCGAGGGCGACGACATCGACTTCGTCGAGTAATCGCGATCCCGCTCGGAGACGAACGCGGAACGGGAGTGACCGCCCGTCGGCGATCCGAGTCCTCTCTTTCTCTCTCCTCTACGATCTAGTTTCTCCCGCTCGACACTTCAGAACCCTCTCAGCAGTCGCACGTCTCGAGCCGACGGTTCGCCCCGAACGCGGACAGATCGGCTTCGCGCTATCAACAGATCGACTTCGCGCGGTCAACAGATCGACTTCGCGCGGTCAACAGATCGACTTCGCGCGGTCAACAGATCGGCTTCGGATCGAGGCCGAGGTCGTCCAATGACTGCGCGTACGACTCGTAGGCGACGTCGATCACTTCTTCGGCGGCCGTCCGTGCGCGATCCCACTCCTCCTCGCTGTCACTGAGCTCCTCGAGCACCTCGAGCGCTCGGTCGCCTTGCGCCGCGGTTTCGGTCCGCAGCTCCCGGAAGACGTCGGCGCGGCGCTCGTCGCCCTCGTTGACGAAGAAGCTCACGACCTGCAGGTGCGTCCGTTCGCCGACCAGCGATCGACCGACGAGTCCGCCGAGGCGAGCCGTATCCGTCTCGAGCGATCGAAGGCGGTCGTGCATCGGACCCCCGTCCGCGGTATCGACCTCGTGTTCGCCCTCGAGCAGGGCCGCGACCCGGTCGTAGTGCTCGCGCTCCTCGTCGCGACAGTCGGTGAACGCCGCCCGCGCGTCGTCGTGATCCGCGCCGTCGACCCACGCCTCGAACGTGTCCACGGCGGCGCGTTCGCTGTTCGCGGCCGTTCGGAGGACCATCTCCTCGGTTAGTTCCGCGTCGGTGAGCGCGACGAGGAGTTTCGACGACCCGAGACGCTCGAGTTCGACGGCCATCGATTCCTCGACCGATCGTCGGAATTCGTCGGCGTCCATACGGAGACGACACCGCGTAGCGTGTTGAACGTTGGTGGCCGTGACTATCGAACGGCAGTGGCCCCGCCGGCGCCGCGAGGCGACCGAACCGACCGCCGTCGCTCGAGACCCTCGAGCCGCGACGTTAACTGCCGGGATCGCGTACGGATCGATATGACCGACCGGAGCGACGCCGACGAGCGATCGACCGACGAACCCCCCTCGATCGCTCCCGAGACGCTGGCCGACCGACTGCGATCCGGCGACGACCTGACCGTCCTCGACGTCCGCGACCGCGACGAGTTCGAACGGTGGCACCTCGAGGGCGAGGGGATCGAGGCCGTCCAGATTCCGCATATGAAGTTCATCCAGGCTCAGGCCACGGGCGGCGTGATCGATCTCGTGGCCGACCTCGGGGAACCGATCGTCGCGGTCTGTGGCCGCGGGGAAGCGAGCGCCTACGCCGTCGGACTCCTCCGAGAGGCGGGCGTCGACGCGGCCAACCTCGCCGGCGGGATGGACGCCTGGGCCGACCTGTACCTCGCCCGCGAACTCGAGGTCGACGCGCCGGCGACGGTCGTTCAGTACGATCGGCCCTCGAGCGGCTGTCTCTCCTACGCGATCTATAGCAACGGCGAGGTAGCGGTGATCGACCCGCTCCGCGCGTTCGCCGACCGGTACGTCGACGACGCAGCCGATCGGAACGCGACGATCGAGTACGCGATCGACACGCACGTCCACGCGGACCACGTCAGCGGCGTTCGGACCCTCGGGGACCGGGCCGGTGCGGAGTCGGTCGTCCCCGTAGGCGCCACGGATCGCGGCCTCGCGTTCGACGCGTCGACGGTCGAACACGGGGACGAACTGCGAATCGGCGATGCGACGCTGACTGCGGTAGCGACGCCGGGCCACACCACCGAGTCGGTCTCGTACCGGCTCGGCGACCTCCTGTTCACCGGCGACACGCTCTTCCTCGAGGGGGTCGGCCGACCGGACCTCGAGGAGAGCGCGGCGCAACGCGCCGCGGACAGTCGAGTAGCGAGGGACTCCAAGAGTTCCTCGAACCGTGCGAGCGGGCCAGAGGCCCGCGAGCAGACGGTGAAACCGCGAGACGGCGACGAGGGAGCGGCCGACATAGCCCGAGAGCTGTACGAGACGCTACGCGATCGACTCGAGAGCGTTCCGAATACGACGACGATCGCTCCGGGCCACTACAGCCCCGCCGCCGAACCCCAGGGGAACGGAACGTACACCGCACGCCTCGGCGCGCTCCGTGAGCGGCTCGAGGCGTTCTCGATGGACGAGGCTGCGTTCGTCGAGCGCGCGACGAGCGATCTCCCGCCGCGGCCGGCCAACCACGAGCGCATCGTCGCCGTCAATCTCGGCCGCGAGGAGGTCGACAGGGAGACGGCGTTCGAACTCGAGCTCGGGCCGAACAACTGCGCGGTCGCCGATTGAGAGCGCGGGTCGCCAGAACGAGACAGCGAGAACGAGCAGCGAGCGATCCGGTCAGTCTCAGTCGTCGGCCGCGGCGCCGGCGCTCGAGCCCTCGGCCTCGAGGTCGCTCTCGATGCTCGGCGGGTACTTCCCGCGGTCGAGTTTCAGATCCGACTGCGGGCGCGCCATACAGGTCAGCGCGTAGTTCTCCGCCTCCTCCTCGGTGAGTCCGCGGGCCGCGGGCTGGGTGACCTCGCCCTCGAGAATTTCGGCCGAACAGGCCAGACACATCCCCACGCGACACGAGTACTCCTGGGCGATGCCCTCCTCGAGACACCGGCTGAGAATCGTCTCCGTGTCCGAACAGGTGATCGTCTCACCCGTCCCGACGAACTCGACCGTGTACTCAGTCATGGCATCCGATACGGACGACCTCACTAAAACTCTTTATTCCTCTCTGTCGTGACAGGACCACCGAGAATCGGCCGGCGGGACCTGTCGACGCACCCGAACCAGTCTCGAGGCGTTACGGGAGGAAAATATCGGTCTCCGCGGCCCGTTTGTGGTCCCCCGGCGGCGACAAATCACACATAAAACGTTTTCTTCCCGTGGTGAGGATACTGTTCGTATGAGTACGCAGGAGCAGTCGGCGACCGCGACGTCCGAGACGGACGCGCCGGACGTCGTCGTCGTCGGCGCGGGGACCGCAGGGTGTTACGCCGCAGCGACCGTCGCGCGCGAGGGGTACGACGTCGTCGTCCTCGAGCGCAAGTCCGAGGAAGAGGCGGGCCACATCGCCTGCGGGGACGCGCTGAAGGGCGCCGACGCCTTCCCCGAGTCGATTCCGAAATCGCAGATCGAGTCCGCGTTCACCAACACGGGCGTCGATCACGGCCGCTTCGAGATCCCGCAGGAGGATACGGTCCTGGAGATTCCGATCCCCGGCGAACTTGCGGTCATCGACCGCTGGGAGTACGGCCGCCTGATCATCGAGGGCGCGGCGGACGCGGGCGCCGAGTTCCACTACGATACGGTCGTGAAGAACGTCACGCAGGCCGACGACAGCCGTGTGACTGGCGTCGAGGCGATCCGGAAGGGCGAGCCCCGACGCTACGAGGCCGACGTGGTGATCGACGCCGCGGGGTCGCTGTCGGTCCTGCAGGACAACGTCGACTTCTCGACGTCGACGTTCGACACCAACGTCAACTACAGCCACTTCTGCTCGGCCTACCGCGAGATCGTCCACGTCGACGAACCGGTCGAGTGGCACGACGCGCTCGTGTTCAAGCCGACCGAGCGCGCGGCGGGCTACCTCTGGTACTTCCCGCGGACCGAGACGGAGATCAACGCCGGACTCGGCTTCCAGATGACCGAGGAACCCATGAAACTGGTCGACGACCTCAAACGCGACCTCGAGAATCGCCCCGAGTTCGCCGGCGCAGCGGTCGAGGACAAACTCGGCGCCGCCCTCCCCACCCGGCGGCCCTACGACTCCGCGGTCCACCCGGGCTACATGGCCGTCGGCGACGCCGCGGGTCACGTCAACCCCACCACCGGCGGCGGCATCGCGGGCGCCGCCTACGCCGGCAAGTACGCCGCCGAAGCGGCGATCGAGGGCCTCGAGACCGGCGACGTCGGCGAGAAGGCGCTCTGGGAGTACAACGAGCGGGTGATGGACCACTTCGGCGCGCGCTACGCCGCCCTGGACGTCTACAACATCCTCTCGACGGCCGTCGACGTCGACGACCTGATGGGGCTACTCGCCGCCATGCCCGGCGAGAAACTCGCGGAGGCGCTGTACTCCGGCAGCACGAGCATCGGCCCGAAACTCGCCCTCGAGAGCCTCTACAAGAGCCGCGACCACTGGGGCACCATCTGGAACCTCTTCCAGACCAAGCGCCGCGCCGACGACCTGCTCGAACTCTACGAGCACTACCCGAACCATCCCGCCGCCCTCGAGCACTGGCAGCAGCGCCGCGACGACGTGATGGAGGCCATCTACGAGACGACCGGGGCTGACCCTAAATACTAAGGAGCGAACTTTTGCTCTGCGTGCGGTCGCGAAGCGACCGCACTCGGCAAAATCTTCAAAAGAGCCCTTTGCGCTCTTTTGGACAGCGAGGGACCGGAGGTCCCTCGGGCAGTCGGCGCGAAGCGCCGACGACCTCGCGGGATCTTCGATCCCGCTCAGCGTCGATGAAAAGCACTCCTCCTTCCGTTCCGTGACGCGATGCGTCACTTCACATCAGTCGTCGGCCCGCTCGCTCCCTTCGGTCGCTCGCGGTCGGCGACTGGGGACAGCCTGCCCTTCCCCGGGTCACGGGCTCCTCGCAGTGCTCGGAGCCCGCTCCCGGCCGGGATGTTCGAGTCGATCCCCCTAACTTGTGCGACAAGGCGGATCAGCCGAAAACGTTGATCGGTTCATGACTTAAACTAGTTCTGGCCAAAACCCTTCTCTGTTAGGGTATCTCTCCATTCCTGTCGAGCGGATACATAGTCTCGATGGCACGAAACCAGACGCGAAGACAAGCACTGACTCTCATCGGCGCCACCGGGGCCGCCGCGCTCGCCGGCTGTATGGGCGGGGACGACGGAACGAGCGACGATGAGATGACCGACGATAGCGGGGAGAACGACACCGGAACCGGCGACGAAATGACTAACGAGACCGAAGGCGACGCGATGAACGGAAGCGCCGCCGGCGTCCGCGTCGCCCACCTCTCGCCGGACGCGCCGAACGTCGACGTCTACGTCGACGGCGACGCCGTCCTCGAGGACGTCCCCTACCGAACGATCAGCGACTACCTCGAACTGGCGCCCGGCACGTACGAAGTGATGATCACGGCCGCCGGCGACGCCGAGACCGTGGTCTTCGACGACGAGGTCGAGGTCGGCGAGGGCGACTACACCGTCGCCGCTCTGGGCGAAGTGGCCGACGAGAACCAGCCGTTCGCCCCGGCCGTCCTCGAGGACGACCTGGGCGACCCCGGCGAGGACGCCCGACTCCGACTCGTCCACGCGTCGCCTGACGCCCCCGCGGTCGACGTCACGGTCGGCGACGGCGAGACGGTGCTCGTGGAGAACGTCGCCTTCGGCGACGCGGCCGCCGTCGAGGTCGCTCCCGACGCGTACACGCTCGAGGTCCGACCCGCGACCGACGCGAACGACGGCGAAGTAGTCGCGACGTTTGACGTCGAACCCGCGGCTGGCGGCGTCTACTCGGCGTTCGCGGTCGGCTACCTCGAGCCGGAATCGGCGCCGGCCGACGCGCCGTTCGACCTCGAGGTCGTGGTGGACCACGAGAGCGAGGAGAACTGAGCTTCGACGGGCGCCGGATCGGGCGCGCCGGATCGGACGGGTGCCGATCGACGTCGCTCAGGCGCCGTCACGAGCAATTCGTTCGATGGCGCCGGAAATCACGTCGACGCCGTGGGCGATACTCGCCTCGTCGACGTCGAACGTCGCGGTGTGGTGGCCGCCGGGGTGGTCCGTCCCGATGCCGACGTAACACGCGTTCCCGCCGTTCTCTTGGACCGCCCGCATCAGAAACGTCGCGTCCTCGCTGCCGCCGAGTTCGTCGCGCTCGAGGACGTTCTCGACGCCCGGCGTCTCGCCGGCGACGTCGGCGACGATATCGACGAGTACCTGATCGCTGGTCGCGCTCGGCGCCTCCGCGCCGACGGAGAACTCGACCTCGCAGGCGTGCATCTCGGCGGCGCTGCGGACGACCCGGCGCGCGTGGTCGTCCACGTACTCCATCAGGGCGGTGGTCTCGCCCCGGACCTCCGCGAGGATGCGCGCCTCCTCCGGGATGACGTTGGCGGCGGTCCCGCCCTCGACGACGCCGGCGTTCACCCGGGTCCTCCCGTCGTTGTGTCGCGGGATCCCGTAGAGATTTTGCACTGCGGTCGCCATCGCCTGCACGGCGTTGCGTCCCTGCTCGGGGTGGCCGCCCGCGTGGGCCGACTCGCCGGTGAACGTCGCCTCGATGTGGCGGACGGCCAGGAAGCCGTCGATACCGGCGACGATCTCGCCGGTCGGGTGGTCCAGCCCGATGTGGATCGCGAGCAGGGCGTCGATATCGTCGATGTGCTCGCTCTTGGCCATCGACTTCCCGCCGCCGACGACCTCCTCCGCGGGTTGGAAGAACACCTTCAGCGTCCCGGAAAAATCGCTCTCCGCGATGCGCTCGAGGACGCCGATGCCGATGGTCGCGTGGGCGTCGTGGCCGCAGGCGTGCATCGCGCCCTCGTGCTCGGAACGGAATCCCTCCGCGGCGGGGACGTGCTCGGGGTCGTCGCTCTCGGCGCGCGGGAGGCCGTCGATGTCGACGCGGAGGCCGACGGTCGGCCCCTCACCGCGCTCGAGGACCGCGACGGCGCCCGTGTAGCCCCCCTCGAGGGATTCGAGGACGTCCTCGTCGATGCCGGCCGACCGCGCGCGCTCGTACCACCCGGTCAGTTCGGTCTCGTCGGGAACGGCCAGTCGCTCGTCGCCGGCGATGGCTTCCGGACCGACGTGCAGTGCGGCCAACTCGTCGCCGAGACGCGACTCGAGTTCGTCAACGATTCGCGCGGTCGTGTAGAACTCGCACCAGGCGGGCTCGGGTTTCCGATGGAGGTCGCGCCGCAACGAGACGAGGTCGTCCGTGCTCATACCTCACACTCGTCGGGCGGCGTGAAAAGCGCTAACCCTCGGGTCCGCCGATCGCTCGCGGATCGATCGCGCACTGTCGGCGATACGGTCGCGACCGCGCCGCCTCAGTTGCCCCGACCCGCGCCGTGGATCTGCTCGACTTCGGCCTCGATGTGGACCGAGTCGGGGAAGTTCTGCGAGGCGACGTTGCGCGCGAGGTTGTCGTGGCCGTGAATCTCGAGTTCGCGGGTGAAGACGGTGTACTCCCACGAGGAGAACCGCCGGTCGTCGTCGGCGTGGAGCCGACAGGACTGCGGGACGGAGAGCTTCTCCGGAGGGTGGGAGTGGGGCCCTTTCAGCGCGGCGCCCTTGCGCTCGGCGGTGGCTTTGATGTCCTCGACGATGCTATCGAGCGCGGCGCGATCGCCGCTCTGGAGCGTGAGACGGGTGACGAAGGTCATGGCTGATCGTCCAATCATCATCGGCCGGCGCGTAAAAAGCTGCTGAGATCCGGCGACTCGGTCCGCGAGGCGCCCCACGGACTTCCAGTCGTTAGTACATAGGCTGGACGAACAGTCCGATATTCTCTTAACGTCGCACCTATTAGCCCAGTTAATGGCAGTCGAAGCTACGAGCGCAGGCGCGATCCTCTTCCGCGATACGCGGGGCCGGCGCGAGTATCTTCTACTCAAGAGCCGCCCAGGCGACTGGGAGTTTCCCAAGGGCGGTGTCGAAGGAGATGAAGAGCTACAGCAGACGGCGATCCGCGAAGTAAAGGAAGAGGCAGGTATCGAACAGTTCCGACTACTCGACGGCTTCCGCAAGGACTACGACTACGTCTTCGAGGCGAACGGCAAGACGATCCACAAGACCGTTCACCTCTTCGTTGCGAAATCGTTCGAGGCGAGCGCGGAACTCTCAAACGAACATCGCGACCTCCAGTGGCGCGACTACGAACAGGCGATCAACACCGTCACGCAGGACGGGCCGCGAGAGATCCTTGAGGACGCTCACGAGTTTCTCGACGAACGCAAGGAGGAAGACGACGAAGAGTAGGGCCGACGGAATCGATCCGATCGCTCCAGATCGACCCCGATAGCTGACCGCACGGCGTTCAGCTTCGGGTCTGGACGGCGCCCGGCAACCGATTGGACCGGCCGTCAACGGCGACCGATCGAGTAGCGCTTTTGCTGGCGCGGTCCCAAAGCCGGGCGTGGACCGGTACGCAAGCGAGTTCCCGTTCGAACTCCGAACCTGTCGCTGGGCGGAACGCGCCTGGCCGCCCGAGGCGGCCGCCAGTGACGACCGCGCGTTCCTCGTCGCCCGGCAACTCGGCACGAAACGCCGCCGCTGGGATACGATCGTCCTCGAGTGCGATCCCGGGGCCCTCCGCGAGCGGGCGAAATTCGGCCTCGAACGACTCGATAGCGACCTCCTCCACGTCGTGCGGAACGCGCCCGCGGAGTGGTCCTACTACCGCGATTGTCTTCCCCATCCCGGCTACCCGTGGCGGTACGTCCGCGAAGCGATCCATCGGGCCGACGACCGCGGGATCCTCGAGACGCGCCGGGCGGGCAACCGCATCGAGATCCGCCGGAAGTGGCCCTATCCCGACTGGCTCGAGCGGATCGTCGCGATCGAGAACAAGCCCGACCTCGATAGGAGCGCCGCCCGCGTGCTGGGCGCTCAACTCGAGTACGACGTCGCGATGGGGCTAGCCGACGAGGTCTGGGTCGCCACCCGAACAACTGGCGACCGCGTCGAGCCAGCGCTCTTCGAGGATCTGCCGGTCGAGGCGGGCATCCTCGCGCTGGATCCCGAAACGCTCGCGGCCGAGGTCGCGTGGTACCCTCGCTCGCTGGCCGTCGACGAACCGGGCACGCGGATCCTCGAGCGCCCCGAGGGCGGCGAACGCGACGGTTCGGCGGCGCGGTTCGAGTACGTCGATCCCGACGAGAAGGCCGAGACGCGACTCGAGATCGCCGAGCGGGCCTACGAGCGCGGCTGGCGCTCGTTCGTGGACACGATGCGCCCCGACTGTCGCTACTTCGAGTTGCGCGCGCGGGAGGGAGCCCACCTCGAGCCCTACTGCGCGGCGAAGGAGCGGTGCCAGACGGCCGCCGAGTGCTCAGGGGGGTGCTCCGCGTTCGAACCCGAGCCGCCCGTCTGGCGGACGAACGGGTGGCCGATCGAGGGCGGACCCGGAAAGCGGACTCGGAAGTTGCTCGAGGCCCGGCGTCGGCGGCAGCGACCGGGATTGTAGCGTATCCCTCGTGAAACTCGCGAAGAGTACAGTTGATACCCGAGTACCCGGCCAAAATCCGGTGCGGTGGCGCGCGCTGGCGGCCGCCCTCACCGTCGTTCGGGCGGCCGTCGATCATGCGCGAGGGATGAGCGAACGAGCGGTGCGCGGCGCTTTGCGTCGCGGCAAGGCGGACGGCCGGAGGTCGTGAGCCAGCGAGAGAGCGAATCGGCAGGGGAGGGCGTGGCGAATCCCAGGTGCCACGATAGCAGGACACTCCGTTTCGTCCTGATCGCGTTCGCGGACAAATACAGGGGTATGGCCAAGAACCGGTTCTACCGGACGATTGCGTGGAACGGAATTACCGTAGCAACTGCTGGTTTCGAGACGGTGTGCGCGCGACGCGTGATCGACCCTCAATCGGAGACGGCAACCTCGAGTTCGTCGCGGTCGACGGTCAACCGGAAGGTGGGAACGGTGCGGTACTCGACCTCGACGACGCCCTTGCGGCGCAGGCTCTGCAGGCCCGATCGGACGTCCTCGGCTTCGGGGTCGACGTCGTACTCGTCGCGGAGTTTGTGCACCACGGAGACCACGCTCTCGGACTCCTCGTCGGGCCCGGCCAGCACCGCGACGATCTGCGACTGGAGTTCCGGTACCCGGATCCGGGAGGGGACGCCGTCGTCCTCGGGGTCGCTCTCGATGCCGGGTTCGACGTCGACGAGATCGTTCGCCTCGGCGGTCGCGCGGATCAGGCTGTTGTCGTCCCGGAAGTAGTAGTCGCTCAGTTCGTTCTCGAGGTACTGGTGGACCTCGCTGCCGCTCTCCATGTCCCAGCGCTCCTGGAGCTCCGAGTTCTTCGTCGGCTGTAGTTCCACCACGTCCGCCAACCGTTCCGTTGCCTCCTCCGAGAGCGTCATTGGCGGGTCGTACGCGGATCCGCTACTTTTGCGTTGCGTCCCGTCATCTTCAGTTCGGAACGTGGTCCACGACAGCTCGTAGTTCGTCCGGTTCCGACCACGGGAAGCATCGGCCGTGGAGTTCGAAGAGGCGGAACTCGTTGAGATGAACCCAACTATACGAAACCGCCGCTCGCTCGGCTTCTTCTCGCTCGGTAATTCGCTCAGTAAGTTCGTCGACCGAGATATCGACACCGTTGCCGCTGGCTCGCGTGACGAGGGCGTCAAGCTCGTTTTCGACGGCTTCCGAATCGAGGTCGCCGTTGAAGTAGATATTGACGGCAGCGGCGAAGACATCGGCTCGCGTCTCGAGTTTTCGATCGGTCATCCACGTGTAGTCCCGCGGTAACACGACTGACTTCTCGAAATACGGTGTCGAGCGGATTTTCCCGAGTTCAGTCACCTCACCGCCGGCGTCCTGTTCGTACACGGCGACGATGTAGTCCGCATACGCCGCGAGAAGATGAAACCGGAGACGAAAGGTAGGAAGGCGATCGATATCTGTCTCGCGGAGGTCCCCCATAAGAAACGGATACGACCCGAGTCGTTTGTCTAACTCGTTTTCGACGATCCGTAGCCGGCGGATAAACGGGTCGCGGTAACTTCCGAGAACGAAGTACGATGTCTCGGGCGTTTGAAGGTGTGGAATCTCCTGATTTGCGAATCCGAGAATCTCCGACGACTCGTGGGGCTCGAGTTCGAGCCCCTGTAATGCCTCGTCGACGCGTTCCATGATTTCCGCGGCGTTCTCGGGCGGACCGGGCGCTGTCATTTCGTTCGGATTACTGCGCTTCCAATAAATGCGTTCGCAATTAGTTTGGCTTCACCAGGGTTTGACCACATCGGTCAACCCGAACTATTATCTGAATCGGAACACTTCGTTCATATAAGAGACAGATGAGCGACGCTCCTGCCGCAGAGGATATCGGACCGTTCGAAGAGCAGCGGCAGATCTACGAGTTACTGTCCCAGGAGACGCGGCACCTGATTCTCCAGCATATTCTCGGCCATCCAGACCACCTTCCGTCGCTCGACGGACTGGCGTATCTGATGCCGAAGAACAAAGCGGCGATCCGAGACCAGTTACAGGTTCTCGACGAAGCGGGACTCCTCGATCGATACGACCACCCGTCGAACGAGAATTCTCGCGACCTTCCGTCACAGTTCTACGGATTGACCGAACGCGGCGTCACGGTACTCGACGAGTATAATTACCTCCGTGGGTTGCCAGTCGCACGCGCAGTGTACGACAATACGCGGCTCTCGGAGAAGGCCCAACGGCATCGCGATGCGCCACGTCCGGAACTTCCAGCATCCGTCGCTCGAGCACTCACTATCGAATCGACGACGGACGCCGCAAATACCGATCGAATCGAACGATACCTCCGTCAGAATCAGGAGAAATCACGGACCGTAGCGGATCAGGTCGAAATCGTCACTGCGCTCTACGAGAACGATATCGGTCCAGATCACGACGGGCTCAAGCTATCCGAGTTGTCGGAGCAACTAGCGGATAGTCTCGAGTACCGTCCGACAACGCCCCTCAATCAGCTCGTCGATACCGATCTCGTCGACGAGTTCACGCCACCGGGTCCGAATATCTTCGCGATTAGCGAACGACTCGACGAAATCGTGAACGGGCAGATCGAGACGGAGGCCGAGACGAATATCGACGCACTCGTCGCACACATCGACGACGAACTCCAGCCGATCGAACTGGACTCCGAAGCGGCGGAATTGGACCAGCCTCGAGCGGCGACTGTCGAACCCTCGGTCGCGATGGCAGACGGTGCTGGCCGAACGGTTCGCAGCATTCTCGCGGCCGAATTCGACATCGTACCCGAACGAGTTCCCCAGTACCTGCGTTCGGGAGATCCGGTCGATCGGCTGAACGCCGCAGTCGACGCGATAGAATCGTCTCGAGAGGTCACCAAATCCGAGGAATACGGTCGAATCGTATTCGTACAGCAACCGTATCGGTATCGGCTTACAGAGCGAGCGATAGAACTTCTCGAGTGACGAGAGCCGTCAGTCGTCGCCCACGACCGGCACGGTCGCCGTCGACTCGAGCGTCTCTTCGATCTGCGTGTAGACGAGGATCGTCCCGAGCACGGCGAGGACGGTCCCGAAGACGAACGGCGCGTGGAAGCCGTAGGGGATCAGCGCGCCGGAGGAGAGCGGGCCGATCGCGATGCCGTAGCCGAAGGCCATCGTGAGGACCGACAGCTTCGACCCGGACTCGCCCTCGCCGGCGAGGTCACCCGCCAGCGCCAGCGACGGCGCGAACACCATCGCCGCGGCGATCCCCTGCGAGAGTCGCGCGAGGAACATCAACAGGGACGAGGTGAGAAAGCCCTGTACGAGCGTCGTCGGGATCAGCAACACCATCCCGGTGACGATGAACGGCCGCCGGCCGTACCGGTCGCAGGCCCGGCCGATCGGCGTCTGCAGGGCGACCTGCGCGATGATGAACGCCGCGAACTGGAGGCCGAACCAGGTCGCCCCCTGCTCGAGGCGGGCGTTGACCTGGGGCTGAATCGTCGAGAACAGGGCGATGGCCGCCGCCATGAACAGCGAGGCGACGCCGAGGGTGAAGATGGGATCGAGGAGGTTCGGTCCCGATCGATCGCGGATCGGAATCGAGAGATCCGCGCCCGCGTTCGCCTTCGTCCCGTCGGGATCGGTGATGAGGACGCTCACCAGCAGATAGCTGATCAGGGCCGTCACCGTCGCGAGGCCGAAGGCGGCGTCGAAGCCGCTGATCGAGGCGCCGTTGGGCAGCGCGTACGGGCCGAGGTTGACCACCGCGCCGGCCGCGATGGGGCCGGCGCCGAAGCCGATCAGCCGAAACGTGTTGTAGACGCCCATGTTGCCGCCCCGATCCTGACTCGTCGCGAGTTCGTTGACCAGCGCGATCGACGCGGGGACGATGAAGGCCACGCTGACGCCCTGCAAGCCGCGGATCGCGAGCAGTGAGAGGTAGGAATCGGCGAACACGTAGGCGAGGTTCGTCGCCGCGAGGCCGCCGAGGCCGATCAGGATGAACGGCTTTCGCTTCCCCAGTCGATCCGAGAGGCGGCCCGTAAACGGCTGCGCGCTGCTGTTGAGAAAGCCGAACAGCGAGAGGATGACCCCGATGATCATCGCCTCCTCGAGGCCGAACGTCGCGCCGCCGACGGCGTCGCTGGTGACGTACAGCGGGATGACGATGATCAGAAACGAGTTTCCGATCCCGTCGGCCATCCGGGCGAACGCCAGGGTGAGGACCCGCCGATCGACGTCGAACTGGGCGACGACTCGGCGAAGGAGATTCCCCATCGGGCACATATGGATCGTCCCGTCCGATTATAGTTTCGAACCGAAAAGGTAT
Source organism: Haloterrigena alkaliphila (assembly GCF_017352155.2). Classification (NCBI taxonomy): domain Archaea; kingdom Methanobacteriati; phylum Methanobacteriota; class Halobacteria; order Halobacteriales; family Natrialbaceae; genus Haloterrigena; species Haloterrigena alkaliphila. Next base: position 2,857,803 of record NZ_CP071462.1, read on the forward strand.
CCACGACGTCCCGGTCCACGATCAGGTCAGCCGTCGAAACGGGAGGCAGAGGACGACCGACCGTCGCTGATCGGTCCCGGGGTCGTCAGTTGATCGTCGTGTGTTCGGACTCCTCGTTCAGCGCGAGGTTCGCGGCGATTTCGGCGTTGCGCATCGCGTACTGGGCGGTCTGCTGGAGGCTGACGAGCACCTCGCGGACGCGCAGCAGGTCCTCGTTGGACATCTCCGGGAGTTCGTCGAGGATCTCCTGTTCCTGATTGGAGACGTCGTGGAACAGCGCCCGCACCTGGTTGGACTTGTCGTAATCACGCTCGACGGCCGCCTCGACCGCCAGCGAGGTGATCTCGTCGACCAGTTCGTTCAGTTCGCGGATGTCGCGCATGACGGAGCTGTCGACGTTCAGGGAGTGGCCTTCGGTCTCGATGACGATGTCGGCGATGTCCTCGGCGTTGTCCGCCGTGAGTTCGAGGTTCTTCGCGATCGAGCGGTAGCCGATCAGCGGGAAGCCGCTGTCGAGGCCGACCGCCCGCGCGAGGTTTGGATTCTGATAGGCCGTGAAGATCAGGCGCAACAGGAGGACGAAGATCTTGTTGGCCTGTCGCTCCCGGTTCAGGGCGCGCTGGGCCAGATCGGGGTTGCCGTGGGCCAGCGCCTTGATCCCCTCGCCGCGCATCGTCTGGCCGGTTCGCTCGAGGCGCTCGAGCAGGTTATCGAGCGTGAAATCCTCAGGGTCGACCGAACACCGGATCGAGATGCTTTCCGGCGTTTCCTCGATGACGCCCAGTCCCATCAGTTGCGTCTCGGCCTGGTAGACGGCGTTGATGTGATCGGACTCGAGGGCGCCGTCCTCGGTATCGATGCGGATGACGCGCCGTCCGAGGACGTACTGGGCGACGATCGCTCGCTCGACGGCCTGTGCGTCCAGGTCGTCGGCGTGGATGATCGCTTCCGTCTCCTCCGAACTCGCCGATTCGGGCATGACGGTCAGGGTCCCCTTCCCGCTGGTTCGCAGGGAGACCTCGTCGCCCTTTTCGACGTCGTGTTCCGACGCCCACTCGGCGGGGAGGGTCATGGCAAGCGTCGACGGCCCGAGTCGTTGCACTTTCCGCGTTTCCATGTGGAGTTCTAAGGAAGGACGGGACCTTAATCTTGACTATATGGTCATTATACATGGCATCAATGATTATATCGTTGACCGAAGTGAGAGATGCCGTCGTAACCTTAAACAACCTTCACGAGGCGAGTCGTGAACCGACCGGTTCGGACCTGTTCCCAGCCCCGAAGCTCCTCGTCGAGGGTCTCGTCGTCCGTGTCGACGCGTAGCGCGTCGATGTCGTCGAGTTTCGCGTCCGAGGCGACGACCTCGATCGCGTCCGCGCGCCGGATGACCGCCGGCGAGAGCTGGTGGTTGCCCCGACCGAAGACGAACCCCTGGCCGCCGATCGGCGAGACGACGATCGTCGCCGGCTCCTCGAGGACGTCCAGAATATCGCTCTCGGCGGCGTCGCGGGCCAGCACCGTCCCGTCGCGCCAGACGTCGACGCCCAGCGGCGAGGGGTCGACCCCCAGTTCCTCCTCGATCGCACCGACGGTGCTGCCGGGGCCGAAGACGTAGGTCCGATCGGGGTCGATTTCGCGCGCGAATCCCGCGGCTAACGACTCGACGCTGCCGCTCGAGACCTGCTTGCCCGACTGGACGTCGGGCGCGACGGGGACCGGGACGACGGCCCTGAGTTCCGCGCGGACCTCGCCCTCGCGGTAGGCGTTCTCGTCGATGTCGTTGACCTCGCGGGGTTCGACGCGATCGAACTCGGCGGCGATCCGGCCGGCGTCGGCGGGCGTCACGGCGAACACCGACGAGTAGATCTTGACGCCGGCGGGTACGCCAAGCATCGGCGTCGTCCCGCTTTCTTGCTCGTTCGACTCCTCGATCACCGTCGCGACGTCGACGGCGGTTCCGTCGCCGCCGACGAACAGGACGAGATCGACGCCGCGCTCGAGAAAGGCACGAACGGCTGCGCGCGTGTCAGCCGCGGTCGTCTCGGCGGTCGCCGGATCGACCGGCCGCGCGGAGTCATTCGCGTCGGCGTCCGATTCGGGATCGGTGTCGGCGACGGGTTCGGTATTGGTATCGGATGCTGAATCGGCTTCGGGGCCGTCGGTCGCCGGATCGTAGACCACGATCGGCTCGTAGCCGGCGTCTCGGGCCGCGCGTTCGCCCAGCACGTGGGCGGCCGTGTAGACGGTCAGCTCCGGTGAGCGCCGATGCAGCGAGCGAAGGGCATCCCGCGCCCGGTCGGGCGCCCGCGGCTCGGCACCGCGTCGCCGGGCCGCCTCGACCTTGCCGTCGGTCCCCTTCAACCCGACCCGACCACCCATCCCCGCGATCGGGTTCACGACGACACCGATTGCGTCCATGGTGACGGTATGCCGCCGATTGCAAGTCAGTGTGGCGGTTCGACGGATCGCCGGCGCCGGCACCTGCTCGCCCGCAGCCGATGCGCGCGGGGATCGACGCACAGCGTTTCTGAAAGATTAAGAGGGAGGCGGCCGGATCGCGAACCATGGACGCACTCACGCACGCCGTTCTCGCGACGGAGACGCAGCTTCCGATGGACCTGGTCGGCTGGGGCGCGCTGATCCTGAGCCTGCTCGTCGCGATCATCTGGACGGCCTACGTCTACCGGTAGTCGAGACCCTCGAGTCGGGTGTCGTTACTCGGGACCGTCGACGCGCTCGCGGAGCCACGCGGCCGCCTCGGCGACGGTCGTCTCGTCGGTGCTCTCGAGTGAAATTCGAACCGAATTGCCCGGATAGCTGCCGACCGAGACGTCGAATCGGTCGCGCACCGCGGCGATGCGATCGAGCAACGCGCTCTCCGGTTCGTCGGCGACGACCTCCTCCCGATAGGTCGGCGTTCCCGAGAACTCGGATTCGATCGATTCGAACATCGCCTTCATCTCCCTGGGGACGCCGGGGAGGACGTAGACGCCCTCGAGGGCGGCGCCGGGCGCGACTCCCTCCTCGTTGTGCAGCGCTCGCGCGCCGGCCGGCAGGTCGGCCGTCCCCCCGGTCAGGTCGGCCCGCGAGTAGCCGTCCTCCGCCAGCCAGGCGAGCGCGCCCTCGTGTTCCTCGAGGTCCCGTCCCAGCGCGGCGGCGACGCCCTCCATGGTGAGGTCGTCGTGCGTGGGACCGAGGCCGCCGGTGACGACGACGGCGTCGTACTCGGCGCGATACTCGTTGACGACGCGGGCGATATCGCCGATCCGGTCGGGAAGCGTAGTGACGCGTTCGACCGAGACGCCGCGCTCGGCGAGTCGTTCACACAGCCACGTGGCGTTGGTGTTCGCCGTTCGTCCGGCGAGCAGTTCGTCTCCGACGGTGACGACCGCGACGTTCATGGCTTTCCGTTCGGGTCGCGGCCTAAAACGAGTATCGAGGTTCCGCCCACGACGCCGACCGCGGAGTCGTGACAGTCCGCCGAATCCGGTCGGTCGGCCGTCGACGGTTCGATCGGTCGGCGGTTGACAGCCCGGCCGATTAGCGGTCTGGCGGCCTGATTAGTATATAAAGGAGACGGTCACGTAACCACAAGATTCAATCTTGATAATTCGTTAGAGGATGAACGATGTCTCAGAGTCGGACGAATGGAAACGAATCGGAGTCAACTGCGGTTCTCGCGGCGCTCGGAAACAAGTACAGCGCAGAGATTCTCTGTGCGGCGGGAACGCCAAAATCGGCGCAGACCTTGAGCGAGGATATCGAGATTCCGATCGCGACGTGCTATCGACGAATCGAGGAACTCGTCGACGCCGGACTGCTGACCTGCGAGGGGCGACAGCTCTCGACGGAGGGCCGTCGTACGAACATCTATCGGCGCACCCTCGACGAAATCGAGGTCAACTTCTCGAGCGAACAGCCGGCGTTATCGCGGAAAAACCGCACGGAAGCCAAGAACAGACTTCAGGATCAACTCCACGAGTAGGCTACTCACCCGTTCGCTCCCGACTCGCGTCGCTCCGTTCGGCCACGAGCGCTGCGTCCCGTCTCTCGAGGTTGGTCAGTGACGGTTGGGCGTTCACGCGGTCGTCCCTTTTGATCGCTATTCGCGACGGAGACGAATCCGCCGTTCGTAATCGCTACTCGACGATTCTGGCGCGGGTGCTCGCTACACCGGCGCAGGTGCTCGCTACAACGGCGCAGGTGCTCGCTACACCGGCGCGGAGCAGGCTTATCGTCGACGCACTGGACGTCGGAGCCGACGGCTCGGACTCGAACCGAGAGCTCGAACTCGCTTCGATCATACTTAAGTATTCTCGGAAGAATACTGAGATATGACCGGATCGACCGACGGCGCCGAACGAGGTGCCGGAACCGACCGCGACGCGGTCGTCGGCACCGAACGCGTCCTCCGCGTGGGCCACGACAGGCCGATCAGGATCAGCGCCGGCCATCGAATCCAACACCACGACGGCAAGTGCGCGCGACCCCACGGCCACAACTACGAGGTGGCCGTCACCGTCGCCGGCACGCTGACCGAGGAGGGGTGGATCGCCGACAAGGGCGATATTACCGCAGCAATCTCCGAGTGGGACCACATGTTCCTCCTCGAGGCCGGCGACCCCCTGATCGAGGCCTTCGAGGCCGCCGGCGACGACGACGCCGTCGTCGTCCTCGAGCACCCGCCGACGGCCGAGGTGATGAGCGTCGTCCTGGAGCGAAAGCTCGCGGCCGCGTTGCCCGATACCGTCACGGACGTCGCGGTGCAGGTCAACGAGACGAGCGAACTCTGCGGGGGGAGCGAGCTCTGAGATGCCGGTTTCCGATTCCGTCGATTTCGACCCGGAAGTCGATGCCGACGGCGATACCACCAGCGAGGAGACGCCGGACGGCCTGCCGATCAACGAGTTGTTCTACTCGCTGCAGGGCGAGGGAACGCTCGCCGGCGTTCCGTCGGTGTTCGTCCGCACGAGCGGCTGTAACCTCCGATGCTGGTTCTGCGACTCCTATCACACCTCCTGGGAGCCGACCCACGCCTGGCTGGACCGCGAGCAGATCCTCGCGGAGATCGAGTCCCACGACGCCGACCACGTCGTTCTCACCGGCGGCGAACCCCTGCTCCACGAGGCGAGCGTCGACCTGCTCGAAGCCCTCGAGGACCGGGACTATCACACCACCGTCGAGACCAACGGGACGATCCACCGTGACGCCCCGATCGACCTCGCCTCGATCAGCCCGAAACTCGAGAGCAGCACGCCGACGCCCGAACGAGCGCCCGAGGGTGAGGGCGCCCACGCGGACCGATGGGCGGAGCGCCACGAGAACGATCGCATCGACCTCGAGGCCCTGGCCGCGCTGGTCGAGGACTACGAGTTCCAACTGAAGTTCGTCGTCACCGACGAAGACGACATGCCGGAGATACTCGACCTCCTCGAGGCACTCCGCGGCGTCACCGACGCGCCGATCGGCGACGACGACGTGCTCCTGATGCCCGAGGGCGCGACCCGGGAGCGCCTCGCGGAGACCCGCACCCGCGTCGCCGACCTCGCGATGGAGTACGGCTTCCGGTACACGCCGCGACTGCACGTCGACCTCTGGAACGACGCGCCCGAGACGTAATCACCCGACTCGATCACGACCATGACTGACGCAACCGCCGATACCACGACCGACGAACCGTCTTCCGAGCGCGCCGTCGTCCTCCTCTCGGGTGGCATGGACAGCGCCACCGCCGCCTCCGAGGCTCGCAAACGAGGTTACGAAATTTACGCCCTCCACACCTCCTACGGCCAGCGAACCGAGGACCGCGAACTCGAGTGTGCCCGCCGACTCGCCGACGAACTCGACGCCGCCGACTTCCTGCGGCTCGAGACCGGACACCTCTCGGCTATCGGCGCCTCGAGTCTCACCGACGACGAGCTGGCCGTCGAGGACGCCGATATGGCGAGCGACGAGATTCCCACCTCGTACGTCCCCTTCCGGAACGCGAACCTGCTCGCGATGGCCGTCTCCTACGCCGAGGCCAACGACTGCGAGGCCGTCTTCATCGGCGCCCACAGCGAGGACTTCTCGGGGTACCCCGACTGCCGGCCCGAATTCTTCGAGGCCTTCGAGCGAGTGGTCGACGTCGGGACGAAACCCGAGACCGAAATTTCGATCGAGGCACCGTTCGTCGAGCACTCGAAGACTGACATCGCCCGGCGCGGCGTCGAACTCGAGGTACCGTACGAACACACCTGGAGCTGTTACTGCGAGAACGAACCCGCCTGCGGCACCTGCGACGCCTGTGCGTACCGCCTGCAAGCGTTCCAGAACATCGACGTCCGCGACCCGATCGAGTACGCCGAGCGGCCGTCCTACGCCGACGACTGACGCGGGCCAATTACTGACGCGAGATGTCGATCTTCCACACCCGTTCGGAGCGGAATCACCACGCGCGTTGACGTGGGATCACCACGCCCGCTCGAGGATCCCCTCGATCTCGGCGACCGTGGGATCCAATCCCGGCGGCGCGTTCGCCGTGAAGCGATCGGCGAGGATCGACTCCGCGACGGCGGTGAACTCGTCGCGCTCGGGCCCGTCGACGTCGCGCAGGCGGGTAGGGAGGTCGAGCGCGTCGCGGATGTCAGCCACCGCGTCGACGACCGCTCCCGCCGGATCGGCGGCGTCGGCGACGCCCAGCGCGTCGGCCAGCACGTCCAGTCGGGCGTCGACGTGCTCCGCTTCGAAGAGGTACTCCAGAACGTGGGGAACGACGACGGCGTGGGCGGCCCCCTGCTGGACGTCGTACGTGCGCGTCAGCCCGTGGCCGAAGGCGTGGACGATCGACAGCGTCGTCTCGCCGGGTCGTGAGATGCCGTACTGCACGAGGACGATCCCCTCGAGGGCCGTCTCGAACGTTCCGGTGTCGCGGTCGCCGTCGCCGAAGGCGCGGAGTCCCGCCTCGAGTTTCGAGAGGCCGCGTGCGGCCGTCGCGTCGGTGATCGGCGTCGCGTTGCTCGCGTAGATCGTCTCGAGACCCTTGTCGAAGCCGTTCATGGTCGACCCCGTCAGCACCGATTCGGGCGTGGTCGCGACCAGTTCGGAATCGTAGACGGTCGCGGCGGGCATGAGGCCGGGATCGGAGATGCCGCCGCTGACCGCCGACTCGACCAGCCCCGACTCGGGGTCGGCGGTGACGCCCGCGACCATCGTGAGGTCCGCGCCCGCGAGGGTCGTCGGAATCGCCACGATCGGGACGAGACCCTCCTCCGGCACGGTGATCGTCCCCCGCTCGGCGAACTCGTCGGCGACGTCGTCGGCCGACCGGTCGCTCGCCGCGAGCGTGCTGATCACCTTCGCGACGTCGAGGCTGCTGCCCCCGCCGAGGCTCACGAGAACGTCCGCGTTCGTCTCGCGGAGCCGGTCGCGCCCCTCGAGGGCCGTCTCGAGGCGCTTCTTCGGGGTCGTCTCGTCGAAGACGCCGGCCAGTCGATCCCCCAGCCCCCGCCGAACCGGATCGATCACCGCGGGCGTGGAGCCGACGGTGGTGCCGCAGACGATCAGAGCGCGCTCGAGGCCTTGCGCCTCGAGTTCGGCCGCGAGATCGTCGACGCACCCGGCGCCGAACCGGATCGTCGCCGGGTCGTAGTCGAAGCGAAACGACGGGTCGCGGTCGCTCGAGGGAGTCATGGCCGGTCGTACGTCCCGCGCGGTGTTAAACCCGCGAGTCGTGACACCGGACGCCGCTATACTCCGTCGGATCGGCGGCGTCGGCTGCGTCCGGTGGCGCGTGGGGACGGACCCGTCACGCACCCCCGAAATCGACGTTCTCGATACCCGGACCGTCCGACAGCCGGTCCCGCACCTCGCCGGCGACGCTCGCCTCCGCGCGGACCGTGACCGTCGCGGTCACGACCGTCGCGGACAGCCGCGGCTCGATTCCGCGGAGGCCGTCGACGACGACCTCCGTGACGCCGTCGACCGCTCCCAGCCGGCGCTCGACCTCGAGCGCCAGACCGCCGTCCGCTCCGTTCGGGACCCGCACCGTCGCGACCGCGGCGTGTCCGGTCGATTCCACATCGTCGTCGGTGGTACTGAGCGCAGTCATCGTTTCACCTCCGCGTGGAGCGCTCGTCGCGGACGGCGGCCCGTCACGCGAGCGGTTCCGCAGTGCTCCCGGGGGGGAATCGAACCCCCGACCTCCAGCTCGAAGGGCTGGCGTCTCTCGCCACCGGAGACTCCGGGAGCCGGGTCGGCGGTCGGTTCGGTGCAGTACGTGACGGGACGGCCCGATTCCGGGGCCGGTCCGTCGCGGAGCGGCGTCCTCCGGCCGCCGAGGGCCGGGAATGGGCACCGGTTCGTGCAGGTCGTAGTCCCTTCCGGGACCCTCGCAGTCACCCGGTCGGGGACGGTCGTCCCGGTCGGGCGAGTCGGTGCCTGTCTCGATGCGCATCCCTCGCGGGCTTCGTCGTCGGGTCTCGATCTCGCGGTTCCGGCGGCGAGACCCGAACTGAACGGGGCCACGGCTACTCGCGTACCGCGTGGACGGCAGCCGGCGCGCCGACCGAGCCGGCGGCTCGATCGCTACCGGCTCGCGGTGTCGCCGTAACCGAAATCGAGATGCCGCGAGCGAGGTCGACAGCGAACGACGGCGATGACGCTGTGCCTCGCGAGCGGCGCGCCCGTCTTCTCCGGCCCCGGACGGGTACTCCGTGTGGGGGCCGGATTATGCGGGCAAGTGGATCAGACGATCCCGAGACGGGTCGCCAGTGTCTGAGTACTGGACCAGTTCGGATACCCGAGATCGTCCGGGGTTCCCACGGGTTCGCGGCGTTCGAGCCCGCCGAAACCGTGCGTCACGGCTCGAGTCGAAAGAAGCGAGCGGAGCCGTGGCGCGGAGCGAGCGGTCACGTGGGATCACCTGAATTCGTTGTGCGCGTCTGAAGACTTCGTTTCGATGTCACTGGTGCGATCTCCTTAACTGTGCTTTGGGTATGATACACACACTCATATCGGTCGGCTCCGAACGGTACTCGTCGACCCGACTCGAGGGGACGAGCGGTCGAGCGTCCCGGTCGGACGACCGCGCGCCACGGGCGAACGGTGCGGCGACCCACGGGCCGTCCCGCCCGCGGAATTACCTGCCGAGCGACCAGTCGCACTGACAGTAGTCGAACATGACACGTGCCGTATGGTTTGATTGGGATTGACACGCAAGGTTAGGGTATGAACCGACGACGCTTCATCGCGTTCACCGGTGGGGGAATCGGCACTGCGGGCGTCGGTCCGGCGACGACATCCGCACAGGACGATCCGGCGCTGTTCGAGGTCGCGACCGCGCGGACGAGTTCGCCGGTCAACGGCGGCGACCTGCTCGAGGTGACGGCGATCATCGAGAACGTCGGCGACGAGACGGGGACGACCGACGTCGAACTGATCGTCGGCCACACGCCCGAAGTCGAGGACAGTCGAACCCTGACGCTCGCGCCCGGCGAACGCCAGCGGCTCACGCTCGAGTTTCGGGCGGGGCAGCCGTCGGGCGGGCGCGAGGAGTTCCCGGTCCGGGTCGATACGGGTGCCCACGAGGCCTCCGAGAGCGTGGTCGTCACTGCGGACGGCGGCGATCCCGGTGAGGGGGTGACGTTCGACGCCTGTACGCAGGCGCGGCTCACCGGAACGTTCGAGGACGGCTATCCCTGCTACGCGAGCACGATCTTCTACACCGAGTCGGGGGTCGGCAACACGATCATCGAGGACGGGATCACCGTCGGCGAGGACGTCGACGCGCCGTTCACGGGGACGATCGTCGTCCGGATCTCGGACGACTCGCGCGTGA